>JAHFAU010000146.1 GCA_023250385.1 Anaerolineales bacterium
AAGTTCGGCCTGCACAGCAAGGCCGACCTGCGGGTGTTGCTGAAGGAGATGGGCGAGGGAGACGGTTGACCTGCTGCTGCAGTTGCAGGTAAGCTCAAGACGAACACCCGAGGGGAGCTGCTATGGAATATCGCTTGCTGGGACCGACCGGCGTGCGGGTCTCGCCGCTCTGCCTGGGAACCATGAACTTCGGCGGACCGACCGGCGAGGCCGACTCGATCCGGATGATCCACCAGGCCCTAGACGCCGGGATCAACTTTCTGGATAGCGCCAACGTCTACAACGACGGCGAGAGCGAACGGGTCGTGGGCAAGGCCCTTGGTGATGGCCGGCGGCAGAGGGTCGTGCTGGCCACCAAAGTGCACTTTCCCATGTCCAAGGACCCGAACGATCGTGGCAATTCGCGCCGGCATATCCTGCAGGCGATCGAGGATTCGCTCCGCCGCCTGAATACGGAGTGGATCGATCTTTACCAGATCCACCGGCCGGTCTTCGATGTCCCTCAGCAGGAGACCCTCAGCGCGCTGCATGACCTGGTCCGTGACGGGAAAGTTCGCTACGTCGGCTGCTCCACATTCCCGGCCTGGATGGTGATGGAGGCCCTTGGGATCAGCGAGCGCGATGGCTTGGTGCGCTACGTTAGCGAGCAGCCCCCCTACAACTTACTCGATCGCCGAATCGAGAATGAACTGATCCCGCTGGCCCAGCGCTACGGACTGGGGATCTTGCCCTGGTCCCCCCTGGCGATGGGGATGCTGGCCGGCCGTTACGAGCGGGCAGATGGACATCCGGCGGACTCGCGGGCTGCCCGCGTGGGGACGTATGCCGCCGCACGCATCAGCGAGGCCGGGGTAGCTGCCGGCCGGAAGCTTGCCGAGCTGGCTCTCGCCCGCGGCGTGACCGGCTCCCAACTGGCTCTGCTCTGGGTCAAAGACCAGCCCGCGGTGACCGCCCCAATCATCGGGCCGCGCACCGAAGCCCAGCTGCAGGACGCCCTGTCGGTCCTCGATCTGCGGCTAGACGAGCAGACCGCCGCCGCGCTGGACCAGATCGTGCCACCCGGATCGGCAGTCGCCGACTTTCACAACACCAGCGGGTGGATGAAGATGAGAGTGACCTCCACCGCGCCGCTCGCCTCCCTGGACGAGATGTACCTGCCGCGCTGAACCGCGGAACGCATCGGCGAAGACGTTTGCGGCCGGGCCGGTGCGCCCGGCGCCCGGACTCGGTGCAGGTACGGTCGGGGGCTTGCTGGATAAACCTAGCTTGTGGTTCGGGGAAGTTCAGCCTTCTTGCAGGATCATGCGCCCGTTCGGGCCGGGCACGTAGCGCAGCATCCCTTGAGGAATTCGGTTTGAGATCTCCAGTTCCCCGTTGTCCATAGCCTCCCACATCAGCTGGAAGGGCGCCTTCCCCGGCAGCCACTTTTCGGCGATCACTACGCCGTGGCCGGGCAGGACGGTAAACACCAACTGCCGCGGGTCGCCACTGTCCCGCAGCGCGGCGGACTTGGCAAACGCATCCCTGATCGCGAGCGCTTGCGCCTGGGTAGCGCACGACACCGGGTAGTGATAGTAGGCCGGTTCGAGCGGCACATGCTCGGCCCGACCCGAATCGTAGGCCGCAACGCCCCGGTGCCCATGCAGCTTGGATCGCAGGACCGGGACCGTTGCCTGGGTTGTCCAACCCTCATCAAGCCTGATCTTCGGGAGCAGGCCGTCCATTTCCATCAACTCAACCGCCTCAGAAGAGGGCGGGTCGTTCCGCTTCCCGGTAACGTGCCGCACGCGGGCTCCTTTGCCATCCGGCCGCACCCCGACGATCACTGCCAGGTCGTCCTCCCCGATGGCGTGCTTGTCGACCGGCCGGGCGCTGCCGGTCACGGTCGCGATCAGGGCGCCGAGCTTTGGCTCCCAGGTCGCGAAGCAGCCCTCGCTGTACTGATTGGCCACCCCTTCCGAGACTGCTGGCACCGCAACCAGGTCCGCGATCCGGACCATCTCGGTGAAGAATCCCCGCCGGCCGAGCTCCGACCCGGCCGCCAGCATCCCTTTAGGCGCCTCCAGGGCCGTCCACTCGGCCCGCGGGATCAGCCCCTCCATGACTTCATGAGCGGTGACCTCCTCGGTGCTCAGCACGGTTACCATTCGCAGCGCGAGGTCTTGATAGAACCCATTCCCCTCGACCATTTCGATCCGCGGATGAGCTCCGACCAGATCAAAGTGATGGGCCCAGAGCGGCCGGTCGTCTCCGACGATCAGCAGGATCCGGATGCTCTTGGCCTGAGCCTGGACCTGGCGTTCGAGAGCCAGGATCGGACCGCCGCGGCGGCTTTGCTCGAGCAGCACCCGGTGCGAATCCGGCGCCAGACCGGGGAATTCAAAATCCGCCGGATCTGGAAGCTCGCGCTCCAGGGCAGTTTGAAAGTGATCCAGCGCAGCTTGGTACTCCCGAGTACCGACCTGCACCAAGGTATAGATGGCGGGGTTGTTCTCCAGCTCGAATCGCTTGCGGGCGGTGAAGAACAGCGCTTTGCGCCACGGGAGGGACTGGCCGAATTGCGCAGTTGTCATCACTAAATCGGTTCGACCGCGGGGAGAATCTTGGATCTCGTGTCCAAGCGATTCGAACTGCTCCAGCAGTCCGTCGACGACCTCCTCCATGAGCGCGCTGGTCTCACCCGGAACAAAAGCAACCTGGAGCTTCTTGAGCCAGGGATGGACGGGCCGCGGCTGAGTCGGGGGCATCATGGAACGGCGGTCTTCATTGGCTTAGGGCCTGGGCAGCCGCTGCTGCAGGTCTTGGAATGAAAACGCGGTGTTTCAACCGCGCAACACTGCTAAGCTGACCGAGGATGCCGCGGATTGTAACACCCCGGTCTCGCGTCTACAATCGAGGCCTCATGGGCCATCGCTTGCTGCGCTGGTTCTTCACTGCGGTCTTCCGACTGCTGAGCCGTTCCCGGGTCGAAGGTCTCGAAAACCTGCCCCGGGACTGCCCGTACATCCTCGTGGGCAATCACTTGAGCATTGTCGACGCGCCGCTGGCCTACCTTTACTTGGGCGGCCCGCAGATCACCGGCTTCGTCGCCTCCAAATGGCGGTACCACCCGTTCTACTATCCGATCATCCGCCTGGCCGGCGGCATCTTCATCCGGCGCGGCGAGGTGGACCGGATGGCCCTGCAGGCGGCGATTGATTGGCTGCGAGCGGGCAAATGCTTCGGGATGGCCCCGGAGGGCACTCGCAGCCGGGTCGGCGTCCTGCAGCGGGGAAAGACCGGCGCGGCCTATCTTGCTTCCCAGGTCGACGCACCGCTGGTTCCGATGGCCATGATTGGAACCGATCGGGCCTTTCCCTCCCTGCTGCGTCTCCGTCGCCCCGAGTTGATCTTGCGGATCGGGGAAGCGTTCAGGCTGCCTCCGGTCGCCGAGGGCGACCGCAGCCAAGTGCTGCGCCATCAAACCGACGAGATCATGTGCCGGATCGCTGCGCTGCTGCCGCCGCGCTATTGGGGCTTCTACACCAATCATCCCCGACTGCAGGAATTGACGGCGGTGCAGGCCGGGATGCTCGCGGTCTCCTGAGCGCCCAGCTCTCCGCCGGTAGGGCGAGCCTGAGCGGCTGCGACTCCGCGGCCCAGCGATGACGATCTTGCGGACTCCCGATGAACGCTTCCACAACCTGCCGGGCTTTCCTTACCCGCCTCGCTATCTCGACTTCAATGGAGCTCGGGTTCACTTTGTGGAGGAGGGCGAGGGGGAAATCGTGCTCTGCCTGCACGGCGAGCCCTCCTGGTCCTACCTCTACCGAAAACTCATCCCCCCACTGGCAGCCCGCCACCGAGTCCTGGCGATGGACTTCCTCGGTTTCGGCCGGTCGGACAA
>JAHFAU010000147.1 GCA_023250385.1 Anaerolineales bacterium
ATCAACACCAGCAGCAGGACCACCGGCAGCGCAGCCAACGCCCAATCAAGAAGCATAGATTTTCACTCGGCCCGCGACGCGAACCCCAGCCGCTCGTGGGGTCGTCGAGCGGCCGCAGGCAGCCGGCGCCAGGAGCAGCGCGGTGGCAAAGATTGGCTTGAGACTGCGGGGATGGATGCCCAGTCGGATGCGCCGGGTCACCAGTTGCTGATCCGGTCGATCATGCCGCGTTCGCGAGCCAGGAAGTCGCAATAACGGAAGGTCAAGACCGAAGCCAGCCCGAACACCAGCGTCAAGCCTCCCAGGATGGCGAAGAGCTGTCCGTCACTCAGCCGGGCAAAGGTCGGAAACGCCTGTGCCACACTTCCCAGGAGCGACCGGCGCAGCAGCTCCAACCAGTAGGATAGCGGTATGACGAACCCGATCGGGCGCAGCCAGTTCGGCAGCACTTCCAACGGGAAGATGGCTCCACTGAAAAGGTACAGGGCCCCGGCCACGGTCTCGCCGATCACGTACACGTTATTGGCGGTGAGCAAGGTCACCCCGGCGAGCAGCAGGCCCAGCATCGCCAGCATCACGACCCCCAGGATCCAGGCCCCGAGAAACATCGGCCAGTTGATTGCGCTCGGGACGAGCCGCAGGTGGAGGAACAAGACCCCGGCCAAGAGCGTGACGGCCACCGAGACCGACCCGGTCACGAAACGGGCCGCCCCGCGCCCGATCAAATAGTAGGGGATCCGAATCGGGGCGATGTACAGATACTTCATCGTTCGATAGTGTTCGCGGTCTTCGATTACCGCCCACGAGATTCCACTCATGATCTGGCCCACATAAATGTAGAAAGCGTTGCCCAGCAGGATATAGGAGAAGAGCGGCGAGTCAAAGTCGCCCCGGGTGATGACCGCGTACATGACTACCAGGATTGCGGCGCCGGCCACCGGCTTGATAACCGAGTAGACCGCGAACAGAAATGGATCGGTCCAGTTGGACTCGATTTGCCAGCCCAACCAGGCCGCCATCCGAAAAGAGCGAACGGCGTCGAGCGCTCCCGCTCTGCGAGATCCTACCTGCACCGCCGTCGTTGCCGCCGCCTCCATGGTCCGATCACCCGATCCGAGTCTCCGGACTCCGACTCAACGGGTCCGGTCAGTGAGCCGTCCTTCGCGGATCGCTACCCTTTCCATGTATCTCAACAGGTAGTGAGCCCCGATCAGGAAGCCGGCACTGAGTCCGGTCAGCACGGCCAACTCCACTGGGACCGAGAGGAAACCCAAGCTGGCTCCCACCGGAAAGACCAGCTGGCGCATCGCATCCAGTCCCAACGACATCGGAATGATCGAGGCCCCCAGCGCGACCCAGAAATTGAAACTGCGCAGCGGGAAATAGAACCCCGAGAACAAGTACACCGGTTCCTGCGCCAGGTTCGCAAGATGCCAGGCCTCCCGGTTCAACAGCAGAAACAACGAGGCGGTCATCATGCCCATCCCGTAGAGGGCCACCATCGTCAGGGAGAAGGTCAGGAACAGCAGCCCAAAAGAAGCGACGCTGAACTGCACGTTGAAGATCAGAATCCCGAGCAGCACAATCGCCAGCGCTCTCAGCAGGGTGGCGGTCATCCCTCCCAGCGCCATCCCCAGCAAGATGGCCATGATCGAAGTGGGCGCAATCGTGTACAGGGACAGGTTACCGGTCTCCTTTTCCCAAAAGAACTGGCTCGACATTCCCCACAGCACATTCATCCAGAAGGCGGTCATGGCTCCCCCCATGACCACGAAGCCAACATAGGCCTCCGGCGCGCCGATGGCTCGATAGATAAAGACATAGGCCGAGACCGCCAGCATCGGCAAAATGACTTCGAACAAAAGCCAAGACCGCTCGCGCCGATGCTGGGCAACGACCCGGGGGTAGGCCCGGGCAATGACCGTCTTGATGAACAAGGCCGGCTGGGAGAGACTAGCTGATTTCTCCACCTTCAACGTCCTCCATGCTCCTACCCACCAGCTTGACGAAAACATCCTCCAGGGTCGGCTCGCGCTTCTCCAGATTCCGCAGGTGGATATCGTTTTGGGTGAGCTGGCCGACCACCGCGGGCAGAACGTCTTCGTTTTCGAGGATGAACTCCAGGCTGGCGCCGCCATCCACCGCCCGATGCTGGAAATGCTTCACTCCCGGGATCTGGCTGAACGCCTCGGGTTGGTTGCCATCCAGCGGACTGACCTCCAGCCGGAAGATTGGCTCCTTTTGAAGCTGGCGTTTGAGGGCGGTCGGGGTATCGCAGGCCAGTACCTTTCCCAGATTGATGATTGCTACTCGATCGCACAGGTCATCGGCCTCCACCATATAGTGAGTCGTTAGCAGCACCGTGCGTTCCGGGCGCTCCTGCATCCAGCTGCGAATGAAACTCCGCACGTCGCGCGCCGCGCCGACGTCCAGCCCCAAGGTCGGTTCGTCCAGAAAGATCACCATGGGGTCAGTCAGGAAGCCGCGCACCACATTAACCTTCTGACGCATGCCAGTCGAGAGGTCGGAGGTCTTGGTGTTCAGCCGGTCCGCCAGCCCGACCACTTCCAAGAGTTGGCGAATGCGGGCGTTGGCTTGGCGGGAAGACATGCCGTAGAACTGAGAAAACATCCACAGATTCTCGCGCACGGTGAGCAGGCCGTAGCCGGAGGATTCGCCGCCGGAGACCATGTTGATCAGGGGGCGGATCGCCTGCGGCTCGCCGAGCACGTCGTGCCCGGCCACCCAGGCTCGGCCGCTGCTCGGGGCCAGCAGGGTCGTGAGGATCTTGATCAAGGTGGTCTTGCCGGCCCCGTTCGGGCCGAGCAAGCCGAAGAGTTCCCCCCGGCCGATCTGCAGGTTGACGTCCTTCAGCGCCACCCGTTCCTTGGGCTCTTCCTTCTTGCGCTCCCGGATCTTGTAGACCCGGCCTAATCCTTCAGTCCTAATCGCCTGCGATTCCATAGCTGCCTGTCCGGGCCGTCATGCTATCCCATCCATGGGAGGTGGTCAATCCTCGCTCGTTCCGACCGATACGGGCTGGCTCAAAGCGCGGTGTGTAAGCATAGCGTAAGGTCGGGCCTCTCCAAAGGACGCTAGACTGAACCCGAATGGGACCAATGCAACAAGAAGCAACTTTAACTGCGCCGGCGAGGATTGCTGTGACCAACGGCCAGCACGAGTTCAAGATGCTCGTGCTGACCCAGCGCTTAAAGGTCCCTGGTCTACTCGAAACCATGACCGATCAGGCCCCGGAATTGCGCCGGGTCATGGGGAAAATCGAGGAAGACCTGGGATCCAGCGTGGCCGCTCTGGATGGCGGCGGATGGTCGGTGAACTCGCACTCGGTGACCGTCTACAACGGACTGGTCATCGCCAGCATTCTGCTGAGTCGCTAGGGCGCGCAGAACCTTCACGGCGGCCCAATCGGGGTCGCATGGTCTCGTATTCCAAGATTGCGCAAAGGAGATGCGCGGGCTAGCTCCGTTAGGCGCAGGTTGGGCCGATCGGCGGTATCGACGGATGAGTGTCCTTTAACCAATGAGCGTCGCGGTGTTTCTGGTCGCGCTGGCGCTGGTCGGCATCCTGGGCAGGTTGATCCACATGGATCAACCGCTCCCCTACCGCTGGTGCAATGAGTGCGATGGCGATCTGCTGGAAACCGGCTGGTGTCAGACTTGCCGCAAACGGCGCCCGCGCTAGGAGCGCGGACCGGCCGAAGGTGAGTTGATGGCTTTGAGCATGGCCGTCCAATCGTTAGGGAAGTACACGCTGCTGGAGCAGATCGGGCAGGGTGGGATGGCTACGGTATTTAAGGCAATTGACCCCGGCAACAACTCCGCGCTAGCAATCAAAGT
>JAHFAU010000003.1:0-14167 GCA_023250385.1 Anaerolineales bacterium
CCACTGAGTGTGTTGCCGGCCGTGCTGCCCCAGGCGGCAGCCAGCCCGAATCAAGCCGTTGCCTTCGACTTCGACAATCTCCGCGTCTTGCTCCGTTGGTCGGGGATCGCCCTGCTGTTAGGCGCAGGGGCACTGGCCGCCCTCGGCCGCCGCAACTCTTCCCGAGCAGCCGAGGAGCGGGCGTAAGGCCTCTCGCTCGCTGCGCCCGATTGGTAACACGCTGATGAACCGATGGGTCCTGCCGTTAGCACTGGCCGGCACGGGGTTGCTGATCTTATCCCTGGTTCCCCTGGCGCCGGCCGCGGTGGATCCGGGTAGCGCTCCCCCCGCGGTCTCGGCGGTGGTCACCGAGGATCCCGCGGCCTACGGCAGGGCCCTATTTCAGGCCAAAGGTTGCGTCGGTTGCCATCAGCACCGTGAAGTGAACCCGGGATCCGGTGTCAGCGTCGGGCCGGATTTGAGCTCACGGTCGCTCGAACCGGACTTTCTTCGCAGCTGGCTTAAGGACCCGGCCGCGGTGAGGCCGGGAACTCAGATGCCGAACCTTCACCTCTCTGACCAAGAGATCGAGGCCCTGATCGCCTTCCTGGTGAGCGAAAGCAGTTAGATGCCGGCGCTGGCGGCCGCCGGGCAGAGTTAGCGCTCTAGGAAGGTCTCGCCCGATCGCATTCGAAGGTAAGACTCATAACGATTAACGTCGATCTTGCCTGCCTCCACCGCGGTCCGCACCGCGCAGCCCGGCTCATGCTCGTGGGTGCAGTCGTTGAATTCGCAGTCCTTCACTAAAGGCCCAATCTCTCGGAAGTAGGCGTCTAGTTCGTTCGGCTCGATGTCCCACAGCGCGAACGCCTTAAGCCCGGGAGTGTCGGCCACGTAACCTCCGCCTTCGAGCGGAAGCAGCTCGCGGGCTACCGTCGTGTGGGTCCCTTTACCGGTTGCTTGGCTCACGGCCTCCGTGCGCAGGCCGAGACCCGGCTGAACCCTATTGAGCAGGCTGGACTTGCCCACCCCGGATGGTCCGGCCAACACCGAGAGCTTCCCACTCAGCTCCCTCCGCAAGTCTCCCACCCCTTTTCCGGTGGTCGCGGAGGTATACAGCACCCGGTATCCAATTTGCTCGTAAACCCCAAATTCCTCGTGCGCGCTGCGCGCCTGCACCAGATCGAGCTTGTTGGCACAAATCACCGCCGGGAGCGACTCGCGCTCGGCTACTACCAGCAGCCGGTCAAGCATGCGGAAATTGGGGTCGGGGTCGGCGCAGGCGAACACGAATACCGATTGATCCGGGTTGGCCACCAGGATCTGTTCGGCCTCCCGGCCGGGAGCCCGGCGGGAGAGGGCCCGTTTGCGCGGCAGCAGCTCCTCGATCGAGGCCGAGCCGTCTTCGAAGAGGCTGAGCTTGACCCGGTCGCCGATCGCAATGGTTTCACGGGTAGGACCTGCGCGCCGCATTCGCCCGCGCAGCTTCGCCGTAATCAGGCCCTGCTCGGTCTCAACCTCGTAGAACCCGGCCCGAGCGCGCAGGATTAGACCTTGAAGCTGCTTTGAGCTGGTCCCCAGCCCTATCCCTCGGTTCCCTGTCCCTCTGGCGGCGGCTCGGGAGTCGCCGGGACTCGGATGCGAGCCTCCCACGGATAGCGGCTGATCGGACCGCCCTTGAAATAGGCTTCGACGACTCGCTTGAAGACGGGGGCGGCCCACTCCGAACCTTGGCCCTGGTGTTCCAGCACGACTACCACCGCGATGTCCGGCTTGTCGGAACGCTCTTCGAAGGTGTACCCGGCAAACCAGGCGTGCGGGTCGGTGAACTCGCCGGTCTGGGCAGTCCCGGTCTTGCCGGCGATGTTGATATCGCGGATGCCGAGGAACGACCGGTAGGCCGTGCCCCGCGGGTCGCGGATGACACCGACCATCGCCGCCTGGATGGCAGCCAGGTTCTCCGGGCTCACCGGCAGAGTTCCCTGGGCCACAGGCGAGAACTCGCTCAGCACCTCGCCCTCGGCATTCTCGATTCTGGCAACGATTTGCGGCCGGTAGAGCGTGCCTCCATTGCCGATCGCGGCCACAAACCGCGCTACCTGCAGCGGGGTGGCCTGCAAATAGCTCTGCCCAATCGAGAGCATCACACTGTCTGTCCGATTCCACGGCTCACCGTAGAGCGCCAGCTTGCTCTCGGGATCTGGCAACAGACCGCTGGCCTCCCCGATCTCGATTCCGGTCGGAGCCCCCAGCCCAAAGCCCCGGGCCATGTCGGGCACCGCGGTCTCCAGGCCACGGTTGAAGAGATCCAACCCGATGTGAAAGAAGTACGGATTGCAGGACCGCTCCAGCCCCTGGGTCAGGGTGATCTCGCCGGCGGCCGGCAGTTCCTCTTCGTAGCGCCAGTCATACAGGGTAACTCCAGTCAACTCCCGGAACTCCAGGCCGCAGTTGTATTCGGTGTCCGGGGTGTAGTACCCGGATTCAAGCGCGGCTGCCATCGTGATCATCTTGAACAAAGAGCCGGTCGGGTAGACGCCCAATGTCGCCCGGTTGAGCAGGGGATCGTTTCCCTGCTGGAACAACTCGCTCAGCCCGCTGGCGCTGTTCGGATTGTTGGTATCAAACAGATTTGGATCGAAGCCCGGGGAAGATGCGAGTGCCAGCACCGCGCCCGTGTCCCGCTCGAGCACAACGACTGCCCCGGTCAGACCACTATCTTGGATCGCCTGCTGCGCGTAGCGCTGGAGATCCCGGTCCAGATTGGTGTAGACCGCGTAGGGCGGCTCCGAATCCTGGGAGGCGATCGGCTGCTGAGGCCTTCCTAGCGGATCTGTGGCGTATAGCGTGCCGCCCGGGCGGCCGCGCAGCTCCGGTTCGAACCAGGATTCCAAACCGATTTGGCCGACGTACTCGTCGCGACGATATCCAAGGGCCAGGTAGTGCTGCAGGTCTGCCTGTTGGATCCAGCTGATATAGCCGACCGAGTGCGGGGCCAGGCCGCCTTCGAAGTACAGCCGAGTGTCATAGGTGCGCCACTGAACGCCGCCAACGGCTGCCAGGGTATCCTGCACCGCTTGAAAGCTGTCCAAGGGGACCTCGCCCAGGTTCACCCGAAAGTCGGTGTCCCGGATCGGTTCGTACAGGGCCTGGATGGATTCGTCGGAGGGAAAGTCGAGCAGCCGGCGCAGGGTACTCAGCATCGTCGCTTCTGCATCTTCATCCCCGATTTGATTCGGCACCAACCACAATGCGACGGCCTCCGTTTGGGCCGCTATGGCCAGCCCGTTCCGGTCATAGATGTTGGCTCGAGTTGGTGTGATGACGTCTAGATACAAACCCTGACCCTTGTTCAGCTCTGGCAAGATCAGTCCGTCGCTCCAGGCAACAGTCCAGGCCCCATCCCGCAGAGTGAGGTCCATCAACAGATCGCGATCGATGAGCCCCGCCGCCGAACTGTGCAGCTCGGAGCGGAAGCGGACCTGAGCCTGGCGCGGATTCATCACAAACGCGGAGAGGATTTCATAGTCAAGACCGGTGAGGGCCGCAGAACGCCAAACTTCGTCATAACGCTCGATAAAGGCCTGCTCGGTCAGGCTGTCCTGGGTCAATGGGCTGAGCATTCGATACATCGCGGCGTAGTCCTGTGCCTGCCAGGCCTCGAGAAAACTTCGAGCCGTGATTTCGGGGTCGGGGGCGGAGTTGGTGAGGACCAGCGGATCGGGCAGAACCTGGGTTGCGCCCGATTCCCCAGACCTTCCGGTGCAGGAGACAAGCAAGACCGCAAGGATTGAGATTGCCAGGCGTTTCACTGCTCTCCCCGCAGGATGACCGGATAGACCGGGCAGACGTAACCGGTGTGGGCCTGGCAGGCCGCAGGGACGTCGGCCGGCGGCTCGTAGCCGAGTTTGCGCAAGCTGCGAACCAAATGACAAAGCGGCAGGCCCATCACATTAGCGAAACAATCGTGCATCTGATCCATGCTGACCGGATTGAAGCCTCCGTCTTGAATCCCATAGGCGCCTGCCTTATCAAATGGGCTGCCGGAGGCCAGGTACCGCTCGATCTCAGCGTCGCTGTACTCCCGCATCGGGACCTCGCTCACGCAGGTGTCCAGTGCGACTTCCCGCCCGGCGCCGTCGACCAGGGCAATCGAGCTGATCACCCGGTGGGTCCGCCCGCGCAAGGCCCGCAACATTCCCCTCGCTTCTGGCTGGCCGGCCGGCTTACCGAGTATTTCGTTGTCCAGCACGACCACCGTATCGGCGCCCAAGACCAGCTCGCCTCCGGCGGCCGACTTGCCGAGCATCTTGTTGTCCGGCACGACCACCGTATCGGCGCCCAACACCAGTTCGCTCCGGCCGACCCGCGCTTTGGCCGTCGCCAGCCTTCGGGTCAGCTGCTCCGGACCCTCACCCGGCTCGCGGCGCTCGTCCACATCCGCCGACCGGCTGACGATCTCCCATCCGGTCAGCCGGAGCAACTCCTGTCTGCGAGGGGAAGCGGAGGCCAGGGTGAGCATTGCACTCAAGGGCCCGGGGAAAACTTCGGAATTCTACCATTCGACCCGGTGGGGACCCCGCGAACCCGAATGGTAAAATCCGCGCGATGCAGCCGCTCGATCTGTTTGACCACGCCATGTCGGAACGCCTGTCCAATGAGGCCCCGCTTGCGGCACGCATGCGGCCGCGCAGCTTGACCGAGTTTGTCGGTCAGGATCCCATCATCGGGGCGGGCAGACTGCTGCGGCGGGCTATCGAAGCCGACCGGCTGTTCTCCTCCATCATCTTGTGGGGGCCTCCAGGCTCTGGTAAGACGACCTTGGCGATGATCATCGCCAATACCACCCGCTTGCAGTTCGAGACCCTCTCGGCGGTACTGGCCGGCAAGGCCGAGCTGCGGCAGGTCATTGCGCAAGCTCAGGAACGCCGAAAGCTGAACCAGCTGCGCACAATTCTGTTCGTCGATGAGGTGCACCGGTGGAACAAGGCCCAGCAAGACGCTTTGCTCCCGCACGTAGAACAGGGCACGATCACCCTCATTGGCGCCACTACCGAAAATCCCTACTTCGAGGTCATTGGTGCGTTGGTCTCTCGCTCCCGCATTTTTCAGCTGCGACCGCTGCTCGATCAGGACGTCGAACGGATCTTGCAGGCTGCCCTGGGTGACTCGCAGCGCGGCTACGGCACCCGACCGATTCAACTCGAACCCGACGCGCTGGCCCACCTGGTGCGAGTGGCGGGTGGCGATGCCCGCAACGCGCTGAACGCCCTCGAGCTGGCCGTCGAGTCCTCCCAGCCGGACGCCGATGGATCGACTCAGATCTCGCTGCAGGTTGCGCAGGAATCGATCCAGCGGCGGGCCGTCCTATACGACAAGGACGGCGACGTCCATTACGATACGATCTCAGCCTTCATCAAGTCGGTGCGTGGTTCCGATCCGGATGCCGCCCTCTACTGGCTGGCCAAGATGCTCTATGCTGGGGAGGATCCGCGTTTCATCCTGCGCAGGCTGCTGATCCTGGCCTCCGAAGACATCGGGTTGGCGGATCCGATCGGCCTGTTGGTCGCCTCCGCCGCGATGCAGTCCTTCGAATTCGTCGGCCTGCCTGAAGGCGTGTATCCGCTCGTGGAAGCCACCCTGTACCTCGCCAACGCCCCGAAATCGAACACCGCCGGAGCGTATTTCAAGGCCTACCAGCTGATCGAGCAGGAAGGTGTGGTCGAAGTGCCGGATCATCTCAAAGATCCAAACCGCGATTCGGTCGCCCTCGGGCACGGGGCCGACTACAGCTACCCGCATGACCACCCGGGCCACTTCGTCGAGCAAGGCTATCTGCCGCAGTCGCTGCTGGGCACTTACTTTTACCGTCCCTCGGATCAGGGATACGAGGCCGAGGTGGCCGGCCGGCTGGAGCGCTGGCGCTTGGCCCAGCGCAAGGCATTGGCAATCGAGCAGACCCGTGATCTGCCTGACCTCGAGCAGCCCGCGATCGAGGCCATCAAGCGCCAGCACGGCCGCACTCGAGTTTCCGAATCCTCCTGACTCTGTATGACGGCAATCTACCTGATCCGGCACGGGCAGAACGACTATGTCCGGAAGGGCAAGTTGCCCGGCTGGCTGCCCGGAATTCACCTCAACGAAGCGGGGCGGCAGCAGGCCGTCCGGCTGGCGCAGTCCTTCCGGCCAGTTCGGCTTGAAGCGGTGTTTTCCAGCCCGCTGGAGCGCGCCTTGGAGACGGCCATCGTTCTCGCGGAAGCGCACGGGCTCAAAGTCGAAATCCGCGAGCAACTGGGAGAGGTCCGGATCGGAACCTGGGAAGGGCTCAGCCTGCGGGCTGCTCGCCGCCGGAAGTTGTGGCCGACCATCCGCTTTGCACCATCGCTGGCGCGTTTCCCACAGGGCGAGTCCTTCGTCGAGGCCCAGGCCCGGGTAGTGGGCGAGTTGGAATCCCTACGGCGAGCTCATAAGAAAGCGATCGCCTGTGTTTCGCATGCCGATCCAATCAAGCTGGCCATCGCCCACTACCTCGGTCTGCCGCTCGATCAGTTTCAGCGGCTTGCCATCGAACCGGCCTCAGTCAGCCTGCTGGAGGTGCACGACCGCTCCGCGAGTCTGATTCGACTCAACGACACGCAGGCAGCCGAGCCGGCCCCGACCGGGTGATATACTTCCGCGTGCGTCCCCGACCTTCCCCCGCTGCATCGGCCTGAATGGAACTGGACCTCAACCCAGTAACCCGCATCACCACTGGGGCTATTGGGCCTCCGGGGAAGCGAATTTTCTACCTGCAGGCTCGTAAGGACGATCAGCTAGTCACCCTGATCGTCGAGAAACAGCAAGTCCAAACACTGGCCATTGGCCTCGAACGGTTCCTCGGCGATCTGGCCGAGCGGAACCCCGAGCTGCCCGCCTCATCCGGAGATTACAAACGGGAGGAGATGGTTTTGGAGGAACCGCTCGAGCCGAAGTTTCGGGTCGGGCAAATCGGCCTGGGCTATGACGAAGCCAGCGACCGGGTGGTGCTCGTTGCCCGCGAGCTTCCCGACGAAACTCAAGAGTCGGAAGTCGTCCGTTTTTGGTGCAGCCGCTCCCAGCTGCGGGCCATGTGCCAGTGGGGATTGGAAGTTGCGGGACAGGGGCGGCCGATCTGCGGCAATTGCGGAGAACCCAAGGATCCCGAGGGACACTTCTGCCCCAAGAGCAACGGCCACAAGATCTGAGACTTCCCACTCGCCTGCATGCAGCTCGACCTCCCACTGGAAGCCATTCTTGAGACTCTCTCCACAGGCGAGATCGGCGTCTCGGGCCAGTTCGTCTGGGGATCTAATCACACCTTCCTGGTAGAAGTCAGTTCGACCCTCGGCCAGCTGCAGGCAGTTTATAAGCCTGCTGAGGGCGAACAACCGTTGTGGGACTTCCCGCCGAAGTCGCTGGCCCGGCGAGAGGTGGCAGCCTACCTGGTGAGCGAGGCACTGGGATGGGGATTAGTCCCCCCGACGGTGCTGCGAAGCGATGGTCCGGGCGGCGGCGGGTCCTTGCAGCTCTACCTGCCGGCCGATCCAGAGCGCCACTACTTCAGCTTTGAGCCGCAGGAAAAGCAGCAGTTGCGGCCGGCCGCGTTGCTCGATGCCTTGATCAACAACGCCGACCGCAAGGCCGGTCACGTGATTCTCTCCGCCGATGGACATGTCTGGCTGATCGATCATGGAGTGTGCTTTCACGAAGAGTACAAGCTCCGCACCGTCATCTGGGATTTTGCGGGCGAGCCGATTCCGGCTGCCCTGCTGGCTGCAGTTGGGCGGCTGCGGGCAGAGCTCGGTGAGCGCATGCCGCTTCAGATTCGCTTAGCCCCGCTTTTGAGCCCGGTCGAAATCCGGGCGCTTCGGGACCGCGCAGATCGGCTGTTGGTGGAGCGGCGATTCCCTCAACCGGGTCCTGGCCGCCCGTTTCCGTGGCCGCTGGTCTAGCGCAACTCAAGATCGATGCGACGGGTTCGACTGCTGCTGATCGGGTTCGGGAACGTCGGCCAGGCAGTGGCCGAGCTGCTGCTGGCCAAAGATGGCGACATCCGATCGATGCACGGCCTGGCCTTGCAGGTGGTCGGGATCGGAACCGCCAGCCACGGGGCGGCACTCGATTCAGATGGGTTGAACCTCGGCCGCGCCCTCGAGCTGATCCAAACCGGCAGTGATCTCCGTCGGCTCTCGCGCGATCCGGTCCCCTCCGATGTCCAAGAGCTGCTGCAAGCAGTCGAGGCCGAGGCGCTGCTCGAGTCGATTCCTGTCAACTACGAGTCCGGCCAGCCAGCCGTCACCTATCTAACGGGCGCGCTGGAGCGCGGGATGCATGCCATTACGGCCAATAAGGGCCCGGTGGTCCACGCCTTCGCTCCACTGACTGCGCTCGCCGCCAGCCGCGGTAGGCAGTTTCGCTTCGAGGCGGCGGTAATGGACGGCGCGCCGTTGTTCTCGCTTTGGCGGGAGTGCCTGCCCGGCGCCCGACTTCAGGCCTTTCGGGGGATCTTGAATTCAACCACCAATCTGATCCTGAGCCTGATGGAGCAGGGCCAATCTTTCGCAGCCGCCGTGGCGGAGGCCCAGCGACTCGGAATCGCCGAAAGCAACCCAGCGGGCGACACCGAGGGCTGGGATTCGGCGATCAAGGTGGCGGCCCTGGTTACCGTCCTGATGGGCGTCCCGATCGGGCTCGGGCAGGTTGAGCGCCGCGGGATTGAAGGGCTGACCGATCGGGAGATCCAGCAGGCCTCCCAGTCCGGGCACCGCTGGAAGCTGGTGTGCGGCGCCAAACGGATCGGCGACCAGGTCGAGGCCCGCGTAGAACCGGAGCTGTTGGATTCCAGCGACCCACTCTTCCATGTGATGGGGACCTCGGCGGCGGTGACCTTCACCAGCGACGTGCTTGGAGAGCTCACCATCCGTGAAAACGCTCCAGGCCCGCGCACCACCGCATACGGCATGCTTGCTGACTTGCTCAACTGTGTGCTTCCCGCCGCCAGGGCGTTCGATTGGTTCGCCAGCAATCGGCGGGGCTAAACCCGCTCGATTCACAACTAAGGCACCATGGTCTACAATGCTCTGTCCTCTAGCGTCGTCCATGAGCCACTTCCAGGCCGTATTTTGGGATCTGGGCGGAGTGATTATCCGCACCGAGGACCGCTCGCGCCGGGCAGTCTGGGAAGAGCGCCTGGGTCTGCCGCCTCGCGAGCTCGATCAGATCGTCTTCGCCGGCGAGATGGGCCGCAAGGCAGCCCTCGGTCAGGCGGGGGCTGAAGACGTCTGGACCTGGGTGGCCGAGCGCCTCGGGCTGGACCCCGAACAGCGGGAGGATCTGAGGCGCGATTTCTGGCGGGGCGAGGATCTCGATCTCGATCTTGTCGGGTACATCCGCGGGCTGAGGGCGAATTACCGCACCGGACTGATCTCCAACGCCTGGCCGGAAATCCGCAAACAGATCGAGGTCGAGTGGCGGATCGCCGACGCATTCGACAACCTGACTATTTCTGCCGAGGTTGGGCTGGCCAAACCGGACCCCCGCATCTACCGGCTGGCACTCGAAGGTCTGAGGGTGGAAGCCGGTCGGGCGATCTTCGTCGATGATTTCACCGAAAACCTTGAAGCCGCCTCTGCACTAGGAATGCACACCGTCCATTTCGAGAATCGAACCCAGGCCCAGCAACAGGTCGAGTCGCTGCTCGCGTGGCATCCAACTCAAAACCCATCCTGATCAACCGGCGCACGCTCGTCTTCCTCTTCGGAATGGCGCTGACCCAGTTTTCGATCGCCATGCCGATGGTTCAGATTCCGGTCTACATTCGGGAACTCGGCGCCAGCATCTCCCAGATCGGATTGTTCTTCACGATTTCCATGGTCTTCCCGCTTGTGGTGAAGGTGCTCGGAGGCTGGCTGGCCGATTCGCTCGGGCGACTGCGAGTGATCTTTATCGGCAGCCTGACCGGGGTCCTAACCTTTGCCGCCTATGCCGTGGCACCCAGCTGGCAAGCCGCGCTGCTGGGTCCGGCTTTCATGGCCACGACCGCTGCGCTTACGCTCCCCGCTTACTTCGCATTCATTGCTGACATCACGCCGGAGGGGTCGCGGGGCAGAATGTATGGGATCTCCCAGACCATCTACCACGCGGCCGCGGTGATCGCCCCGCCGATTGGCGGGCTGCTGGCCCAGAGCTACGGCTACCGCATTCTATTCGGGGTTTCAAGCGTGGTCTTCGCGCTGGCGGCGGTGATCTTCATTTACCTGCTGCGATTCTCGCAATTCTTGACCATTCGCGAGCAGGAGATTTCTCTCCGCTCGCTCCGCAGCTCACTCAGCCAGATGGCCGGTGCTTTCATGGCCGGAGGCATCCTCGCCTGGATTCTGATCATCGACGGCTTCCGGGATATCGCCTTCAAGCTGTCCGCAGACTTGGAACCGGTTTACCTGACCGACGTCGCCGGAATCAGCAAGCAAGGAATCGGTCTGCTGGATGGGATTTTTGGAGCTGCGCTCTTGATTGGGCTGCTTCCGGCCGGGTGGTTGGTTGATCGAACCAGCGAACGCTTGGGGATTGTGCTTGCCCTGATCGCGGCCGTCGGCTCGCGCTTGATTTTCGGGCTTGCCACCGGTTTTTGGGGATTCGCCCTCTCCTGGTCGCTGGCGGGAATCGGAGTCGGCTTTTTCGAGCCCGCCGGCAGCAAGCTGATCACGAAAGCCGTCCCGAAACATCAGCGGGGAATGGCTTTTGGACTGCTCGCTTCGACCTTGAGTCTCTTTTCGCTGCCGGCCCCGTGGATCGGCAGCCAGATTTGGAATCTCTTTGGTCCGCGCTCGCCATTCCTGGCCACCGCCGCCCTCGGTAGTTTGACCGTGCTGCCAGCCTGGTTCAAATTGGCTCTGCCGGCGGCGCCGCGAGCGGCAACTCACGCGGCGGAGGCCGCAACGCTGCCGACCATCGGCCACTCCGAGGTCGCGACCGTGTTATTCGCCAAGCTGCCGTCCAATACCGCGGATTCAGTCTATGAGCGCGGCAAACAGATTCTCCTGGAGCACGGCGGGGTGTTGGGCAGCTCGAGGGAGACGGACATGGTCGCCTGTTTCGGTATCTCACCTCACCGGTCCCCACCTCAGGTCAGCGCGCTGCTGGCCACCCACGCCGGGCTCTCCCTCCTGGACGCGCTGGCCGGGACCAAGCCAGAGCGGGCCGCGGCGGGTTTGGCCGAGTTCAATATCGACATTGGGATCGCGACCGGAGATGTGACAACCAGCCCCTCCCCGATGGAATACCAACACGATCAAGGAGTTCGATTTGGGGAGCAGCTGACCGTGATGGGCGACCTGCTGCGCGCAGCGGAACAGCTGCAGTCGTACGGCCCGCATTCGGGAGGAGTGCTGATCAGCGAGCGCACCTACCTCGCCCTGGGCCCGGCGCTGCATCAGTTCGTATTCGGTCGCAGCGGCCCGGTCCGGCTGCCGGGCGAGGTTAGAGAAACGCAGGCCTACGAGGTGCTCGGCCGAGCACGACCGCTCGGGCCAGGCGGCCAGCCCACAATCGCCGAATAGGCTAGCTGCTAATGGGCGAAGAGGTTAAAGACAAGAGCCCCCTGCCATTCGCTGGACGGCCGGCACTGCCGCTCTTGCCGGAAGGCCCCACATCTGTACGCCGCAGGGAAGGGCGGAACTCCGACCGACCGGCGTACTGCTTGCCTTCGCCACCCACTGAATGGCTTGGGCTGATTGGTCGGAGAGCGCCACGGCTGACGGGGGAGGTTGCAGTCCGTTGGTGGCCTGAGGCTCCTGCCCGCTAACTGTAGCAGTCCTGGGCGGAGAGTCAATGATCGACACGCTTAAAAAAGGTACTACCGCGAGGGCTGGGCTATAATCCGGGCAAGTTTCTCCGTTCAACCTCGCGCAGTGAAAGACAACATCGTGGAGCGTCGCGTCAAACTGATCTTCAATCCCCATGCCGACGGCGGTCGCGGCTGGCGGGTGGCGGGCTCGCTGCAGGCCACCATCGAGCATTTCGGTGGCGCCGAGTGGACCGGCACCGAGTATCCAACCCATGCCAGCGAGCTGGCCGCCCAGGCGGCCCGGGAAGGGTTCGACGTGGTTGTCGCGGTGGGAGGCGATGGCACGGTTCACGAGGTGGTGAACGGATTGATGCAGGTGACGGCCGGCGAGCGCCCCATCCTGGCCGCGGTGCCCATCGGCTCCGGCAATGATTTCTGTTACAACGTCGGCTTCCCCGCCGATCCGGGTAAGGCAATCCTCTCGGCCTTCTCGGGCTCGACCAAGAAGGTGGACCTCGGTCGGGTGCAGGATGCGAGCGGGCGAGTCGAGTATTGGGACAATACCCTGGGGATTGGGTTTGACGCGGCCACGGTTATCAACTCGCATGCCATCACTCGGGTGCAGGGTCTGGCCATGTATCTGGCAGCGGTTATCCGGACGATCATGAAAGACCATCAGGCCCCCCGGATGCAGATCTCGACCGACCGAGAAGAACTCGACCGCGAGCTGCTCATGCTCACGCTGTGCAACGGCGGCCGAGAAGGTGGAGGATTCATGCTCGCCCCCGATGCCAAACCCGACGATGGCGTGTTCGAGTACGTCATGGTCGACTACGTCTCACGGCCAATGATGTTCCGCCTGATCCCTGAATTCATGCGCGGCACCCATGCCCGCTTCAAGCAAGTGCATCTCGGAACCTTTCGCCAGCTCAAGCTGGTGGCCGATCGGCCGCTGCTGATCCACACTGACGGAGAAATCTTCGCCAATGCCACGACCAACGTTCAGGAGCTAACGGTCGAACTCATGCCCCAGGCCTTAAAAGTCATCGTCTGACGCTCCCCGGTCGCCAACGAACAGGCAGCTTCCAATGAGGACATTGGTCCAGAGCCTGCAGGATCACGACCGCGGGTATCTGCGCATCGTGGCCGAGCTGTGGGGCTTCGAGCAGCCGAGCGGGCCGGTGCCGGGCGCTGCTCGGCAGCTCTCCGAGGCGATGCTGTCCCAGGCCTCGGAAATGGCCGCGGCGCTGCCCGCCGAGGCGGCCCAGGTGCTGGAGCTGCTTGCCCGCCACGAAGGCCGTCTGCCGCTTGAGGAACTCGGACTCCGTTTTGGTCCGCTGCGCGAAATGGGTCCGGGTCGGCGCGATCGTGAGAAGCCGTGGGCCGCTCCAGTTTCGCCGCTGGAAGTGCTCTGGTATCGCGGATGGCTGGCCCGGGCTTTCGCCGACTCACCGGCCGGTCCGCAGGAGTACGGCTTCATCCCTCACGACCTGGCGGGCAAGCTCCCGGCCCCCGCCCCAAGCACCCGGGCTTCGATTGGCCGACCGACATCCAAGCCTCGCCAGTTTGCGGCCGCCGACAGTTTCTCGGTAGACGATGCCACGACGATTTTGGCTGCCTTTCGCCGCCGAGGCTGGAATGTTTCCGAGCTCGCCGCAAACCGGCGGGAGTGGCTGCTCGGTTACCTGCTGCAGCCCGACTCGCTAGACCTGCTGCTTACATTGCTGCAGGAGGGCGGCCTGCTGGCGCCCGAGCCGCAGCCGGAGCGGATTCGGGAATTTCTCGAGAGCAGCCGCGAAGCGGCCCTGTCCAACTTGCAGGGCCTTTACTTACGGTCTGCGCACTGGAACGACCTTGCCCAGGTCTCCTCACTGCGCAATGCCGGTCCGCAGTGGCCGAATGATCCGGCCTTAGGGCGGCGCGCCGCGCTCGAGCTGCTGACCACTGTGCCGGTTGGGACCTGGTGGTCCACCCTCGAGCTGGTCAGTGCAGCGCGCCAGGACTTTCCGCACTTTCTGCGGCCGGCGGGCGGTTTTGACTCCTGGTACCTGCAGCGGTCGGCGGACGGAGGATTCTTGCACGGCTTCGAAGCCTGGGACTCGGTCGAGGGGGAGCTGCTGCGTTACCTGATCTCCGGACCGCTGCACTGGATGGGTGCGATCGATCTGAGTTCGGACGGAGGCACTTTTCGCTGGAGCCCGCTCGGCGCCCGACTGCGCGCACCGCAGGCTCGGCCGGAGCCGAGCGCAGCAACTGGGCGGTCGTCAGTTCGCCCGGATGGCAAAATTCAGATCGCCCGGCTGGCCGGTCGGGCACTTCGGTATCAAGTCGCCCGACTGTGCACGTGGGAGACCGCCAATCAGGGGGGCTATGCCTACCGGCTCA
>JAHFAU010000003.1:14267-34820 GCA_023250385.1 Anaerolineales bacterium
CTCGGTGGTGAGGTGGATCCGGGTGACCGTCCATCCCGCCTCGGTCTTGTCGAGATGAACCTCGGCGGTCGTGTGAATTGCGGCCGGCGGGAAGCCGGCCTTGCTCAAGCCCGAAGCTAGCGCCATGGAGAAGCAGCCGGCGTGGGCCGCCCCGAGCAATTGCTCGGGGTTGGTGCCCGGATCTTCTTCGAAACGCGAGCCGGCGCTGTAATCGGCCTCGAAGGCGCCGTCCCCGAACATCATATGCCCGTGTCCTTCATTGAAACTGCCGTGCCAGACGGCCTCAGCTCTACGGACCGGCATCGCTTGTTCCTCCCTCAGTGGATAACATCTGGATTGCGCTCAACCCGCGGTCGCCGGAAGTACCCGCCCAATTGCCGCTTCCAGCTCCTCGATGGTTACCGGCTTAAAGATGAATGCATTGGCCCCTAATCGCATCGCTTCATCCACTCGAACGTCGGTGGCTTCGGTGGACAACATGATGACCGGGAGGTTTTTGAGTTCCGTTTTGCGACGCAGGAATTCCAGCAGGTCCATCCCGGTCACTTCCGGCATGTTGATATCCAGGATCATGACATCTGGCCGCTGCCCCTGCATCAGTTTTTCGACCGCCGCCCGGGCGTGACGATAGGCCGAGACCTGGAATTCAAGCAATTCCAGCATCAATCTGACGGCATGGGCCATCTCGTCGTCGTCGTCCACGATCCAGGCCGATCGCATCCCAGCCATCCCTTTCGGTTCTCGATCCGCTCAGCCTATCCGGCCGCGCCGGACTTTCCTAGGCGATCTCGGCTTTGACTCGTTCAGCCAGCTGGCGGCTGATCCCGGGGATCGAGGTCAGCTCTCCGATATCCGCTTGCCGGATGCCGTCCAGGTCTCCAAATGCCTTCAGCAAGGCCTTCCGGCGGGCCGGCCCGATCCCCTCGATGGCATCCAGTTGGGAGGCCAGTCCACGTTGCTTGCGCTGAGTCCGATTGTGACTGAGCGCGAAGCGGTGAGCTTCATCTCGAATTCGCTGGACCAGGAACAGGGCCTGCGAGCGCCGGTCCAGGATCAGCGGATCGGTCCGGCCGGGCAGGAACAACTCCTCATGCCGTTTGGCCAGCCCAACGATCCGGACCTGATTTTCCAGTCCAAAGGAGTTCAACACCGCCACCGCCCGACCGAGCTGGCCCTTACCGCCATCCACCAGTACCAGGTCGGGCAGCAATCCAAAGGCGCGGTCGAGTTTAATCCCCGGCCGCTGCGAATCTTCCTGAGCGGCCTTCCAGCGCCTGAATCGCCGGTGCATGAGTTCCTCCATGCTGGCGAAATCGTCCTGACCCCGCACCGACTTGATCGTGTATTTGCGGTACAGCGCTTTGCTCGGGGCACCATTCTCAAACACGACCATCGAGCCGGCAGCCGCCGTCCCCTGCAGGTTCGAGATGTCATAGCCCTCGATCCGCACCGGCGGTTCGCCCAGTTGCAGCGCCGCTTGCAGCTCGGCCAGCGCCTGAACGTGCTTGCTGCGATCGGCCTCCCAGCGAGCCCGCAGCATCGAGAGGGTCTCGGCCGCGTTTTCGGCCGCCATTTCTACCAACTCCCGTTTGACACCCTTCCGCGGCACGCTGATTTTGACCTTGTGTTGCGGGCTGCGGCGGTTCAACCAGGCTTCGATGATCGCCGCCTCTTCGATCTCCAGCGGCAGCAGCACGCGTTGCGGAACGGTGCTCGAACTGGCATAGAACTGCTTGACGAAGGCCCGGACCACTTCCTCGTCACCGGCCTGGCGGGTGCCCTCGAGTACAAAGTATTCCCGCCCGATCAGTTTGCCGCCTCGCACGAAGAACACCTGCACACAAGCGCTGCGGTCGTCCCGGGCAAACGCAATCACATCGGAGTCGATGTTTTCCCGGGACACCACCTTCTGGCCCTCGATGACCCGGTCAATCGCCGTTAGCTGGTCCCGAATCGCAGCCGCCCGCTCATACTCCATGGACCCCGAAGCCCGGGTCATCTCGGCCTGCAGCCGTTGGATAACCGGTTCGGTCCGGCCTTCCAGGAATCCACAGAGATCCGAGATCATTTCCCGGTAGCCAGTCTGGTCGACCGCGCCAATACACGGTGCCAGGCACAGCTTGATGTCGTGATACAGGCAGGCCCGCAGGTCTTGCCCGGTGATCACTCGGTCGCAGGTCAGGTACGGAAATATCCGGCGCAGCACGTCCAGGGTCTGGTGCACGGCCCACACACTCGTGTAGGGTCCGTAGTATCGGCTGCCATCCCCAACGACCTGGCGGGTCATGGTGACTTTGGGGAATGGATCCGCCCAATGCACCCGCACATAGGGGTAGCGTTTATCGTCTTTCAGACGAATGTTGTACTTCGGACGGTGGCGCTTGATCAGGTTCATTTCGAGGATCAACGCTTCGAGCTCCGAGGCCACCACGATCCATTCCACGTCGGCGACTCGAGCGACCAGTTCGGCGGTCTTGCGATCCGGTGAGCCGGACTCGTGGAAGTAGGAGCGGACCCGGCTGCGCAGGTTCACCGCCTTGCCGACATAGATCACCTTTCCGTGCTCGTCTTTCATCAGATAACAGCCGGGTTTGGCGGGAATGCCTTCAAGCACCGGTTTGGGCATGGTTGAGCCATTCTAGCATAGGGGTCGCTTTGACCTCGGTCTGGCAGGCCGCGCTGAGACCCGAACCCGGACCGAATGTTGCCGCTCCCACGTTACAATCCCGACCGGCGGAGGACAGGGATGACCATTCATTTCGGCACCGACGGCTGGCGCGGCGTCATCGGCGACACGTTTACCTTCCATAACCTGCGTATGGTCAGCCAGGCCATCGCCGACGCGGTCGCCTCCGAACACTGGCCCCCAGGCGGACAATCGGCTGCCGATCCGCGGCGGATGGTGGTGGGCTTCGATACCCGTTTCTTGTCAGACCGTTTCGCGGTGGAAGCTGCCCGGGTGCTGGCTGGCAACGGGTTCCAGGTCTCCCTTACCAGCGCCGACGTCCCGACTCCAACCGCCTCCTTCTCCGTCCGCCAGCTCGGCGCAGTTGCCGGCATCATGATCACCGCCTCTCACAATGCCCCGCGCTACAACGGGGTGAAGCTCAAGGCAGCCTACGGCGGGGCAGCGGCTCGCGAGCAGTGCAAGCAGGTCGAGCTATTCTTCCAGGACAATGAGGCCCGCGCCCGTGGGCCGAATCTGATGGACTACGAGCAGGCCAAGCGGGCCGGACAGATCGAGCGATTCAATCCCACTCCCGCCTATCACGACCACCTGCGCACACTGATCGACCTGAACGTGATCGCCGACCGTCCTCAGCACATCGTCGTCGACTCTATGTACGGATCGGGTCGGGGTCAACTCAAAGGGATCCTGCAGGGCACCGGTTGTGAGGTCATTGAGGTCCGGGGCGAAATGAATCCAGGGTTCGGCGGGATTCATCCGGAGCCGATCTCCCGCTACCTGGGCGCGCTGGTCGGCGCGATCGCCGCCGGCCACGGCCAGCTGGGGCTGGCGACCGACGGCGACGCCGACCGGATTGGCGCGGTTGACGGCCGCGGCCAGTTTGTCGATCCCCACCGGATCATGGCCCTGGCTCTGAAATACCTGGTCGAACAGCGCGGCTGGCGGGGGGCGGTGGTCAAATCGGTTTCTACTACCCAGATGATCAATCGCCTGGCGGAGAAATATTCCCTGCCCGTGATCGAGACCCCGGTAGGGTTCGACCACATCGCCGATCAGATGCTCCAAGATGCGGTGTTGATCGGTGGAGAAGAGTCTGGCGGGATGTCGATCCGAGGTCACATCCCGGAGGGGGATGGGATCCTGATGGGGCTGCTCTTGGTGGAAATGGTCGCGGCCTCGGGGGCGGCGCTCGAGGAACTTGTTGAGCATTTGCTGGCCGAGGTCGGCCCTTCGCATTACAGCCGGCTAGACCTGCGCCTCGCCAGTCCGGTTTCCAAGCAGCTAATGGCCGACCGCCTGCGGGATGGTGCGCCGAGCTCGATCGGATCGCTGCGAGTCCATCACGTCAGCGATCGGGATGGGATCAAGTACGTCATGGATGACGGCTCGTGGCTGCTGATCCGGCCCTCCGGAACCGAGCCCGTGCTCCGGGTGTATGCGGAGGCCTGGGAACCGCAGGCCCTGGAACTGCTGATCGCCCACGGCCGGCAGGTCGCCCAGGCCGGCTAGACTCTCTTCCCATTTCAACTCGCCAAAGGCTGCATGCTATAATTCCGGCCGACATCGATCCCTTATGTTAAAACGTTTGCGTGGGCTCTTCTCAAGCCCCCCACCCGCACCGCCGCAGTCCGCTCGGGCCGCGCCAGCCCCGCCGGCGGCTCCCGCCCCAGCCAAGGAGCCTTCCCCGCTGGAGAATCCGCAGGCCTACCTCGAACGGGTCCAGACCAAGATCAACAATCTTGCTGAGGAATTCGCCAACGGGGCCATCAATCGGCTGCAGTTCCAGGAGCTCTACGAGCATTACCGGCGGGAACAGCAGACCATCAAGCGCTATCTGGAAATGGCTCCGGACTCCGAGGAATGGAAAGCGGCCACTTCGGAAGGTAAGAGTGTCGTCATCCGCCAGCAGAACGTGGCCAAGGTGCTGGGCTACTCGGTGTACGACAACGAATCGGGAATGCCGCTCAACACGATTGGCGAGTTCGAGATCGAGGCGGAGTTGGCGGTCCCGATGCTCTCCTCGTATCGGTCTGCCACGAAGGAGATCTTCGGTGCGGAGATGAACAAGACCGCGATCGAGGGCGGTCGCTGGCTGAGCTATGTCCCCGGCGAGTTCACCACCCTGATGGCGCTGTTCTCAACCGATCCGGCTCCCCAACAGCTCGAATTGATGAAAGAGCTGCACGATCTGTTCGAGCGTGCCAATCGGAACCTGCTCAGCAACCAACCGGTAGACCCGGATGAGCTTGTTTTCCCTCACAAATTCTTCCTCGGCCGCCAGACCTAGCCCAGGGACATGAGTAGCGTTCCGGTCTTGAAAGTCGTCGTCGCCGGCAACGGCGCAGTCGGCAAAACCTCGCTCATTCGTCGGTTTTGTGAAGGGAAGTTCGAGCAGACCCGGGTGGCGACGATCGGGGTCGACTTTCAGACTCAGTTGGTCCCGCTTCCCGAGCGGACCGTCAAGCTTTCCATCTGGGACATGGCGGGCCAGGACCGCTTTCAGGTGATCCGGACCGGCTTTTACCGTGGCAGTCGGGCGGCGGCGCTAGTCTACGACGTGACCGACCCCGAGTCCCTCAGCAGCCTGCCGCGCTGGCACGCCGAGATCTTGGGTGCAATTCAAAAACAGCCCTTCGTGGTAGTCGGCAACAAGACCGACCTCGAGCGAGTTCAACCCCGGGCGGCCGGGGAAGCCTTCGCCGCCAGCATTGGGGCGAAATACGTTGAGACGAGCGCCCTCGATGGAAGCGGGGTCCCGGACCTGTTTGAATCTCTGGCCAGGCTTGGCTTAGGCGCCTGAGTCAAACAAAAGCGACAGGGTGGATCACCCTGTCGCTTGCTCGACACTTCGGACGAAGCTTAGCCTGCCGTCCGGGTGCGCAGCCTTCGGCTCAAGAAAATCACGGCCAGGAACACCGCCGCCAGCCCGGCCAGGCCGGGCAGGCCGACCTCGTCGCCAATGCCGGTCGTCGGCAGTGCGGTCGGTGTGCGTGTCGGAGTGGCCGCCCCTCCGCCAAGGGCCAACGCGGTGGCCGTCTGTTGTGCGGCCGCGGTCGCCGTCTCTGGGCCCACGGTTGCCAATGTGGTGAAGGGAGTGGGGGTATTGGTGGGAAGCACGATTACCGGTGTGGGTGTGGGACTGGCCGTATTGGTCGGGCGCGGGGTCGCGCTGGGTTGGGGCGTATTGCTCGGTAGCGGCGTCAGGGTTGCAATCTGTGCCGCGGCGGCCTCGGTGAGGCCCACGGCGACCGCGGTGTTGGTCAACATGATTTCGGTCGGCCGTTCAATAGCGGCCTGCCGTTGGCGTGGCTGTAGGACGAGGGCGTAGACCCCCAGGCAGATCAAGCTCAGGATGATCAGGGCCCCCAACGCTGCGGCCGCGATGACAAAGGTCCGATTCTCCCCCTGCTCCAGCGGCTCGCTCGTTACCTCAAAGTCATCTGCCATACATTCCTCCCCTTACGCAACGGGCCGTTCCGCGCTCAGGCGCAAGACACAGAACCGGTGCTGCAAGATTCGGGCCATCATCCCAGCACTTCCAAGTTTGACAGGGGAATCGAAACCGGGCCAGTGCCTTCTAACTCAACCAAAGCGCTGCGGGCCAGAATCCCGCTCGGAAAGCCCTCCGCCTTGGGGATCAAGTGCCGGATCGTCCCCACGGTCCCGATGTGCGGCGCCCGCATGCAGCGCACCCGCACTCCGGGTGCCAGCTGAATGGCTCGCTCCGGACTGCTGAGCCGGGAAGTGGCCGGCAGAGGGATGATGACTTCCGGTAGCTGACGGCTGTACGGCTCCAGCAGGGTCGCTTCCAGGCTGGCCTCACGCCCGGCGTTCGAGTTCAGAAGATCGTAAGTCACCCGGTTCATTGGTGCCGTTCCAAATCCCTCCGTCAGCAGGATCGGGTACCCCATGCGCAGAGCGATCGGGATCAACTCCGCCGTAAGGCTGCCCAAGATCAGCCCCCGGACCGCCAGCTCGGTGGCCTGGTGGAGGGGCGCCGCATTATCGCACACACCGGCCAAGAGCACCGCCCCCCTTAGATTGACATCGAGTTGGGTCGTGTGCAGCCGATCCGAGGCGCCCTCGCCGATTACCCGCATCACGCCCCAGCCTCTCCGGCCATTCCCCCAGGTGCCTTCGACCAGTGCTCCGGTCGTCTCGATTGTCAACGCAGTGGTCCCATCCGAGGCCACGACGACGCCGGGGACCCCGGCATGAATCTGGTAGGGTTCCTCCAGGGCTTCAAAGAGCGCCCGGCCGCGGGAAAGGGTCAGCACCTTTCCATTGGCTGGAGCGCGCATCGTCCGTCGTGCAATCCCGACCGGCCCGGCGATCACCTGGCCCATTTCGACCGGCGCGCCGGGCTCAACTCGCAGGTAGCGGGCGACTGCCGCCTCCGGGATCCCCAGCCCGGCCGCCAAATCCAAAAAGTAATGTTTGGCGGGGGGCTGGACCTCTGCCACGACGTCGGCAGGTTGGACCTTCTCTCGAACCCTAACCGTCACGTTCCCTGGCGAGGGAAGCTTCCGCTCCAGCCGGACCGTCGTCAGCGGCAGCACATGCCGAATCGCAGGGAGCTGGTTGCCGGCCATCGCCGGATCAGAGACCCCGTGGGTTCACTTCAGCGCTCCGACATCCTTCAGCCATTTCAGGTTCAGTTCTTGGCGCTCGACCGGGTCTTTGGAGAGTTCGAGCGGGCGGCCGCGGGCATCGATGATCACCCCGAGCGCGCCTCCTGCCACCCGCAGGGCCCCGGCTTTCCCCGGCCCTCCAAATCCAACGTCAAATCCGCTCTCCGGCCGGACCGTGAGCCGGGCATGCTCCCCTTGGCGGAGCGGCAGCAGTGCGACCTGACCAAAGCGAACCACCCCCTCCGACATCTCGCCTCCCCCTTCGGGTTCAACTCGAACCCGCAGCACCGGACGCCCCGGACGGCCGTGGCCGGCCGGAGAGACGGCCGTGCCCAGGCTGACAAAACTGCCAGACTCGAGCACCTGCACGGTAATCATGGGCAACAGGCCTGCCGCGGCGCCTACCGCGGGGATCAAGTTGTGCGGATCCAGCACCAGGGTGGTGACCCCTTTTGGCTGGATTGCGTCTAAGAGAGTCAGGGCGGCGTAGCCCGGGCGCGGGGCACGCGCGATGGCACCCCCGCTGGCAATGATTGGCTCGAACGCCGGCAGCAGGGTCGTCGTAGCTCCCTTCTGCCAATCCCCTCGCGCAAGCGCAATCGCCGCCCGAATTAATTCACGCACCAGGGCATACTCGATGTGCAGGTCTTCCAGTTCGGTCGGAATGCTGCCAGGGTAAAGTGCCTTGTTGTATAAGTAGTCGCGCACTCTTCCGGCGGGCTGATCTCCTGGCAACCAGCGGGTGATATCCTCAATCGAGGCGTACCGCATTAACCCCGGCATCGAAGACCCGAGCCCCAAATCTGAATTCACCCGCAAGTTCAGATTCCCATCGAAGGCAGCCGCGACAGTCACGTGGCTGGCGCCCACGTCAATCCCGAGCACGCCTTTGTCCGGGTCGTACACCTGGCTCAAATAGCGCACCACCCGGCCGAACGCGTCGGCGGTCAGCATCATCGTTCCGCCGGACCAGGCAGCCAAGTCCTCGAAGCCGCTGATCTTGCCGGCCCGCAGCTGGCGGATGATCTCCGAGAGCTTGAGTCGGGCCGGTTCGAGTTCCTCCACCTCGAGGCCGGGCCGAATGTTAGGGACTATCGTGACCGTGGCTCGATCCTGGAAGTACTCTGAAACGGCCGCCCCGAGAGCGCGGTTGCCTGCAAAGACCAGGGTTGGCCGCTGGGCGGTAGCGAGCAGGCCGACCGCCAGGCCGACCGTTTCGATCATCCGCAGCACAGAGGCGCTTGCGCCTCCGTCGGTGCCTCCGACCATCAGGATCAGGTCCGGCTGAGAAGCGACCAAAACATCGATCTGATCCTCTTCCCGGCGCCGATCCAAGAGCCCGATTTCTTCCACAACATTCAGGTACGTAGAACCCGCCAGCCGGCGGGCGCTTTCCATCGATACCCCCGGCATCAGGCCGACCAGCACCGTGCGCGGGCGAGGCCCGGCCGAGGCCGTTGCGACAAACGCGTCGATCCCGGCTCCTTCGGACGTAGTGGGAATAATGAGACTGTCAGCTTCGTCAAGCAACGGGCGGCCGGTCACTACGTTCAGCTCCTCGACCGCCATGTGCATCCCTTCCCGGACGTCGAACAGCGGCGACCCGGCCGTGGAAGATGCCCGCCCGGTCGCCACCATCCGGTAGCGGCCATCGACGACATCAAACAGGCTGGCCCGGGTATTGACCGAGCCCACATCCACCGCCAATAGCGTGTCGGTTTCCAGGATGGTGCTCAGGGGGTCACCCGCTGACGCCGAGTAAATTCGAGAGGGTGTCTCTCAGGAACTGGACCCGCTCGGCCAGGATGATCAGGCTGGCCGCCACCGCGCCCGCGTACATCACACCGAAAGTAATCGCAATAAACCCGCTGCCGACCGAGCGCAGCAAGCTGAGCGGTCCAGGGATGCTCAGTCCCGCCAGATTGGCCAGTGGGGTTTCTTGTCCGCTCGCTCGGCTCGAGAAGCGGAAGTAGAACAACGCGCTCAAGGTTCCGAGCAGGACAATAACCAGCTCCAGCAGGCGCTCAAGAGTCGCGCCGCTGGAGCCGACCCCCGCTGGATTGAGAGATTGCATGGAATCCAGGCTCAGTGGCAGCAGTGTCCCACTGATGGCCCCCCCGACGACCACTGCCGCCCCCACTCCAACCAGCAGGGCCATTGCCGGCGTCCCGAAGCGCGAAGTCGCGGGCGAAATCTTCAACAGCAGAGTGAGGACGAGTATCCAGGGAAGGATGACGGTCGCCAGCGCGGACGGGTTCAATAGACCTTCCAAACCGGCCGTCGCGATCGGATCCACCAGGCCTGGTTTGAGCACGTTGTGGATTGCGATCGCCCCCGCGTACCCGGCTGCCGCGCCAACCAGCAGGTGCATCGCGAAGCGGAACAAGGGATTGTCGCCCACCAGATAGCTGAGGACCATCAGGGTGAGAATGGAGGCCAATAGACTCGAGATCAGGTCGGCAATGCTCAACGGCCTAGCCTGCCTTCCGACCGAGCCACCAATTGGCGATCCCATACCCGGCCCCGGCCAAAAGGATGAGTTCGGCCGCCAGCATCGAGCTGCCAAATGGATTCCAACGCGCCAGGGCCAGCCCAGGTCGGCCATTTCGCAGCTCATAAGAAGCGGCCGCTGGCAGGCCGCTCAGGATGCCGTCCACCCGGCGCTCGCCGGGCTGCGCTTCCTGAAGATCGAAGTAAGGTCGGATCAGCGGCTCGGCGCCCGCGCTCAGCACCATCACCAGCGGGGTGTCGCCCATTCGACTTCCGACCTGCTCCGCCCAGAGCCGGGCCGATTCGGAACCGGAGGTAATCACTGCAACGGTGCTGAAATCAGGAAGGGTCTGAATCCCCTGGAGCAGCGGCGCATTCCATATATCCTCTGGCATTCCTTCCGGGAGATCAAATCCTTCCAGAATCGTGGCGCGGGGGTTAATGGCAAGAAGCTGAACCGCGGTCGAGCCGCCGGAGAGATAACCTAAGTGCACCAGCGACTGTCCGGGAACATAACCGAAGCGAGCCGCGCGTTCATCCAGCGCTCTTTTGGCCAGGGCAGAGCCGGCCGGCCGGGTGGTGAGGGTCGCCAGCGGGATGCCGCGGCCCATGACCTGATCGAAGAAGGCCCCGGCGACCGCGTCCAGTTCGCCGGAGTTGCCTGGCTCGTAATCGAACACGAGCAACGCCGGCCGATCGACCGGCAATCGCTCGACGAGGTCAAAGAGGACGCTCAGCTCTTGAGGAGCAAGCCTGGGCAGGGCGAAAACCGGCGCACCGCTAAAGATAGGAAGCGCGACCCCCAACAGCACGAGCGCCGCAATGCCCCATCGGAAAAACGGCAGGCCGGTAGCTTTGCGCGGGCCGGCGGCGACTTCGCGCTGTTCCTCCTCCACCATCTTGTGGATCAGTTCAGCTTGAGCATAGTGGCGCTCGGTGACGTCGAGCTGCATGGAACCGACGGTCGAAGTGCGTGGCATTGCTACAACCGGCTCGGCCAGCAGCACGCCTCGCAGCCCCGCCAATGGCCCGACCGACTCGATCGACTGATCCTCTTCCGCTTCCATCTGAACCACCGACCGAAATGTCTCGACCGGCCGCATTGCCTCCAGCCAGGAAGGCAGCGTCGCGGGTGCCAGATCCGATCCGGGTGCGGCGCTCGGTCCGCGCATCTGTTCCTCGAGCGATTCCTTCAGCGTGTCGATCTCTCCCAACCATTCCGGCAGGTCTTCAGCGGGGCGTATAGCTTCGGGTTGATCGGGAGCCTGTCCGATGAGAGCCGGCACCCGCGGGGGCGCCTCCGTTTCCGCTTTGGGCCCGGCGCCGACGTCTTGCAACCAGCTGGGCAATTCCTCAACCGGTTCGGCAGGCCACTTCGGCTCGCGGGCCGGTTCACCGGTCGGCAAGGCCGGCCCCAATCTCGCCCGAATAGCGGAATCATCAAGCGAGGATTGGTCGGGCGGCGGGCTTGCCGTCCCTGCGGCCTCGGCCGCGGCTTTGGCCCGGAGCTCTCCGGTCTGGGTCTCCCGGATCCGATCCAGCCAGTCCGGGATCTCCGCCTCGGCAAGTTTGTCCGATCCACTTGGCGCGGCTGCCGCTTCACCTTCTGGCGGGGGTTGGTCCTCTGCGGGCTCGTCCCCCGCGCTCAGGTGTTGGGCTTCTTGCCGCATTCGTTCCAGCCAATCACCGTTCTCGTCGGCCTCGCCCTCTTCGTCGGCCAGGCCACCCATGAGGATCGGTTCGAGCTGCGCGCCACATCGCCGGCAGGCCGCGGCCAGACCGGGGTTGAGAATGCCGCAGTTGAGGCAGCGAAGTACGATCATGCCCTAGGCCCCGTAGGGCCGATCCGCCGCGAGCAGCACTCGCAGCCCGGTCGCCGTCGCACCGAGGGCGACCCCCAGCAGGATGCCGCGGGCGCCCCCGGCGGCCCAGACCTGTGAGAGCCAGGCCCGAAAATCCCGCAAGGCGATCACCACCGGCCCCTCCACCCCGCCGGGGGTTGGGCCGGTCCCCAGCAATACCATCAGGGCGGTACCCACGAACAGCAAGCTGAGCAGGTCGCGCCGCCGGTTGACCATTCGAAATCCCGCCACCAGCAGGCTGACCGCCAACACCGCCATCAAGCTCGCTTCCAACGGCAGTTGAAAGGTATTGAAGATAAACAGGGCGGCCGGGCTGTCGGGCCGGAAGACCAGGGCGAGAACAAAGGTCACGGTGAACGACAGGATCAGTACCCCGCTGTAGATCCAGCCCTGCTCGGTGAGGCTGACCTTACGCCAGTGGACGGCAAGCAAGTTGACCAGTCCGACGATCAAGGCTGCCGCTGCGAGGAGCACTGCCCAGCGGAGGAAAATCAGGCGCAGATTCTGGATGAACCCCAGCTCGACGAAATAGCCCAGCAACACAAACAGCCCCACCCCCAGCGCCAGGGCGGCCCAGATGGCGGAGAGGCGGAGCACTCTCAAAGCGGGCCCTCCAGGGTTCGAACGATGACACCCAGCAGGATCAGAAGGATGAGACCAAAACGAATGAAGTCCTGAGCGCGCAGGCTGGCGGTGTGCATCGGGCCGACATCCAGGTAGGCTCCGCTGGCGAAGACCTCCTCGCCAATCAGAGGGTGCTGCGCAATCGCGTAGAAGAGTGCCTGGGCCTGGACATCGTCGGTTCCACCGATGACGAAGAGCTTCGCCCGCTCGCCGAAGTCGGCTGCCAGGCCGGCCTCGAGCCCGAACGCGCCGCTGAGCACATGGACCGAGACCTGTTCGTTGGCCAGCACTGCCGGCAATCCTGCCGCATACGAAAGGGGAGTGGCGCCGAGCAGCCTGCCCGAGGTTGGCTCGTACAGCTCGGAGGCCCCGACCTCTTGATAGGTGGAACGCAGGCTGTCCCGGGCCAGGATGGCCATCGCCCCGTCGCCGGCGGTGACCAACACCGGCCGATCGCTGATCGAAGTTGCGCGGGCAATCCGGGTCAGGGCGGCCAGGCCGGCCAGCGCCGGCGCGCTCTCCGGGCCGATGACCGACCCGGTGCCGAGCGAAACATGAACCCGCTCACCGGCCTCGACCGCTCGTTCGATCGCCTGGCGCAGCGCTTCGTAAGCTGGGATGCGCCGAAAGTGGGCCGGCCAGCGCTGATTGGCTGCCAGGAATCCCACCAGCAAGGCCACAAAGACCGCCAGCGCAACCAGTCCCTGCAGTCCGCTGAGAGTCATTCGTCGTGCGCCCCATCGCGCAACAGCTGGATCAGTTCTGCGGGATTCTCCAGCCGGCGACCCAGGTCGCCCATGCCGCCGATGAACGGCGCTGCCAGGTAACTGAGTTGGGCGCCGATCGTCGCGAGCGGTGAGAACGCCTCAAGCGCCTCAGCTGCCACCGGACCCAAACCGGCGCGCCGCAGCCAAGCCACGATCCCCCGCGTAGCGTCTCCCCCGGCACTCATTTCGCGCAGTATAGCACATCGGTTTTTACGCGCTACGCGCGGCGTCTGCGGGGGCTCTTCTTAGTTTGTTAGATCCATCCGAATTCTTGGATGCGGCTTGCGCACGTGCTTCCCAGCGCGTCTCAGTTCAGGGGTAGCTCTCGGCCAATAGGGCCTCGATGGCCGACTCGGTCTCGGCGTACCGGCCCTCACCGATGTGGCTGTAGCGAAGCTGACCCTGCTTGTCGATCAGGTAGAGCGTGGGCCAGAAGCGAGTGCCGTAAGCGTTCCACGTCATTCGTTCGTTGTCCTGCGCCACCGGATAGGAAATATCTAACCGAGCCAGCGCTGCCCGCAGGTTGTTCAACTCACGCTCGTACTTGAACTCGGGGTAATGGTTACCGATCACGACCAATCCGCGGTCTCGGTAGCGTTCAAACCAATCCCGGAGATACGGGACCACCCGCTGACAGTTGACGCAGCCGAAGGTCCACATGTCAAGCAAGACCACCTTGCCGCGCAGGTTCGACGGCCGGAGAGGCTGGTCGGCGTTCAGCCAAATTTCATTGCCCAGCTCGGGTGCCGGACCTAAATCCCGCAGGCTGACCACCACTTCTGGTTTCACATTCAACTCCTCGCCTCCTAGCACGGTAGCTGCCGAGCAGCCCGCCAGCACCAGACTCAGCAGGCCGGTCGTCAATACTCTCATCCGGGGCGAGAAGCCTGTTTCGGCAGCGAAAACGTAATGCGAGTACCGTGAGCCGGGTCGCTCTCGGCCCAGATCCGGCCGCCGTGGGCTTCCACCAGCTGTTTGGCGATCGCCAACCCCAGCCCGACGCCTCCTGAATCCGCACCCTCACGGGTGCGGCTCTTCTCACCCCGATAGAAGCGCTCGAACACATGCGGCAGGTGCTCGGGCGGAATCCCCTCGCCGTTGTCCCGTACGCTGACTTCTAACGCACCGTTCTGGTCCCGGACTTCGATCTGCACCTCGCCACCCTGCGCAGTATGGCGGATAGCATTGTCCAGCAGGTTCTGGAGCACTCGGACGATCTTGTCTTCGGCCATCGGCACCGGGTCGAGACCCGGAGGCACACCGCCGTCCAGCCGTACGCCTTTTCCCTCGGCTCGCGGCGCCGCGCTCTCGAGCGCGGATTGCACGATTTCACCAATCGACCCGGGGACCCGTTGCAGCGGGGCAGAGTCGCTGTCGAGGCGGGCAAGCTCGACCAGGTCGTCAGTCAGACTCGTCAGTTGAGCGATCACCCCGAGGCAGCGCTGGACGTACTCCGATGGGTCGTCGACCACTCCATCGGCGATTGCGTCCAGCAAAGCCCGCAAGGAGGTCAGCGGGGTGCGCAGGTCGTGCGAAGCTCCGGCGATGAAGTCCCGGCGGGCGGCCTCCAACCGCTCCGACTCCCGCGCCGCCGCTTCGAGCTGGTCTGCCATCCGATTGAAGGCCTGCGCCAGCTGGGCGACTTCATCTCGACCCTGGGTCCTTACTCGAACTGCAAAGTCACCCGCGCTCAACTTCTGGGCCGCCCGGTCGAGCTCCGCGAGCCGATCGGCGATCGAGGTCGAGAGAAAGTATCCGAAGGAGACTGCCACGCTGCTCGCGAAGAGCAGCAGCATGGCCGCCAGGGTCAGGTCATGCTCGCTGATGAACATCAGTCGGGCGGCGACCAGCACGATGACTAACCCCACCGAGGCGGCGAGCAGGTGCCCGAGTGTCAGCGACTGGGTCAGGCTGGTGGCCCGCCGCCACCAGCCGAGCCGGTGCGAACCGAAGCCGAGCAGCGAGGCCCCGAGGCCGGTGGCCCCGAAAATCAGCGCCAAGTCGAGAACATCCTGAGCCGGCGGACGCATGATCAGCACAGTCAGCCCGAGCGTGATGAAGAGGGCCAGCAGGATGCTGCCCAGGAATGCGGCCCTGCCGCTAGCCATGCGAAGTCTCCAAGCGATACCCCACTCCCCAGACTGTGATCAGATGGCGGGGCCGGGCCGGATCGGGCTCGACCTTTTCCCGCAGGTGGCGCACATGGACGGTGACTGTGGAGGCGTCCCCTGCGAACTCTTCCCCCCACACGCCATCCAGCAGCCGCTCGCGAGTGAAAACCTGGCCTGGGTGACTGGCCAAGAACCACAACAAGTCAAATTCGCGGGCGGTCAGTCTGACCTCCCGCTCGCTCACCCGGACGGTGCGCGACTCGGAGTCCATTTCGACCTCGCCGAATTGGATTCGCTTGGCTTCGGCAGGTGCTGCCCGCCGCAAGACCGCGTGGATCCGCGACACGAGTTCCCGCGGGCTGAAGGGCTTCGAAATGTAGTCGTCCGCGCCCAAATCTAACCCGCGTACCCGGTCGCTGGTTTCGCCCCGGGCGGTCAGCATGATGACTGGAACGCCAGAGCGCTGGCGCAGCTGGCGGGTGAGCGTGAGTCCATCGATCCCGGGCAGCATCAAGTCCATTACCACCAAATCCGGCTCCTGCTCGGCGATGGCTTCCAGGGCTGCGTAGCCATCGACAGCCTCCCGCACCTCGAATCCTTCCCGCTCCAGATAGCGCCGGATGACCTCTCGGATCGTGCCTTCATCTTCAACCACCAGGATGCGCTTTGCCCCGCTCATGCCCGCATGGGTTGGCACTCATTCGGCGGAGGCCTCATCGCCACCCTCACTCCCAGTCTCGCCACAAATGCTTAATCCTTTCTTACCGCGAGTTGAGCGGCTGACGAGTTCGCCGCCCGGACCCGTCGGGCCATGCCGTAAAAGAAACGCTCTCCCTGGATCGGAGAGCGGTTTGACCGGTAGTCGGCTGCCTGCCGCGCGGCGCCGGGGAGCGATGTCCGGGATTCGAGCTTACTCGTCGCCTTGGGGATCGCCACGGCGGGAGAGAGCGGCTTCCACCAGCAAAATCTGATCCCCGGCACGGCGGACTGTGTTCAGCAGCTCGTTCATCGTCGAGACTTCCTCGATCTGTTCCGTGGCGAACCAGCTCAAGAACTGCAGCGCGGCGTAGTCCTTCTCTCCGGACGCCATCTGCTGAAGAGCATTGATCTGGTCGGTCACCCGTTTCTCCGAATCAAGCGACAACTGCGCGGCTTGTTCGGCGGACTTGATTTCTTGGGTCGGAGCCGAGACAGCGGGGATTGCCACCTTGCCTCCAGCATCCAGGATGTAATGCACAAACTTCAAGGCGTGGCCGCGTTCCTCATCCGACTGGCGAAAGAAGAACCCCGCCAGTTCGGGCAGGTCCTCTCGCCCAAAATGAGCCGCTACTTGCAGGTACTGATTGGAAGCTCCCAGCTCGCTTCCGATCTGCGCGTTCATCGCTTGATTCAGCTTCTCACTGATTAGCATGGGTAGTCACCTATTCGGAACTGTGGGCGCTCGGGCCAGGGAGCGCGCTCGGCGCGTGATCAATCATACCTCAGGGCCGGAAGCAGGCTTCAAACTCCGGCCTCCGGAAGGCGTCAAGGGCTGGCCCCAACATACTGCAAGGCGTACTGCGCATCGAGGTAGTTCGGGTTGTAGTCCAGCGCCTGGCGGAAATCCGCCACTGCGCCATTGAGATCGCCCAGCCGGAACCGGGCCCAGCCGCGCCAGAGCAGCGATTCCTCGGACTTGTAAGTGCGATACAGAGTGGCCTCCGACAGGTCGATCACGTCCTGGAACCGGCCCTGATTGAAGTAGGCGATGTAGGGGCCGAACTGGTAGCGGGTGAACCGCCAGGGCACTCCGATGGACAGTGCGTTGTCAAAGGCGGTGGCCGCCTCGCCATAGCGTTCAAAGTAGATCAGGTTGGTGCCCAGGTTGAACCAGGCGTACGGATCCTGTGGATTCGCCTCGATCTCGGCCTGCGCCGTTTCGATTGCTTCGGCCCGATTGGTGGCCGGATCGGAATCGCTCCCGAGCAGGTCCTGGAACCTGGCGTCCTCGCCGGCCGGGTACACGACAAGATAGACCCGATTGAATGCCCTCCAGCCGTCGTCCAGTTCAGCATACGAGATCTGTCGGTCCGGCCCGCCGGCGCCGGGGTTGGTGTCTTGTCCGACAAAAACCTGACGCGTCTCGTCATAGCCGGTCAGCAGCAAGTAGTGCCCGGCCCAGCCCCCACCGCCGTCTCCCGCTCCTAGAATGAAACCTTTCTCGACAATCACCGGCAGCCCGGCCGCCAGCAGGCCCTTCAGCTGATCGATCGTTCCATCCACCCGGAAGTCGGCATTGAGCCAGCCGGCTTGGGTCCGCACGTAATACACCAGTTCTTCGACGTTGACGTTCTTGTCACCTCGATCCGGCTTCAGCAATTCGGAAATGGTGAACTGGTCACCGCTCCAACCGTAGTAGCGCAGACCGAGGGCCAGGGTCGCCGGGCCGCAGTTGTTCCAGTCCTGCTTTTCCCAGCGCGGCGCGGGGAGCGTTACCGAGGCCGGCAGCGGGGTCGGGGTGGAGGTTGGCGGAGCAGGCGAGGTGGGGCGCGGAGTGCCGGTTGGCAGCCGGATCGGGAGCAGCTCCCCGGCCACTGCCCCCGCGGGGGTCGGCACCGTGTCTCCCGGGTGCAGCCAGCCGCGCACGATCCCCGAGAACGCGTCCAGGCGCCACTCCAAATTGAACTGGACCGGCGGAAGCCGATAAGTCAGCCAAAACAGAGCTGCAGCCGCCGTCCCTCCGGCGGTGAACCAGAGCAGCCTTTTCACGGGTTGGCGATTATATCAACCGACGGCTGGGTCGAGCCGTGGCTCGATCGGCCGGGCTTAAGAGTCTCTTAAGCCTTGCGGCCTACCCTGGGGCCGTTGATCTGAGCGATAATTGCCCATCGGAGGCGTACAGTGAAATCCACAAAGCTTGTTACGGCGGCGGGCCTTGGAGCGCTCACCACCTTCCCGGTTCTGGCGCTCAGCTATCTCGGCGAGCGGCTGGCCGGCCTGCCCTTTCTGGCCTTCGATTTGTTCGACTGGTTGGCCCGGGTCCTGCCCGGCAGGCTGCTCACGTTCGGGATCGACTCCATGGTCGGCCTGATCAACCTGGTGAAGATCGGCCCCACGGCGGTCGTCGCCAAAGCTTCGGAGCAGGGATTGGCGCTCCTGCTGTTCTTGGGCATCGGTGCCGGGTTTGGCCTGCTGCTCGGCGTACTCGGGCGGCGCAAGCCGGAGCAGCTCAGCGCCTACGCAGTCCGCGGTGGGGCGTTGTTGTTCTTCGCGCTGTGGCTGATTTCCGCCAGCCTGGGGACCGCCCGGGCCGGGCTTTTGATCAGCGGATTGTGGCTCGCGGGCCTGCTGGTGGGCTGGGGATGGACTCTAAGCTGGCTGATTCAACGCGCCGGCTCGGCGCTGGCGTCCGAACCCTCCTCTCCGATCAGCCGGCGGACCTTCATCCGGATCACCGCCGGCGGGGTGGGCGCGATCTCGGTCGGAGCCTGGGGGCTCGGCCGAGTCTTTGGGGGAGAGCCGTCTTCGGCGCCGGCTACTGTGGCCAGCGACACCACGGGCGCGGTGGACTCACCGCCGCCCGAAGTCTTGGCGGCCCGTATCGAGCCGGCCCCCGGGACTCGGACCGAGATCACGTCTAACGAGACGTTCTACCGGATTGATATCAATACTCGCAAGCCCGTGCTGGATCCGGCGAGTTGGAGATTGGAGCTGGGTGGATTGGTGGACTCCCCGCTCAGCCTCAGCCTCGACGAGCTGCGGGCCATGCCGGCGGTCAGCTACTACCACACCCTGTCCTGCATCTCCAATCCGATTGGCGGCGACCTGATCAGCACTACTCGCTGGACTGGGGTTCGGGTGATGGACGTGCTGGAGTTGGCCGGAATGCAATCGAACGCGCAGGAGCTCTACATCGAGTCGGCCGATGGGTTTTACGAAAGCGTCGAGATGGCCGACTTGCTGGATCAGCGCACCATCCTCGCCTACGAAATGAACGGGACCCCGCTACCCCACGAGCACGGCTACCCACTGCGGATCATCATCCCCAACCGCTACGGGATGAAGCAGCCCAAGTGGATTGTCAATATGGAAGTGATCGACTACGAAGGACAAGGCTACTGGGTCGAACGCGGCTGGAGCGCGGAGGCCTTTGTCCGAACGACCTCGGTGGTCGACGCAGTCGCCCGCGCGGCGGTCGATGAGGCAGCCGGCACGTTGCCAGTTGGCGGGATCGCCTATGCCGGCGCGTTAGGGATTAGCTCGGTCGAGGTCCAGGTAGACGACCAGCCGTGGGCGGAGGTTCAACTGCGGGCACCGACCCTCAGCGGGCTCACCTGGGTCCAATGGCGCTACGACTGGCCGATCGAACGGGGCCGGCACACATTTCGAGTGCGCGCCATCAATGCCAAAGGCGACCCACAAATCGAAACCCGGGCCGGGGTTCGCCCGGATGGAGCCACCGGCCTGCACGAGCTCAAGGTCACGATCTAGCCGATCGAGTTCGTCCTTCTGCTCAGTCCACTCTCGACCAGACCGCAATCTGCCAGATCCAGCTTCGCTTGTGAAAGGTGCGCCGGAGGCCGTTTGCGGCGAGCACGGCTGCGACCGCCCGATCGCGATGCACGAAGGTGCGGAACGGATTGCGGAGCAGCCCGTAGTAGAGATTTCCAAAGGTCGAGGCCAGCCGAGTCCACCACGCGTCTCGCGGATACACTATCCCGAGCAGCTTGGTTGCCCGGGCCGAGGCCAGCCCGACCAGCGATTCCATGTCGTGATAGCAGCAGATCACCCGGTCGAGGGTAACCACGTCGTGGGGCTGGATGGTTTCAGCCACTGCGACGAAGTCGGCATTCTGAGTGGTTACCTCGGCGCTGAGGCCAAGATGTTCGGCCTCTTCCTTGGCGATTTTTGCGAACGCGCTGGAAGCTTCGACCGCAGTAGAAGATTTTGCTCCGGCGCGCAGCAGCGCGTGCTGGATCGCTCCGATGCCGCCCCCGATGTCGAGCAGCGTGAGGCCCTCGACGCCCTGGGGCAGGATCGCCTCGATTAGGTCCTGGGTCGTGTCGGCCGGGCCGTCCTCTCGGTAGGCCTCTTGCTCGCTCTCGGCCGCCTCTGCGGAAAACTCCCGCTCTATCCCTTCGCACTGGCAGCAGTCCATCTCAACCTCGCCCGGCCATTATAGGCCCCCCCATTGGGACTTTCATGGGACAGGTTTGGTGATCGAAACATGCTAGACTCGGCCCGAAGTGGAAATGGAAAGCGCCCTGCTTATCATTGCACCCAAGCCGGTCCAAGCTTTTGCCTACCCGCTGCGCGAAGAGTACGACCCGAAGTCCTTTGCCAAAGTACCGGCCCACATTACCCTGTTCTACCCCTTCGTGCCGGCTGCATTGGCCGAGG
>JAHFAU010000052.1 GCA_023250385.1 Anaerolineales bacterium
GGGTTTCCGCACTCGGAGCTGCCGGGTGGCCTCGGCCGGCGAAGCGGACCTCACATTCGGCGGAGCTTTTTCCGAAAGCTTGCGTAGCGCGACAAGAAGTGCACCAGTGGCGACGAGAGCCGGCCGACTACCTGAGCCTGCCTCAGGGCCGCCCGCATGCCGGCCGCATCATGAAAAGGGGGGAGCCGGAGTCCGGCCGTGCCAACTTCCAGATACGAGTGGGCGTCCGATCCGGCGGTGCCAGGCAGGCCGGCCTCCTGGGCGACCGCCTGAGCCCGTTGGTTTGCGTTGCCCCGGATGCAGCGGGCGTTGAAGATCTCTAGGGCGTCGACGAAGGGGAGAATCGCGCGCAGGTCCTGCTCCTCCCAGGCACCACCCCTGAGCGAGTCGAGCGGGTGGGGCACGCTGATCACCGCACCTTGCGCCTTCATCCGCTCGATCGTTTCCAGCGGTTCGAGGCCCGGCGGAACGAGCTCTTTCATGTAGTACCCAAGCAGTTCTCCCCGAGTCGTGAAGATCTCCTCTCCGATGATCACAAGCTCAGGGTCCATCGCATGCGCTTCGAAGGCACCTTCGATCTGATTGTGGTCGGTGATCGCAAGACGCTGAAGACCTTTCCGGCGGGCCGTTTCCACCAGGCGGTCCACCCGCATCAGGCAATCCTTGGAGCGGTAGGTGTGGCAGTGCAGCTCGACCCGAATGGTAGCGGCGTTCATGCGGCCAGCCCGGGAACGTTGCCGACCGTCGCGGCGTGGCGGACCGCGCTGCGGATGGCCTGAGCGACCACCTGCACGGCCAGATAGCCGACCAGGTCGAATCTGGCCTCGACCTGCCGGGTAGCCAGGGAGAAGGCGGTGTCTCCGTCGTGGGTGGTATGAGACGGCCTAACCGTGATCGCCAGCCCATTGTGGGCTAGCTGTGCCAGGCGCAGGGCCTCGACTTTGCTGAGCCTGGCGTTGGTGGCCACGACGATCAGCGTGGTGTTGGTGCCGGGCGGGACTGGATCAACAAGCATGTGCCGGATGGGATCGTCCTCGGCCAGCCAGCCTCCCCTTGGGGCCCGAGCGCCGGCCAGGATCGTGCCGTCCTCGTTAACCACGTCTCCGACTCCGTTGGTGACGGCCGCCGCTGCCACGACGAGCTCAGTTCGGTCGTCGATCATGACAACCTGCGCGGCTGTCCCGAATCCGCCCTTCATCATCCCTTCGAATCCGCCCCACTTACCGACGGTGACTCCGGCGCCAACGCCGACGTTGCCCTGGGCCACCGGCCCCGCCGTCGCGGCCTGGCAAGCCTGGTATCCCATCTCGGCGTCCGGACGCCGCTTCCCTTCGTTGAAGAAGAGATCATAGACCACTGCGGCCGGTACGATGGGGACTCGCGCCCGGGGAGTCCAGTGTCCGATGCCGCGTTCTTCCAGGGAACGCACTACCCCATCTGCCGCTGCCAATCCGAAGGCGCTGCCGCCGGTCAAGAGAATTGCGTTCACTTCCTCGATCGGTTTCTCGGGGGCCAGCAGGGCGGTCTCGCGAGTGCCAGGGGCCGGGCCGCGGACTTCGACGCTGCCCACCGTCCCCTCAGGGCACAAAATCACAGTGCAGCCGGTATGGTTCGCCTCATCGGTGGCATGGCCAAGGCGAATCCCTTCGACCCGGGTGATCCCGAGACCTTCGTCCACAGGCATGAATTCTACGTGGACAGTTGCCTTGGAGACAACCGGATGGGGAAGCTTGCCTATCGAGCTACTTCTGCCAGTAGCCGATCAATTTCTGGCGCTGGGCCGGATTGCGCAGTCGGCGCAGCGCCTGGGCCTCGAGCTGCCGCGCCCGCTCCCGGGTGACACCCAGCCGGCGGCCAATCTCCTCCAGCGTTCGCATCTTCCCGTCCAGCAAGCCGAAGCGAAGCTCCAGGGCCTCCCGTTCGCGCTCTGGGATTTCCTCCAGCGCCTTTTCGAGGTCTTCCCCGAGGAGAACCTCCGAGGTCCACTCCTCCGGGTCTGGCCCCTCTTCATCGGGCAGCAGATCTCCCAGCTCCCGCTCCGAGCCCTCCTCGAGCGGCGACTCCAGCGACATGGGCTGCTCAGTTGCGCGCATCACTTCGGCCACATGCTCCGGAGTGGTCTCCAGTGCAACGGCCAATTCGTCCACGCTTGGCTCGCGCCCGAGCTCCATCGTCAAGACGATCGTCTTGTGGCGAAGCTTGGTAATCATCTCTCCGAGATACACCGGCAGGCGGATGACCCGACTCTGGTCTGATATGGCTCGGGTGATCGCCTGTCGGATCCACCAGGTCGCGTAGGTGGAGAACTTGAGTCCGCGCTGATACTCGAATTTCTTGGCCGCCCGAATCAGGCCGATGTGGCCCTCCTGGATTAAGTCTGTGAATGGGACGCCGCGGCCTCGGTACTTTCGGGCGACGCTCACAACCAATCGGGAGTTGGCCAGGATCAGGTGCTCGAAAGCGGCCATCCCATCCTGGACCTGTCGAAGCAGCTCAGCGCGCTGCTGCGAACCAGCGGTCTTCTTCGCCAGTTCGTCGCTGGCCCGATTGCCGCGTTCGATCCGTTTGGCGAGCTCGACTTCCTCGTGCATCTTGAGCAGCGGGACCCGGCCGACCGAGGAAAGGTATTGTGCGATCGAATCGCCAGAATCGGCCGCCTGCATGGCCGAGAAGTCGAAGTCGAATCGGTCCTCTAAGGGCGACTCGTCCACTAACGACTCGTCGACTAACGACTCGTCCACTGACGGCTCGTCCACTGACGGCTCATCCAAGGACGACTCGTCCACTGGCGACTCATCCACGAAATCTTCATACTTTTCACTCAAATATGCGCTCACCTCCACCCCTTCAATACCCTGAGGATGCCCGCCTGGTTCAACTGCCCCGAGCCCTGGCTTGGGGGTCGGCCGACCCGCGCGGCAAATCGCCGGGAAGCCGCTCTCCCCTCGGCCTTTTATACGGGAATTCGATAAGAACTGGATTGGTGAATTGTCAGCGTTTTGTTAGAACGGGCAGAGGGGGGATCCGGCCGGTCAGGGGGCGGGTGGCACGGCGGTTCAGCGCAAGGAGAGCAGCCGGATTCCGGCGGCGCCCACGGCGGCCAACACGACCAGCGCGACCAGGGCCTGGATAACGGTCTTGGGTTCCATCCCCGGCATAACGACCCGACCGTCCCCGTAGGACTTGAAGCGCTGGCCCCACTCGGTCTGGAGGGCTGCCTTGACCCGCTTACGACCCACGAAGGGGTACCAGTAGACGTTGTGATAGAAGTTGCTGGCGAAATACGACCAGGGGACGAGCGGGGACCGCAGCAGCAGCTTCTCGAGTGGCTTCAGCGGTCCGTGGTAGATCGCCTTCTGACCCCGGCTGGCGAGGGTGTCCTCCTGGACGAAGCCCCATGAGCCTTCCTGTTCGATGTCATAACCCACCACCCGGATCTGGCGCGGATCGCCGACACCGAGACCGAGCTCATGGGCTCGGCGGATGAAGCGAATCTGCATCGGATCGAATCCCTGCAGCTTGGCGGACACCGCGTCGATCGCCACCTGGTCGGCCGAAGCGAGCAACAGGTCCTTCTGGTGCCAGCGCATGGCCCGCGGTCCAGGCCCGTCGCCGGCGAAAGTGCCGTCCATTACTGCGAAGATGCCGGGATGGATATCCTGTTGGATCATGAGCAGGTCCACCAACGTGTCGTGGATCACCGCATGCGTCCAGTGTCGATCGCGGTGCAAGAGTCCGCCAAAGGCGTTCTTCATGGCACCGGTAATGGTCGTGAAGACATGGGTCTTGATCGTCGGCAGATGAATGATGTTGAGCCCAACCAGGGCCCGAGGGATAAACACGCCTTTGGGGTAGACCTTGTCCAGGACCAGCAGCGGCCGCTTCGGCTGATATTCGAACCACTCGAAGTTCTGCTCATAGAGGTAAATGCACGGAACCTGGTGCTTGTCGGTGACGAAGCGATGCTTGTTGTTGAACTCACCGACGGCCGTGTCGACGACTACGGTGTCATTGTGTACGCCGACCAGGTCCCGGTAACCGGCTTTCCGGAGTGCCAGGATGACGCCTTCAATCTGCCAGGGGGTCGAGGAGCAGGCGGGGTACCAGGTCTGCCAGGAGATGTTGATTTTCAGGCCGGTGGTCACGTCTTTGGGCAGGGCACTCTCAAACTCTGCCAGCTTCATCACCTTACCGAGATCGTCGAGCACGGTGCTGGGCGTGGTCTTCTGGGCAGCGACCAATCCGCGGACGGTTGTCATCAGCAGGATTCTAAATCAGGGCTGGGCTCGGGCAAAGTGGCCGTCAGTCCTCATCGCGCACGGACCTACCGCCGCGTCGGCCCATCTGACCTGCATGCTACAATACGCCGCGATGGACCCGTTTGAGTACCACCGACTGGGCATGGGTAAGTTCAATCCATCCAAGGCTGTCCGGCGGCAACTGCGGCTCGAGGTCTACCTCCCGATGGGACTGGCGGTCCTGCTTCTCTTTGCAGGCGGTCTGCTGCTCCGACGAGCCGGAGTCGGGGACGCGAGTGTCTGGGCGGATACCGGGCTCACCTTCTTGCTTGGAATTGTTCTGATCCTGGGAGTCCTGCTGCTTGTGGTGGTGGCCGCGGCTGCGGTGGGGGTTTGGTACTTGGTCCGGCTGCTCCCGGCTCCCTTCATGGAAGCGAGAACAGGGCTGGCTAGGACTCGCCAGGCCGCGCTCCAGGCCAGCAACCGGGCCGCCAAGGCCGTGATCCTACCCAGCGCCGGCCTGAACGCTCTTCGGGCTGCTGTCAGTCAACTAGCCTCGATTTTCCAGAGGTAAATCCGCGTGGACTCCGGTTGGAAAGGCAAGGTGCTGCTGATCGGAGGTCTGGTTGGCGCGTTGACCGGATTGGGCGCGGCTTACCTGATCATCTCCAAGTCTCAGGAGCACGACGAACCCCCACGGATCGGAGCCGGAGACGGACTGCGCCTGGCGCTGCTGCTGCTCGGGCTCGTACGCCAAATCGGCGAATTGGGGGCTGGGCAGGAAGAGTGAGCGAGATCACCATCGGATCGAAGCCCTGGTGAGACCCACCAGGGCGTTTTGCTTGTTGGGCCTGCTGTTGATTGCCGGCGGGGCGGTGTCGTGCGGACCCGTCGCGCCGGGGAACCCGCCTCCGCCTTCTGCCATCTCGGTAACGGTAACTCCGGCGCCCACGGCCACTTTGACCCCTGCTCCAACTCCGGGCCCACTTCGTTTGTGGGCGTCTCCCGCGCTCCCAGAGCCGCTCGCATCGAAGGCGGGTGCGATCCAAGCAATCGAGGGAAGGGCGGTCGAGTGGGTGGAGGATCCGGCCAGTGCGGACGTGCGAATCGAGGCCAGCCCGGAGCGGCCGCTCGCCCGCTGGATCTACGCGGCCGTGGCGCCGTTTCCCAGCTTGACAGACGGGTTGTCCTTCCCGGAGCTCCAAAGCCTGTGGGCCGACGGATCGAACATCTTCGTCGGATCGCCGGACGCTGGGGCAGTCGCGGGTTTCTTTGAGGGTAACTCGGCCCAGGTCGTTCCGTCCGAAGGGCTGATCGACACAGCCTGGAACGCCGGTACTGCGTATGCGATTGTTCCGTTCGAAGCGCTGGAGCCCCGTTGGAAAGTGTTGGAGGTCGATGGGCAGTCACCATTGCACAAGGAGTTTGATGCTCAGCACTATCCTCTGGTCATCGACTTCGGCTTAAGCGGCGACCCGGCCGCGATGGATGGAGTCCAGCGCGCCCTCGCCTGGCCCGCAAGTAACCGAGATCCGGATCAGTTGACGATCTTGGTCATGACCGGAGTAACCGCACTGGTCCGGGCAACCGCCTGGCGCATGGACCGCTATGGCCCCGACTATCCTGGCCTGCAGCTGGGCGACTGGCTGCGCGAAGCGGATGTCGCCCATGTCAGCCACGAAGCTTCGTTCAATGCGGCCTGCCCGCCGCCCGAACCGTTCACCGCGAGCCTGAGATTCTGCGCCAGCCCCAACTATGTGAACCTCTTCACCGGGATAGGGGTGGACCTGATCGAGCTGACCGGGAACCACCTGCAAGATTACGGCCCCGACCCGCTGCGCTTCACGCTCGATCTCTACCATCAGCTCGGACTTCAGACATTCGGGGGTGGGGAGGACTTGCTTAGGGCCCGAGAGCCGGCGATCGTCGAACACAACGGAAACCGGCTCGCCTTTCTCGGCTGCAACGCGGCCGGACCGCGCGGCGACTGGGCAGCCGTGCGCAGCCCGGGCGCGCTGGCCTGCCAAGACGAAGGGCTCATGCAGCGGGTGGCCGAGCTAACCGATCAGGGCTATCTGGTGGTCTTCACCTTTCAGTGGCCTGAATCGATGAGCCCCTATCCGCTCGCGGACCAAGTGAAGAGCTTCCGGGCCGCGGCCGAGGCTGGTGCGGTGATCGTCAGCGGGAGCCAGGCGCATCGGCCCCAGGCGATGGAGTTCTATGCCGGCAGCTTCATTCACTACGGGCTGGGCAATCTCTTTTTCGACCAAATGCATGCGCTGCCCTTGCGGCAAGAATTCCTGGACCGGCACGTGTTTTATGCTGGACGCTACATCAGCACCGAGCTGTTGACTGCCATCCTCGAGGATTACGCCCAGCCGCGGCCGATGAATCCGCAGGAGCGGGTGGAACTGCTCAAAGAGATGTTTGAAGTCAGCGGGTGGTAGCTGGCCAAGCGCGGCGTTCGCCCGGGCGAGAGCCTTACAAACCAGCGCGCTCGGTGAGCACGCCGCTTAACTTGATCCGAGCGGCCTGAACCGAGTCCTGCAGACTCGCCAATTCATTCAGCCAATTCTTCCCGGGCAGCGGATCTTGTAACCCGGCGGCATTGATCCGCACGTTCATGCCCGCGCCGCTCAGGCCGGCCAGCGCCAGCTCTCCGGCGACCCCGGCGTCGCTGATGGCGTTCACATTTCCGATCGAAGCGATTTCAACTGCCAGGGCCAGGACTGCGGCGCAGTCCCTGGCCACGCTCAAGGGAACCTCGCCCGCGAGCAGAGTGGCCCGCTCCAGGGCTGCCCGGCGAGCCTGCTGTAATTCGTCCGAATTCGCCGGGAGGCGATTTGCGGCCAGCACGGCTTCGAAGGCCCGGGCGTCCTGGGTGACCGCGGCCTCCAGCCGGCTGCGCAGCCCATCGGCCGCGCCGACGATTTGCTCGACCCGGTCCTGCACCTCGGCGTACTTCTTCTTGCCCAGCGTCAGTCGCCCGACCATTGCAACCAGCGCGGCTGCCATCGCCCCGGCGTGGGCCGCCGCCGACCCACCGCCTGGGGTGGGAGTCCCGGCCGCCAGTTGCTCGAGAAAGCGGTCGGCTCCCGGCGCTGCAGAATGGAACAGCCGGGTCTCCAAGATCTGAGCCGGTTCAAAGTCGTCTAACTGCAGGTACCACCGGGCGGCCTCGACCAGCGACTCCTGCGGAATGAGGCCGACCAGCTCCGAATGATGAATGGCGACCCCGTAGCGATCCGCCTCCCGCCGGATCAACTCCACGACCCGGTGGATGGGCGTCCGGGTAAAGTCGGTCAGGTTCAGGGAGACTTGAGCGCGCCCCTCGACCAGCAGTCCTAACGCTTTGACGAACCGCAGCCCTCCGCCGGAGAAGCGGACAGTCTTTGCGATTCGCTTGGCGACTTCCACATCATCGGTCGTGAGGTACACGTTGTAAGCGATCAAGGGCTTGCGGGCCCCGATTACGGTTGCCCCGGCCGGCCCTAGTTGGCGCGGACCGAAGTCCGGCGCCCGGTCCGGGTCCGACTGAATGGCCGATTTGAGCCCCTCATACTCGCCCCGGCGGATGTCTTCCAGGTTGACTCGATCGGGCCGCGCCGCGGCTTCCTCGTACAGGTAGACCGGGATGCTGAGCTGCTGAGCTACCCGGCTCCCCAGGGCGCGAGCGAGATCCACGCATTCCCGCATGCTCACCTCCCGGACCGGGATGAACGGCACGACGTCGGTGGCGCCGATCCGGGGGTGCTCTCCCTGGTGGTTCTCGAGATTGATCAACTCGGCGGCCTTCGCAATCCCAGCAAAGGCTGCCTCGGAGGCGGCGGCGGGTGGGCCGACAAAGGTGATCACACAGCGGTTGTGATCGGCATCGACGTGCCGATCCAACACCTGGATTCCCTCGACCGCCCGGATCGCGCCCTCGATCGCCTCGATGACCTCGGTTCGGCGGCCTTCAGAGAAGTTCGGAACGCACTCGACCAGTTTTTGAGCCATGGTCAGCCCGGCAAGCCAAGGATCAATTCTATTATCACAGGTTCCAGGAGCCTAGCGGCGAGTCGCCGACGTATCTACCGAGAGCGGGCTGTGTTGTAATGTGCGATCTCGCCAACTTGGTGTTCCGAGGCGGAGGGTGAGCTTTGTCGCGTGGTCGCGACATTTCCCGCTGCTGAGGCCTGCGCGGGAAGGAGGCCTTGCGATGAAGCGAATAGCCCTCTTTGCGCTGTTGCTTCCGCTCGCGATGGCGTGTGCACTGTTCGCCCGCGAGAGCCCTGAAGAGTTGGCCGCCACTTACGTTGCACAAACCCAGGGCGCAGCCAGCTCGACCCCGGTCCCGCCGAGCAACACGCCAGCCCCACCGACCGCCACTGACACCCCAATTCCACCACCCCCGACCGAAACCGCAACCCCACGTCCTACTCCAACGCTTGGTCCGATCATCGTTCAGGACGACTTCTCCCATGACACGGGAATCTGGGACTGCGAGGAGTGTTCATGGAAGGACGGCACATTGGTGTTGGGACCGTGGCCAGTCTCTGGCGCTTATGAACAGCACAACGCCGTCTGCTTCCCTTGTGGCGAGGTGCGGCACTTCCGACTTGGAGTCGACGTTAGCTATGGAAGCGGCCCGAGCGAGCGAGGCTTCGGACTCCTGGTGAAATGGAGCGAAGCCTTCATGCTTACCGCGGAAGTGACCTCCTGGCAGGAAGTCAATGGGTGGAAATTCGACTATGGAAAAGAGCGATGGGAATGGCTCAACGGTGAGTTTGCGGGCAGCATTCGTCCGGGAAGGGGTACGAATCGACTTGAGGTCGAGGTGGCACCTGCGCCGGTTGCCGGGAAAACAACCATCACCTTGCGCGTCAATGGTCGCAACCTTGTGGTGCTCTCCAACCAGCCCAGCGAACCCGGTGTGGTTGGACTAACTCTATACGGGCACGCTGTTGAAGCAGTCTTCGACAACTTCGAGTTCGAGGAGCTCCCACCTTACAGCGGGTGGCAGCCACCGGGGGAGGGGGAACCGTCGGCCTGAAGGCCGACCCGGTTGTCTCAAAACCGGAGTTGTGGCAAGTGGCCTCCGATCAGGGGGCTAAGGGGTCACTTGAAGCGTCGCAATCATGGCGTTGATTTCGGCGCGATAGGGATCCAGCCCGGTGTCTCCCGGAGCCGTGACGCTGATGACGTAAGGTCCCTCTGGAGTGGCCCAGACGACGTGTAACTTGTGAAATCGCAGATCGAGGAACTGCAAGCCAGGACCGCGATAGACACGTCGCACTGCAGGATACCCTGAAATCTCGATCGAATCGACTGAGATCACTTCGACCTTGTCCTCGGCGCCTAGGAACCGATAGAGGGTGAGGAGACCTTCCCAGAACAACCCCTCGGCCGCTTTCACATCCGGGGTCTCTCCCCCACCCAGCACAAGGATGCACAGGTTCACGTCAGGGTCAGCCCGGACGGCCAGCCGAATGATGCATGCCTGCTCGCCGGTCGCCTCGGTCGTCTCCCACGTTTCTGGATAGCCGATCGAAAGCTCGTTGTGCTGTGCAACCTGCCAGCCCACCGGAATCTCGGGGGCCGGCCGAGGCGTGGCGATCGTCGTCAATGCCACGGGCTCAATTCCGGGAGCGTAGGACCAATCGGGAGCTACCTCGTCCCCGGGTCCGTCGGTTAGGCGAACTACTTCGCCTGTCTCGAGCTCCAGGACGTAAATGTCAAAATTGCCCGAGCGATTGGAGGCGAAGGCGATCCGGCGGCCGTCGGGCGACCAGGTGGGTTGCCAATCCCATGCGAAATGGTTTGTTAGCCTCATCTCGCCTGAACCGTCGCGATCGATCAAATAGATCTCCCAGTTACCGTCCCGGTTCGACGAAAATGCGAGCTGCCTCCCATCTGGCGACCAGGAGGGGTCGAAGTCATCGCCCGGGGAATTCGTGACGCGTGTCAGCGCTCCCGAGTCAACGTACATCAAGTAGATCTCACCGGTCACGGTGCCCGGCTCAAGGTAAGGCGCGACGGCGATGACATCGCCATCAGGTGACCACGCAGGCGAACTCCAACCTCCGTGCGGCTCACTGACCCGGAGCAGCCGCTGGCCGGTTCCATCCGCCGCGGCAAGATATAGTCGATCTCGTTCATTCTCGATCGTTGTGGGGTTCAAGTAATAAACCATGGCGATCGAGCTCGAGTCAGGGGACCAGGTTGGCCAGGAAACGTTGCCTTTCACCAGCCGGTGCAATTCGCTCCCATTCCCTCGCATCAGCCAGAGGTCGAAGGAACTGGTTTTTCCACCAGACGTAAACGCGATCCAGGATCCGTCGGGCGACCAGGCGGGGTATTGGTCTTCCAGCAGGCTGTCGGTGAGCCTTTGCAGCCCTGACCCGTCGGGAAAGATCGTGAAGATGTCGTATTGGCCGATGGGGTTGGACGAGAAGGCGATGAGGCCGCCTCCCCCCTGTGGGGTTGGTGTCACGGTGGGAGTGGCTGTGGTCGTTGGCGTGAGGGTCGGCTTGGGCGTAGACGTCGCCGAGGGCGGCGGGGCGGTGATTGTGGGCGCGCCCATGGTGGCGGCGACGATGGTCGCCGCCTGATCTTCGACGCTCGGACGCCCTGAACAACCGGAGACGGCGAGGACCCATACACACGAGAAGATTGTTGCCCGACGGATCAGTCCTATCTCCTTCCACTCAACTTAACGATTAGGCGCTTATCAGCGGGACCAGTCGGGCTCGACGTCGTCCCCAGGATCATCCGTGAGCTGGATAAGTTGTCCCGTCTCCAACTCGAGCAGGAAAATATCCCAATTGCCGGACCGATCCGAGGCGAAGGCGATCCAGCGGCCATCAGGCGACCACGTAGGATACATGTCATCCGACGAGTGTTTGGTGAG
>JAHFAU010000053.1 GCA_023250385.1 Anaerolineales bacterium
AGGCGGACGCCCCGGGGTCGGCGATCGCCATCACCATGGAGGGCACCCGCCCGTTGCTGGTGGAGGTTCAAGGCCTCACCAGCCCGAGCGCCTTCGGTTATCCGCGGCGCACCGCAAACGGGGTGGACAACAATCGGTTGCTGCTGCTTGTGGCGGTGCTCAGCCGGCGGGTGGGAATCCAGCTCTCCGACCAGGATGTGTTTGTCAACGTTGTCGGCGGGCTGCAGGTCAGCGAACCGGCGGCCGACTTGGCGCTGGCCAGCGCCATTGCCTCATCTGCTCGCGACCGGGCCTTGGCCCCCGACCTCGCCCTGGTGGGGGAGGTGGGTCTCTCAGGTGAGCTGCGGAGCGTGGCTCAACTGCCGGCCCGATTGAGCGAGGCCTCAAAACTTGGCTTTCGGGAAGTAGTGGTGCCCGCCACCGCCCGCGGTAGCCTGCCCGCTCCAGCAGGGTTAAAAGTCAGCCCGGTGGCGAGCCTCGCCGAAGCGCTGTCGCTAGTTCTGCGCGGCCGTGGCTGATTCAATCCTTCCGAACTACGAATCGTCGAACTAAGTTCGGAGGAAGCACTGATTCCGGGCTTCGTCGGCGGGTCGAGGCAAGCCTCGTCCGACATCTGGCTCTTAAGATTCCAATCACAATCGCTTCCATGTGGTTGAGGGGAGAAATCTTGGGCCTACATCTGGCGGGATACTTGTCGGAGCCCGTCCAGGTTGGGCGGCCCGGCAAGTATTGCTGGAACTAATTAGCGAATGAGATCCGCCGGTGTGCTTTAAGGCGCGCCTCTCTTAAACTTTCGAATCTTTTTAGATTGGCGCGGGGCGCGAGCATTGATCGGCGGGATGCACTCTGCTAGAATGCAACTCGCGCGCGTTATGGGGGCCCGGGCGCTCGAGACGACGGGGCCATCCTCTCCAGGAACAGTAGGCCGACAGCTCGTTCTTCGACAATTCAAAGGATCAGCACCCCTCGCCCGGATGGGCGATTCTCGGAGGTCTGCATGCACGCGGAGCGACTCTGGCAGGCTGCCCTAGGTCAATTGCAGGTCGAGATGCCGAAGGCGGCCTTTGATACCTGGGTGCGCGACGCGCAGCTGCTCGCCTATGAAGACGGCCAATTCATTGTCGGGGTGCAGAATGCTTTCGCCCGGGATTGGTTGGCCGAGCGGCTGGGGCCGATTGTCACTCGGGTACTGACCGGCATCGCCGGCAGGACCGTAGAGGTGCGTTTTGTAGTGTGGCAGCCGGAACCCAGCCCGGGGGAGCCGGCCCCCGCAGAAATCCCGGCCGGCCTGCAGGTCGGTCTCAATCCCCGCTACACTTTTGAGAACTTCGTGGTGGGGAAAAGCAATCGGCTGGCACAGGCAGCCGCCCAGGCGGTGGTTGATAATCCGGCCGGCCCCTACAACCCGCTTTTCCTTTACGGCGGAGTCGGCCTTGGGAAGACCCATCTGCTGCACGCGATCGCTCACGCCTGTGCCGCCGCCGAGCAGCGGGCTGTCTACGTCTCGGCCGAGGATTTCACCAATGAGTTGATCGATGCCATCCGCACCCACAGCACGGCTGCTTTCCGGGATCGCTACCGCCAGGCGGATCTCCTGCTGGTGGACGACGTGCAGTTCATTGCCGGCAAGGAATCGACTCAGGAGGAGTTCTTTCACACCTTCAATGCGCTGCACGGACAGGCCAAGCAGATTGTCCTGTCTTCCGACCGGTCGGCAAAATCCTTTGTGACCCTGGAGGAGCGGCTGCGCTCCCGCTTCGAGTGGGGACTGGCAGCCGACATCCAGCCGCCTGATTTCGAGACCCGGGTTGCCATCCTGCGCTCCAAGGCGGAGCGCGCCGGCCGCAGCGTCCAGCAGGAGTATCTTGAGCTGATTGCCCGCCGAGCCCAAAACAATATTCGGGAGCTGGAGGGGGCGCTCACCCGGGCCTTCGCCCTTGCAGATCTCACCGGGGCCGAGTTGGGGGAGGAGACGATCGAGGCCTCCCTGTCCGAGCTGGCCTCCAAGTCCAGGACGCTTACCCCCGGAAAGATCATCGCCGCGGTTGCCCAACAGTTTCAAGTGCCGGAAGCCGAACTCTGCGGGCCGCGGCGCACCCGTCAGCTCGCCCTCCCGCGGCAAGTGGCGATGTATCTCATTCGGGAGGAGACTGATGAATCGCTCCCCCGCATCGGCCAGGCGCTGGGGGGCCGTGACCATACCACGGTGATGTACGGCTATGAGCGAATTGCGGACCGGCTGGAGACTGACGAGGGGCTGCGCAGGCAGGTCCTCGCCATACGCAGCTCGCTATTTCAGTAATCGGGAAGAACGTCACCCCCAGGGAAGGACAATTGGCCTGGCTTGAGGGCCCCGGGCAGGCTATGCTGGGGTCAGATGCCGCTGGGCCGCGGCCGGGAGAGAACAGCAACCACTTGAAGTGAGCGTCTGGATATCGGTAGCCCCGACCGGCGCTCCTGAAACTCACCGGATAATCTCCGCGAGCCGCCAACCCGGCGGCGTTTTCTTTAACTCCGGACAGGGGCCATCACCGCGTTGATGGCGGCCCGCAGCTGATTGATCGAGAAGGGCTTCGCCACGAAGGCGTCGGCGCCGGCCTGGGCCGCTGCCACTCGCTCCTTGGCCAGCACCAGAGCGCTGACGACGATGGTCGGGATCCGGGCTTGGGCCGGGGTCGCTCGCAAGCGTTTGATAAAGGTCAGCCCGTCAATCTCCGGCATCATCAGGTCGGTCAGGATCAGGTCCGGATGCTCGCTCTGCAGCAGATCGAAGGCCTGCTCCGCACCATTCGCCAGCCGCACTCGGTATCCGTTGCGCACCAGCAATTCGCGGATGATCGTGCAATATGACGAATCGTCATCAACTACCAGAACAGTTGGGGAAGCTCCAGGGATTGGCTCCACCGGTGGCCTCGTTTCAGTGTCTAGCGGCTGTTGCAAGGACTATGCCGACATTAGGCGCGTTACAATTCCTCAGTCTACCCGGGGCGGCATTTCGCGCCACCGGCAGGGGAGGCGGCAGTGACCGAGGCATCCGATCTAGCGGGTCTGACATTGCTAGGGCACAAGGCCGGGCCGAACAAGCGGCTCGAAACGTTCCCGAACCGCCATCCCGAGCGCCGCTATGTGGTTCGGCTGGAAACGGACGAATTCACCTGTGTCTGTCCCGCCACCGATCAGCCGGATTTCGCGACCATCACCGTGGAGTACATTCCAGATCACAAGATTCTCGAATCCAAATCCTTCAAGCTTTATCTGTGGTCGTATCGCAATGAGGGGGTGTTCCACGAGCATGTGACCAACAAAATCCTGGACGACCTGGTGGCGGCATTGGAGCCCCATTGGTGTCATGTACGAGGGGCCTTCAACGTCCGCGGCGGGATCGCGATCACGGTGGAAGCCGAACACGGCAGCCGCGAAACGCCGGCCTGAATGCCTGGCCCCCGCTGGTATCCGGCGGTCGTGGCCGTCTTCAGCTCGGCCCTGGTCGTTTCCAACATCATCGCGGTCAAGCTTATCGATCTATTTGGCCTCACCTTGCCGGCGGGGGTCGTCCTTTTCCCCATTGTCTACATCGTGGGAGATGTCTTGACCGAGGTGTACGGCTACGCTCGAGCTCGCCAGGCCATCTGGATCGGGTTTGGCTGCAATCTGCTGGCGGTCGGCTCGATCTGGCTCGCCGGCCGCTTGCCGGCCGCGGCAATTTGGAACGCCGGGACTTACCCCGGACCGGCGGAAGCCGGTCAGGCTTATCAGGCAATCCTTGGCTTCAGCGCACGGCTCATTGTGGCCTCCTTCCTGGCCTTCCTGGTGGGGGAGTTCCTGAATGCCTTCGTCCTGGCCAAGCTGAAACTGGCGACCGAAGGGCGAATGCTGTGGCTGCGGACGATCGGTTCGACCCTGGTCGGCCAAGCAGCGGATTCGGCAGTTTTCATTACCGCCGCCTTCTGGGGAATCCTCCCGAGGGCCGCCCTGAGCTCAGCGGTGCTTGCCCAATGGCTCGTCAAGAGCGGCTACGAGGCCCTGGCGACGCCGCTGACCTATCTGGTGGTGAACGCTCTCAAGCGGGTCGAAGGGGTCGAAGTATTCGATCGGGGGACCGACTTCCGACCCGTTGCGTTTTGAGGCCGGGCCGGCCGTTCAGAGCAAGCTGACTGGGTCCACGTCCACGATCCAGCCGCGGGGCAACTCCTCCGGAAGCAACTTGAGCGGGTCGGGGGCTCGAATCACCACCATCCAGCGATATTCGGCGCGCACCCGGCGGAAGAAGGCTGGCACCGGTCCAATCAGGTCGGTCCGGCGCAGTCCGAGCTCTTGAATTCGTGCTTTGAGCAGCCCGGTCAGGCGCTCGGCCTCCTTTTGCGCTCGGGCCTCTGCCGAATGCCGAAACTCCAGCCTCACCAGGCGGCGGAACGGCGGATATCCGAGATCCTTGCGGAGTGCCAATTCGGCTTGATAGAACGCAGAGTAGTTGTGAGCCGCAGCTGCCTGGATCGCGTAATGGTCCGGGTCATAGCTCTGCAGGATGACCTGGCCTCCGAGCAGGCCGCGTCCCGCTCGGCCCGCCACCTGGGTGAGGACCTGAAAGGTGCGTTCGGCCGCCCGATAATCCGGAAGGTACAACCCGACATCTGCGGAGACGACCCCAACTAAGGTCACCAGCGGCAGATCGAGCCCCTTGGCCACCATCTGGGTGCCGATCAGCACCTGCGCCTGCTGAGCGGCGAAGGTCTGCAGGATCCGGTCGTGGGCCCCTTTGCTGCGGGTGGTATCCCAATCCCAGCGAATGGTCCGAACCGCTGGGAACAAGCGCTCTACCTCCGCCTGTACCCGTTGGGTGCCGGCTCCAAACTGCTTGATTCGGCTGTTACCGCAATTTGGGCAGCGCTCCGGCATGCGCCGATCTCTTCCACAGTGATGGCAGAGCAGGCGCTCCCGCGCACTGTGGTAGGTCAGCGGCGAGTCGCAGTTGGCGCAGCGCAGCACATATCCACAGTCGCGGCAAAACACGTACGTTGAGGTCCCCCGCCGATTGAGAAAGAGGATCGCCTGTTGGCCGGCGTTCAAGGTGGATTCCAATGTCCGGTGGAGGGCCCGGCTGAAGATTGATCGGTTGCCCGCCCGTAGTTCGTGGCGCATATCGACAACCCGCACCGGAGGCAGGTCGATCGTTTCGGCGGTCGGACCGGCCGGCCGATAGCTGCTCTGCAGCCCGAGCCGGACGGCATGCTGCAGGAGCACCTGGCGGTGGCCGAGTATCCGCAATGGAAGGGCAAGCAGAGTGAGCTTGCCCCGATCCGCCTGGTAGCGGGTCACGATATCAGGAGTGGCCGTACCCAGCAGACAGACTGCCGAGCTGAGCCTTGCGTATTCCAGGGCGGTGTCGCGGGCATGATGCCGAGGAGCCTGGCCATGTTCCTTGTAAGACTCATCATGCGCCTCGTCGACCACGATTAGCCCAATTCCTCGCAGCGGAGCAAACAGGGCACTGCGCGGGCCGACGATGACGGACAGCAAACCGGCCCGCGCCCGGCGCCAAGTATCGTAGCGTTCACCTTCACTGAGCTGAGAGTGGAGCACCCCGAGGCGACCGGGGAACCGGGCCTGAAACCTGCGCAAGGTTTGAGGAGTGAGAGCGATCTCGGGGACTAAGACAATGGCGGTCCGTCCACGCTCGAGGGTCGCTGCCACCGCCTGCAGGTAGATCTCGGTCTTCCCGGACCCGGTGACGCCGTGCAGCAGAAACGCCTCTCCGCTCTCGTCCTGGATTGCGGCCTGAATGCGCTTCCAGGCTGCCGCTTGGTCTGGGGTTAGCACGGGTGGCTCGGCGGGGAGAACTTCAAGCTCAGCCAAGGGGTCGCGCCACACTTCGCGGCCGGCAGATGCGATGAGCCCCTGGGCCTCCAAATACCGCAAATCGGCCGAATTGGCGCCGGTGGCTGAGTAGACCCGTCCGGTCTCCAGCGGTTGCGTCTGCCTCGCAAGGAACTTGAGCACCGCCCCTCGCCGGTCCGCTGCCTTGCCGCCCGGACGACCCAGGTTGTCCAGCGCGGGTGCGACCTGCTGCGCCGGCACGGCCAGCCGTACCGTCCGAACGGTGCGAGCCCGGACTTTGGGCGGATCGAGCACCGCGACTCGTTCGAGCACTCCTTCTCGCACCAATCCGTCGGCCGCCCGGCGCCAGTTCAGGCGAGGCAGCGAGCGGGCCAGCTGCCGCCCCCGCAGCGGGCCTCGCCGAGCCAGGAGCTGGATCAAGCGCTGCTGGCTGGGGCTCGGTGCGGCCGCCTCTCGTGCAATGAGAGTGTAAAGGGAGTCGCCCGGCCGGCTGAGGCCGGGCGGCAGCATCAGAGTGAGGCATTCCACCAGGGAGCTCCGGTGCTGTGCGGCCAACCAGCGAGCCAGCCGCAGCTGCACAGCAGTCAGGACCGGCTCCGGGTCGAGCAGGTCGTCGATCGGCCGGGTCTCCGGAACTTCCGGGACCCGCGGCAGGCCGACTACCACCCCCTGCACCCGCCGGGGCCCAAAGGGAGCAGTGACCAGGTGGCCAGGCCGCACCCTGCGCCGCAAGTGGGGCGGCAGATGATAATGAAACGTGCCCCGCACCGAGGGCAAATTGACTGCGACTTCAACGTACATGCCGCTTAAGCTTGGATTTCCGAGGCGGGCTGAGGAAAGATCCAGACTCGCGCCACCCGGCGTCCATCCATCGCAACCACCCGCAGGCGCACTCCGTCCTCGATGATGGTGTCGCCGAGTTTTGCCAGCCGGCCGAGCCGACCCAGGAGGTAGCCGGCGATCGTGTCGTAGTGCGGATCAGAGAGCTGGAGTCCGAAGTATTCGTTAACTTCCTCGATCGGAGTCAATCCGTTGACCAGCGACGAACCGTCCGGAAGGGGTTCGATTTCGGCATCTTTGCCGAAAGGATCGCTCACCTCGCCGATGATCTCTTCCAGCAAATCCTCCAGCGTAACGATGCCGGCCGTGCCGCCGTACTCATCCAGCACGATCGCCATGTGGTGCTGGCGGTCCCGGAAGATCTGTAGCAAGGTGCTGATCCGGGCGGACTCCGGGACGAAGATGTCCTCCCGCATGATATCGCGGGCCCGGGTGGTCGCGGCTCGCTCGCCCTGCATGGCCTCGACGATGTCTTTCAGGTGCACGACTCCGACGATATGGTCGAGGTCATCTTGGGTAACCGGCAATTTAGAGAAAGAGGAGGAGATCGCCGACTGGAGCATCGATTCGAGCCCGGCGTCGGCGGAGACCGCGATCACTTCCGTCCGAGGCACCATGACCTGCCGGACCCGCGTCTCCGAAAACTGAAAGACGGCATGCAGCATTTCTTGTTGGCTGTCGCCGACTACACCGCCGCGGGCGCTGGCTGCGACCAGCATCTTGAGCTCCTCCACCGAGTGCACCAGCTCGTGGGCCTCGGCCGGTCGAATGCCAGCCAGTCGTAACAACCAGTTTCCAGTCCCGTTAAGGACTGTAATCGCCGGCTTGAACAACCACTCGATCCAGACCGTCGGCCGGGCGACGACCAGAGAAGTTCGCTCGGGGCTCTGCAGGGCGATGGACTTGGGGGCCAGCTCGCCGATCACTACATGCAGGAAGGTGATCGAGACGAAGGCCAGGCCGGCCGAGAGGCTGTGCGAGACTCTTGACTCTAGGTTGGCCGGGAACAGCTCGACGATCGGCTGGAGCAAGCGGCTCAGGGCGGGCTCGCCGATCCAGCCGAGCCCCAGGCTGGCTAGGGTGATACCCAGCTGGGTGGCGGCGATGAATCGGTCCGGATTGGCGATCGCCCGCTCAACCCAGCGGGCGGAGCGATCGCCGCGGGCAATGAGTTCTGCCACCCGAGTTCGGCGGACGCTAACCAGGGCGAACTCGGCGGCCACAAAGAAACCGTTTGCGATAACCAACAGCAGAACGGAGAGTACCCGTAGGCCATCAAACAGCAGCGATCCTTCATCCATCGAGCGAGCCGCGGAATTGTAGCACGGCGACCCTTTTGGCCGGTTTTGCCGTGCGGGTCGGCGACCCTGAGCTCAAGCCCATGCAGGCCCGTCCGGCCCAAACCCTGCTGGCTGGGAGCGCCTGGGTCAGCGCGTGAGGCCAGCTAGCACGGGCAGTAGGTCCATGGACAACTCGGCCTCGCCCCGCTTGACCGCTAAGTCCAATTGGGTCAGTTTGCGGTGGATCGACTTGAGCGCGGGTAGGCTGAAACGGCGGGCCTGGCTGGTGATCTTCTTGGCCACAAATTCCTTAGCCTGAACCGCGGCCACCGGATCTTGTCCGGAGTCGAGCGCGGCCCGCGCCTGGAGCAACAGCCGAAACTGGCGGACGATCATCGCGAAGATGTACGCCGGATCCTGGTCTTGCAGGAGCTCTTCGAGCTGCCCGACCAACCCGGTCCCGGTCCCCAAACGATCGACGACTGTGAACAGGTCTACTTGGCCATAGTCCGGAGTGATCCGCTCGACGTCGGTTGAGTCGATCGGCCGAGCCCGGTCGGTGAAGTCAAGCAGTTTCGTCAATTCTTGATCCGCCAGCAAGACATCCTCAGCCAGCCGTTCGGCTAGCCGTTGCGCAGCCGCCGGTTCGATCTCGCCCCCGAGAATTCGGGCCCGATCCTGGAGCCAGCGGGAGAATTCCGCCCCCCGAGGGGAGGCAAACCTGCGCACGAATGCGGCCTCGGGATGGGCCGTCGCCCAGGCCAACCCGATCGATCGCGCCCGCTGATCTTGCTTGGCTCGGCGCCGCTCGGTGTCGGCCCACTCAATCAGCACCACGGCTGTGGTGACGGGAAGCTCGTCCAGGACGCGCTCGAAGCGCTCCCGGGCGGCGGCGTCATGGGGCAGAGCCTCAGCATGCTGGACGATGATCAATCGCCGACCGGTAAGGAAGGGCAGCGAGTTGCAGGCCAGTTGGAATGCGTCCAGATCCAGACCCGCTCCCGAGAACCGTTGCAGGTTGAACTCGGCTGCCGCCCCAAGCCGCTGCTGCAACTCATGCACAGTCTCGGCTATGGAGATCGGATTGTCGCCGTAAAAGAGATAAACCGAGGGGGGACTCACGCTACGCTTGAGTAAGCACCCGATGGATGGTCGTGCGGCCGCGGTAGAGCCGCTGGACCTCGAGGATCTCAAGCCCGCCGATCTCACTGGAAGTTGTGAGATGACGTTGGGCCGCCGCCCCGAGCGGCTGGGCAATCAACAAGGCAAGCACTGTCGAGAAGATCGCCAGTGGGAGGCGCTGCAACCGTTCTTGCCAGCGGTTCGAGCGCCCTCCCAGCAGAGAAAGATAAGAAGCCGCGCCTGCCAGCACCGCCGCGGTAAGGAAGCTTGTACCGCAGTTCGGATGGATCGCCAGATGGCCCTCGCCGGCCCGCAGTCGGAGCGCCGCCTCCTTGGCGCCCTCGGCGACTGCCTCCGACGGCAAGCTGGCAACGATGAAGAACCCATTTCCGTCGGCTCGGCCTGCGATCGGGGTCTGCGGGTAGCGAGCGCTCAGCACATGAATCGTCGCGTGTTCGAGCCCATGGTTGCGCCGAATCCGGCCGACCAGCGTGATGGGAGACACAGTCTGGGCCATCGGTGCGAGGCGGGATTATACCGTGCGGGACTGCGCGGCTTCAGGCCCGCTGGTAGGACTCAATCAAGGCCAGCAGCACCAGATCGGCGAAGTGCGAGGCTTGCCGGTGCATCTCGTCCCAGGAAGGAGCAGATTGGACCTCGGAGAGGCTGAACAGGCTTTCCATCAAGAAGCTGCGAAAGAAGAGAAAGGCCTCGACCGCTTCAATCATGGTCATTCTTGCTTGTAGGCTGATGCGAGCATACTCCTGACCGATCTGGGCGGCCTCTGGTCCAGCCTCTTCTGCAGCCAACCCGATGAAACGCCCGATCTGCCCCAACAGCCGGCGAGACTCCGCCCGATAGGCCGCCCGCTGGGCCTCGCTCAGCTTGAGATACCAGCGTTGATTATGCAAGCGAGGGACCTCCAGCCGGGTCCGTCCGATCACGTTCTCGATGACGACCTGGGCCTCACTTGCCCGCCGGCCGCGGTCCGCTCCCCATCGTTCAATCTCCGGCAGCAAGAAGCGCCGGTGGCCGCCTGGGGTGCGGTGAACCGGGAGTTTCCCTCCATCGGCCCAGACTCTGACCGTGGAAGGATGCACCCCGAGCAGACGGGCAGCTTCCGAAAGGCCGATCCAACGCTTTTCCGGTTCGTGCATTCAGACCTAATCTATATCAATCGATCGTGGTTCGTCAACCGCTGGGATAGAATGGCCACGTGAACTGGGGCCTGATCGGGAATGAAGAGGCGGTCTCCGGCCTGAGGCGGCACATTGCCGCGCATCAGGTCCGCCACGCCTATCTGTTTACCGGCCCGAATGGGATTGGCAAGCGCACTCTGTGCTTGCGCTTCGTGCAGGCGCTCAACTGCGAACGACCTAATCGTCCCGGGGAATTTTGCGAGCCGGGTGATCCGGCGGCTTGCCGGGTGTGTCGCGCAGTCCCCCAAGGAACCGATCCGGATCTGCATATCTTGACTCCCCAAGCGTCAATCCGGGTCGACGAGATCCGCCAGCTGCAGGCCTGGCTGGCATTGGCTCCCTATGGGGGGCGGTGGCGAGTTGCGCTGCTGCCGGACTTCCACCTGGCGACCGTGAGTTCGGCCAACGCCATGCTCAAGACGCTTGAAGAGCCGCCCTCCCGGGTCGTGCTGCTGCTCACCTGCCCTGAGCAGGAGTTGCTGCTCCCCACCGTGGTTTCGCGCTGCGAAGTCGTGCCGCTGCGGACCGTACCGACGACCACCATCGCCCGGTCATTACTGGACCGGAGGGTCACGCCGGAACGAGCCGACCTGCTTTCGGCCATTGCCGACGGACGGCCCGGGCGGGCCATCGCCCTGGCCGAAGATACCGCGGCGGCCGAACAGCGGACGGAGGCTTTGCAAGAGTTTTCGGATTTGATTCAAATGAATTTGAATGAGCGCTTCGCAACCGTCGAGCGGTTGATCGGGAAGGGGGAGCCGGCTGACCAGCGGCGTCGAGTCGAGAGTGCCTTGCTCGAGTGGATCAGCCTGTGGCGGGATCTGGTCCACCAGGGATATGGGGCGGAGCT
>JAHFAU010000054.1 GCA_023250385.1 Anaerolineales bacterium
CGTTGGCATTCAATGAAATCACGGAACGCTTTGGTCTCTCACGCGACACGGTGATGGAGGCCTTGCAAGCTGCGATGGTGTCGGCTTACCGCCGCTCAGTCAACGCCTCTACTGCTCAGGAGATCGAAGCCCGGATCGCCGCCGACACCGGTGAGGTCCAGATATTGGCGGAAAAGGAGATCGTCGACGCCGTCGAGAATCCGCTCACCGAAGTGTCGCTGGTCGATGCTCTACGGCACGACCCGAACGCGGTAATGGGCGGAATGACTCTGGTCGAATCGACTCCCAAAGACTTCGGCCGGGTGGCGGCTCAAACCGCCAAGCAAGTGATCTTGCAGCGACTGCGGGAAGCAGAGCGCGACGCCCAATACGAAGAGTACGTCGAGCGGGAAGGCGACCTGGTACACGGCACCGTACACTCGATCACGCCTCAAGCAGTCACGATCGGCCTTGGCCGAGCCGAAGCCATCCTGCCCCGCAACCAGCAGATTCCCGGCGAGCGTTTCCATGTCCGGGACCGGGTGCGAGTCTTCGTGCTTGAAGTTCGCAAGTCTTCCCGCGGTCCGGTGATCGTTGTCTCCCGGACCCACCCCAACATGCTGCGGCGGCTGCTGGAGATGGAAGTCCCGGAAATCAACCAGGGTCTGGTCGAGATCAAGGCGATCGCTCGGGAGGCCGGGAAACGAGCCAAGGTGGCGGTAGCGGCAACTCGGGATGGGGTCGACCCGGTAGGGGCCTGCGTCGGTCTGCGGGGTGTCCGAATTCAATCGATCGTACGGGACCTCAACGACGAGAAGATCGATGTCATCGAATGGAACTCCGAGCAGGCCGCGTTCATCGCCAAGGCGCTGAGCCCGGCCAGAGTCTCGGGCGTGTTCCTCGATGATGACCCGGAGCGAGGCAAAACTGCCGTGGTGGTCGTCCCGGAGGATCAGTTGAGCCTGGCGATCGGGAGGGCGGGAGTCAACGCCCGGCTGTCGGCTCGATTGACGAATTGGCGAATTGATATCAAGAGCCTGGTGGAGGCGGCGACCGAGGCGCTGAGTCGGCTGGCGACGGACGACTCGTATGGGGATATGGCGGCTGCCGAGGCAGAAATCCTGCCTCAGGTAAAGGCGATCCTCGCCAAGAAAGAAGAGACCCGTCCGGTTACGCCTGAGGAGTACCACCAGCTTACTGGTTTCGTGACTCGGGTGGAGCAAGAGGTCATGGCCCGCCGGGTCAACGAGCGACGCCGGATCCAGGAGCAGTTGGAACTGATCCGCCAGCGAGTGCCGGCCGGCGCCTACCAAATGGGTTTGGCGGACACCGGCCTGAGCACCCGGGTGCTCAACCTTTTGACCGAGGCCGGTTATCAGACCGCCGGACAGGCGTTGGAGCAGCTGGAGCTCGATCCGGACAAGATCCTGGCCCTGCAGGGGATCGGCCCGAAAGCAATCGTAGAAATTGGGGAAAAACTGAGATCGATCGAGTATCCCGAACCGCTGCCGCCGGAAGTCCTGGCCGAACAGGCCCTCGCCGAGACAGTCGCGGCCGCAGAACCTGCCGGGGTGGAATCCGCGGCAGAGCAAACTGCGGAAGTGTTGCTCTTGCCGGCGAGCGCCGGAGAGATCGCAGTGCCGGCCGAAGAGCAGCCAGCAGCGGTCGAAGGGGAAGCCGTCCCCGTCGCCCAACCGCTTGAAAAGGTCTTCGAAGAAGCGGTAGAGCTGCTGCAGACCGCGGTGGTCGAAGCCGATGAGGACGAGGAACGCGAAGGGGCTGAGGTTGTCTTGGAGGGCAGTGAGAAGCCCAAGAAGGTCAAGAAACGGGCCAAGATCGTGGAGTATGATCCAGATCTGGACGCGACGGTCGTTCGGCACAAGCGGAAATCGGGTCGCGAGACGGATTGGCAAAACCTGGAAGAGCCCGAGGAGTCCTGATCCCGTCGCCCGGTTGTGGCTACTAAGTCAAGAAAACACGTCCCCCAGCGGACCTGTGTCGGGTGCCGGGAGGTGCTTGCCAAGCGATCTTTGGTGCGAGTTGTGCGCACCCCGCAGGGGGTGAGGATTGACCCGAGTTCCAAGGCCCAGGGACGGGGGGCTTATGTGCACGACCGTCGCGAATGCTGGGAGGCCGCCTTCAAGGGTTCGCTCGCCCGAGCGCTGCGGGTCGAACTTTCCGCGGCCGATCGACATGAACTGGAGCTGTACGTAGGTACGTTGCCGGACGGGCGCAATGACTGACCCGTTCTACGCGACGCACCGGCCAATCCCTTAGGCCGCCGGGGTACTCACTCCGTCGCGGCCGAGCAGCTGGAGGTGCGATGTGAGTGAGAACGGACAAACCCTGATCGAAATACCGGCGAGCCTCACCGTCCGCGAACTGGCGGATCGGATCGAGGCCAGCCCCATCGATGTCATAAAGCAATTGATGGCCAATGGCGTGATGGCCAACATCAATCAACAAATCGATTTCGATACCGCCGCCATCGTAATCGCCGAATTCGGATTCGAGGCCCTGCCCTTGAAGGCGCCCGAGGCGGAGGCCGGCGCTGAGCTTGCCGAGCTGCCCCATTGGCGTCGGATGCTTGGAAACGAAGATCCCGGTTCATTGGTAACCCGCCCTCCGGTTGTGACGATCTTGGGCCACGTGGATCACGGCAAGACCACCCTGCTTGATGCAATCCGCCAGACCGAAGTGGCCGCAGGGGAGGCCGGAGGAATTACCCAACATATCGGCGCCTACCAGGTCAGTCACAATGACCGCTCGATCACATTTCTGGATACTCCGGGTCACGCCGCATTCACGGCCATGCGGGCCCGCGGAGCGCAGGGCGCGGATATCGCGGTCCTGGTAGTGGCGGCCGATGACGGTGTCATGCCACAGACCCGAGAGGCGCTAGCTCATGCCCGGGCGGCCCGAGTCCCGGTCGTGGTGGCGCTCAACAAGATCGACCGGCAGAATGCGAACCCGGAAAAGGTGAAAAAGGACCTGGCGGACCTCGGGTTGGTTCCGGATGAATGGGAAGGAAACACGATGGTCGTGCCCGTTTCGGCCAAGCAGGCGACTGGAATCGATGATCTGCTCGAGGCGATTTTGATGGTCGCCGACTCGACCGAAATCCGTTCCAACCCGAACGGGAAGGTGCTCGGAACCGTGATCGAAGGGCAGCTCGACAAGGCCAAGGGGGTGCTGGCGACGCTGCTGGTCCAGAACGGGACCCTGCGGGTGGGCGAGATCGTTATCGCCGGCGAGGCCTACGGCAAGGTTAAGGCGATGTTCGATCATCTGGGCAATCCAATCCGGCAGGCTCCGCCCTCCACCCCGGCTTCGGTTCTTGGGCTCTCGGATGTTCCGCACGCCGGAGACCTCTTCTATGTCGTGGATACGGAGCGGGAAGCCAAGGCGCTGGTCAAGGAACGCCACGAGCAGCCGACCCCAGCGGCTGCGGCTCGACCGGGGCTGACCTTGGAACAGATCTTCGAGGCCTTCCAGGCCGGGGCTGCCAAGGAGCTCCGGCTGGTGGTCAAGGCCGATGTTCAAGGTTCGTTGGAACCGATCATTACTTCGCTGAAGGGGCTGAGCGTCGGCGACATTGGGATCAACGTCCTGCACTGGGCGACCGGAAACATCGGCGAGGACGACGTAATGCTGGCAGCCGCCTCTGAAGCGATCGTGATCGGTTTTAACGTCACTCCGGACCTAGCCGCCAAGCGCCTGGCAGAGACCCGCCGAGTCGACATTCGGGTGTACGACGTCATCTATCGCCTCACGGAGGACATCGAAAAGGCGCTCAAGGGCATGCTCGAGCCGGTAAAACGAACGACCGAGATCGGGAGAGCAGAAGTGCTGCAGGTGTTTCGCATTCCAAAGATTGGCAATATTGCGGGCTCCCGGGTGACCTCGGGGGAATTGCGCCGCAACGCCAAGGTCCGAGTGGTCCGCGGTGACGAGGTTCTGCATGAAGGTTCAATCTCCTCCCTCAAACATGAGAAAGACGACGCGCGCGAGGTTCGCGAAGGGTTCGAGTGCGGGGTCGGATTGAAGGGATTCGACGCATTCGAGCCGGGCGACACCCTGGTCGCCTTCATCGAGGAGATGGTCGCCGTCGAGTAGGTTCCTGAGCGTGCCGAGCGAGATGCGAGCCCGCAGGGTCGCCGACCGGATTGCCCGGGAGCTGGCGATCCTGCTTCAACGTGAAGTGTCGGATCCGCGATTGACCGGGTTGACCGTGACCGGGGTGGAGGTCGATCGCGAGCTGGCCTTTGCTACGGTTTACGTAACCGCCCAGGCGCCGGAGCAGGAGCTGATGCCGGCACTGGTGCGAGCCCGAGGCTTCCTGCGGCGCGAGCTTGCGGGGCGGATCTCGCTAAGGGCGTTCCCCCAACTGAAGTTCCGTTGGGACGATTCTCCAGATCGCGGCGCCCGAGTCGACGAGCTGTTGGCTCGGCTGAAGTCGGAGAGCCCAGATGCTGAGTGAGATCGCCCTGGCCAAGCAGCTGCTCGACGGCGCAGCGCAAGTTGCGGTTGTGGCGCACGAACGACCCGACGGCGACGCAGTTGGATCGATGCTGGCCCTCTGCCTCAGCCTGCGAGAACGCGGCAAGCGGGCTCACGCCGTATTAGTGGGCGGCTTGCCGGGGCGCTATGCATTCTTGCCCGGGGCAGAAGGGGTCCAGCGGCGAATGCCGGAAGGCGAGACCCTGGTGGTGACGGTCGACGCCGCCGATCTTGACCGCATTGGGTTTCCGGAGGTTCGCAAGGTCGATATCAGTTTCGACCACCACCCCAGCAACACTCGGTACGCGGCGGTCAATCTAGTTGATCCGGAGGCCGCGGCCACGACCGCACTGCTTTATCGCCTGGCTCCCGAGCTCGGACTACCGATCACCCCGGCAGTGGCCGCCAACTTGCTTACCGGCCTCGTCACCGATACGATCGGTTTTCGTACTCCCAATGTCACACCGGATACCCTCCGCCTGGCAGCCGAGCTGATCGAAGCCGGAGCAAATCTCGAGCTTGCTTACCGCAGGGGATTGGTGGAGCGGAGTTTCCTGGCGGTCCGCTATTGGGGTAATGGTCTCTCAAAATTGCAGCTCCAGGGTGATCTGGTCTGGACCAGTCTCAGCCTGGCCGATCGGAAGTCGGTCGGCTACCCAGGCCCAGATGACGCTGACCTGATTGAAATCCTCAGCACGATCCAGGAAGCACGGGTCGCGGTAATATTCGTTGAACAGTCCGAGAACCAGGTCAAGGTAAGCTGGCGCGGCCGTCCGGGAGTCGATGTCGCCCGGGTTGCGGCGCAATTCAAGGGCGGCGGCCACACGTTGGCCGCCGGCGCCACTATCAAAGGAGAATTGCAGTCCGTTATGGAGCTAGTGCTGGCTGCCACCCGCACCGCCGCCCAGCCGATTGAGCAGGCGACTGCGTGACCGCCTTCGGGGTGATCGTCGTGGACAAGCCGGTCGGACCGACCTCCCACTTCGTGGTTGATGCGGTGCGGCGGGGGACCGGGGTGTCAAAGGTGGGACACGCCGGCACGCTCGACCCGCGCGCCTCCGGAGTGCTCGTGCTTTGCCTCGGCCCGGCGACCCGACTGAGCGAGTACCTCTCGCGTTCGACAAAAGGCTATGAGGCCAGAGTCCAGTTTGGCAAGTCGACCGAGACCTACGACGCAGAGGGTGCGGCGATCAAGGACACCGGCAAGTCGCCTCCCCTCGAAGAGATCGTGCGGGCGCTTCCGGCCTTTCGGGGGGAGATCCTGCAGGTTCCACCTCCCTACAGCGCGGTGAAAGTGAAGGGCAAGAAGGCTTACGAGCTGGCCCGCGAGGGAGAGCCGGTCGAATTAGGGCCGCGCCCGGTGACGATCTTCAAGTTGGAGCCGCTCGAGTATCTGCCGCCGGATCTCATCTTATGGGTCGAGTGCTCGGCCGGCACGTATATTCGGTCATTAGCGCACGATCTAGGGGAAACCCTCTCGTGTGGCGCGCATCTTGCCCAGCTGCGCAGAGTCAAGGCGGGTCCCTATACCTTGAACGAAGCCGTGCCACTGACCAAACTGCAGCGAGCGATGGCCGACGGTTCCTGGTCGACCTATCTGCGGCCGGCGGCCGATGCGCTGCCCGATCTTCCGATAGTCAACCTGGCGCCCGAGGAGCTGGAGTTGGTGAGGAATGGGCTGGGCATTGCGCCCCGAAACGCCTATGTCGGTCTAGCCAGGGCCCTGGCACCGAACGGCGAGCTCGCCGCGATCCTGGAAGCGCGCGATGGGAGCCAGCAATGGCACCCGCGCAAGGTCTTCCTGGCCTGAATGCAGCACGTTCGGGACCTTGCAGAGGTTCGGCTGCCGGCCTCCTTACTGACGATCGGATCATTCGACGGCGTGCACCGCGGCCATCAGGATCTGCTGGGCCGGATGTTGGGAGCCGCCCACGGCCGGGGAGTTCCGGCAGTCGTTCTGACCTTCTATCCCCATCCTTCGGTCGTGCTGCGGGGCCGCAAGCCGGCCTACTACATCACCTCACCGGATGAGAAGGCCGATCTGCTGCGAAAGTTGGGGGTCGATATCGTCATCACCCAGACCTTCGATCTGGATTTGTCTCGGGTCGAGGCCCCGGATTTCCTCGACCGGTTGACCGCCCAGTTGGGCTTTCAAGACCTGTGGGCCGGAGAAGACTTTGCCTTGGGTCACCAACGCCGCGGCAACCGGCACTACCTTACCCGGGCGAGCGCCGAGCGGGGATTTCGGTTCCACATCGTACCCCCCTTCCTGTTGGAGGGAGAGGTGGTGAGCTCGACTCGGGTGCGAGAGGCTTTGCGCTCGGGCGATGTCGCGCGAGCCGCCGGCTACCTCGGTCGGAATTTTGAGCTGCCGGGCACGGTGAAGCGTGGAGCTGGGCGCGGCAAGCAGTTGGGGATACCGACTGCGAACCTCGAGGTCTGGGAGGAACGCGCCGTTCCGGGAAACGGGGTCTATGCCTGCTTTGCAGAGTTGGAGGGGGAACGAATGCCGGCGGTTGTCAACATCGGAATGCGGCCAACCTTCGCGGACAACCTGAATGCGCCCGTGGTCGAGGCTCACTTGCTAGACTTCGAAGGCGACCTGTACGATCGGGAGCTGAGGCTTGTGTTTGTCGCCCGCCTGAGAGATGAACGAAAATTCTCAGGTCCAGAGCCGCTCATCGAACAGATTGGGAGAGATATTCAGCGGGCTCGCGAACTGCTTGGACGGGTCGAACCCGCCTGAGAATCTGAACGCAGGTCCTACCGACTCGAATCGGGCTCAGGCTTCGAGCTTGGCCTGGGCCGCCCGAATCCGCTGCTCGGCAAGCTGGACATAGGCCGGCTCGATCTCGTAACCGACGAATGAGCGCCTATTCTGCAGCGCCGCCACGCAGGTGGTCCCCGAACCAACGAACGGATCCAACACCACGTCCCCCTGATAACTGTAAAGCTTGATCAGCCGCTCCGGGAGTTCGAGCGGAAACGGCGCCGGGTGGCCGACCTGGCGAGCCGAGGCCGCAGGGATTCGCCAGACGCTCTTGGTCCATTCCAAGAATTCCCCCCGCTCGATGGTACTCTTCCGACCGTCAGCCTTTCTGGCGAATGCCTCCTTAGAGAAGATCAGGATGTACTCATGGACGTCGCGCAAGACCGGATTGGTCGCAGCCCGCCACGATCCCCAGGCCGTGGAGGCGGCCGCGCTGGCCGCTTTGTCCCAGATGATCTCGCCTCGCATCTGGAATCCAAGCTCCAGCATGTCCTGAATCAGGTAGGCGTGCAGTGGGATGTAGGGCTTGCGGCCGAGGTTGGCCACGTTCACGCAGGCCCGCCCTCCGCCGACCAGCACCCGGTAAGTCTCCGAGAACACTCTCCGTAACAACCCTCGATACTCCTCGAGCGAGAGATCCTCGTCGTACTCCTTGCTGGCGTTGTACGGCGGAGAGGTCACCATGAGATGCACGCTGCCGTCCGGCAGTTCTTGCATCTGTTCGGAGGATTTCAGGTACAGCCGGTCGAGCAGCTCGGCCGGCAGTCGTTGCTCCGGCGCCTGGGAAGGCGGCTTCGGCCGTTGATCCGCGTACAGCCGACTGGCGTAGAAGGGCGAGGCATCATGGCTCGAGCGGCCGCCAGAGCCGAACTTGCTGGTGCGGGTCCGCTTGCGGGCTGCCATGCTCAAGACCTGCGGCCGGACGGACCGGAGCGATACCCCAGCCGGCGGAGCGCCTGTTCGTCGTTCCGCCACTTCGGCAACACCTTTACCCGCAACTGCAAGTAGACGTTTCTTCCCGACATCCGTTCGATATCCTTTCGCGCCTGGGTTCCGATTTCCCGGAGCATCCGTCCACCCTTCCCGATCACAATTCCCTTCTGCGATTCTCGCTCGACGAACAAGGTCGCGGCAACCCAGGCGCCGCGCCCATTCCGCTCCCGGAATTCGTCGATAACAACCGCAATGCTGTGCGGCACCTCCTGCCGCAGAGCCTGCAGGGCCGCCGCCCGGATCAGGTCGGCTGCCAGCTCGCGTTCGTAGGCGTCGGTGATCTCGCCTTCGGGGAAGTAAGGCGGGCCGGCCGGCAGACGTTCGAGAATCGCCTCCAGGAGGAGTTCGAGATTGTCTCCCCGGAGAGCCGAAACCCCGAACACGGGCGAAGCCGGCAGGAGGTCCTCATAGGCCTCCCAATGCCTCTGGAGCATTTCCGGCGGGGTCAGGTCGATCTTGTTCAGCGCGCCCAACCGCGGTTTTTGGCTGGAGGCTACGGCGCCGGCCACTCGTCGGTCGTCGGGCGTCGGCGAGCGACTCAGATCGAACACGCAGAGGACCAGGTCGGCCTCATTCAACGCCTCGTGGGCAAGTTCGTCCAGGAGCTTTCCCAGCCGATGCCGGGGTGAGTGGATCCCCGGGGCATCGACGAACACGACCTGGGCGGCGGGCAGCGTGAGGATTCCGAGCTGGCGCCGATGAGTGGTCTGCGGTCGGGGTGAAACCGGAAGGATGCTCTCCCCCAGGTAGCGGTTGACCAGCGTCGATTTCCCGACGCTCGGCCGCCCCGCCACCACGACAAAACCCGCCCGATGCTCGCTGCTCACGGCAGAATTCTCCGAGCAAGCCGGCGGGGTGTCAAGCCGCTGTTCGGCTCCAAACGCTATAATTGCCCCCGTTCTGAGGCCGTAATATACACGGCCGGCAGGGCCGGAGGCTGCGCAGGCATGGGATTGTTCTCGAGACGGAAGAAACCTAATCGCTTCATCGAGCTATTGACCAAACAGGCGGAGCACACTGCGGAGGGCTTGCAGATCTTGCTGCAGTACGTGAAGAACCAGGACGAATCGCTGGCTCGTAAGCTCACCGAATTCGAGAAGCAAGCCGACGAAGTGCGCCGGATCCTGATCGACGAGCTGAATCGTACCTTCATCACACCGATCGATAGGGAGGACATCTTCTCCCTATCCTTGACGATCGACGACGTCCTGGATTATGCAAATTCGACTCTTGAAGAGATGGCGATGCTTGAAATCGAGCCGACCCCGTTCCTCGAGCGAATGGTCTCACTGCTCAGCGAAGCGGCGAGTGAGATCCATATGGGAGTGATGCGGCTGGAAGATCATCCGAGCGTGGCGAACGACCACGCCGTGCGGGCCAAGGCCCTCGAGAATCGGATGGAGACGGTTTATCGGGAAGCGATCTCGGACCTGTTCCACATGCCCCGCGATATCGATCACATCGTCGAAATGCTCAAGCTGCGGGAGCTCTATCGGCACCTGTCAAACGCGGCTGATCGGGGCGATGCGGCCGCCAACGTCATCGGCGATATTGTTGTGAAAAAGATGTAGGCCTCAGCCAGCCAGTCGGTCGAGCTTGAGACCCAGCTCGCGCCACTGAATTTTGGAAACGCCGAGCTTCTGTCGCAGATTGTCCTTGTCGATGCCGGCCTTGTAATCGGTAAGGGCGGCCGTCCAGCGGCACATGTTGAAGGAAAGGTGCTTCTTCTTCAACCCGGCCGCGGCGCCGATCTCTTCCAGCAGGTACTCCAGCCGCCGCGGGGAATAGGGGAAGAGGCGCTCCGTCGGGGCATACTGTTCCAGGTACTCCCGGTAGGCCGGTATCCAGGCCGGCTCCAGCGGCAGCTTCCGTTCGCGGTAGCGCTTGCGCACGTCCCCATAACGGATCCACAGGATCGGGCCGTCCACAGCCTTGAGGTCGATGTGTTTGAGGTGAACCCCAAGACACTCGCCTTTCTTCACCCCGGTACTCAAGAGTAGGCCGACCAGGGCATACGGCCGGGAATCCGGTGGGTCCTTCCGCCGCAGCTGCTCGGCCGTTTTCAGCACGGCCAGAACCTCATCTTGGGTAAGAACTTCCGGCAGCGGGCTGAGCACCGAATGCTGAGGCACCGCCGTGGCCGGATCCTCGATCAGCACGCCGGCCTGTTTGAGCCAGCGGAAGAAAGCCTTGACCGAGGTAATGCGTCGGGAATAGGTCTTCGGGCTGCAAGGGACTCCGCGACGGTTGAGCATCCATTCCAGGAAGTTGCGCAGGTCGTGGGCCCCGATTGCGTTGATGGAGTGGCCGGCGCCCATGAAACGGCCAAGCAGGCGCAGGTCAGTGGTAAAGGCCTTGACGGTGTGGATCGAGCGGCCGGCCGCCTCCAAGTCTTCCCCCCAGGCCTGGATAGCGGCGCTCAGGCTGGAATCGGGCCGTAGGGGGCCGCGGGAGCGACCCTGGTTGGACCGGGTCCCACGCCGGGAGCGTGAGAAGAGCGGCAGCTGTTCCCGAGTTGCTGCCATTGCTACGACAGATTGGTTCGCATAGCCACGGGCTGGATACTAGACTCGAGCCAGCGAAAAGTCAACTAGCCCTCGCCATGCGCCCTGGCCCTTCGCTCCGGTTGAGGGAATGGTGGTTCTCCTGCCGGTGGCACGCCGGGCCGTGGCCGGCCTAGCTATGAACCGAGTTGGCCGCGGGTGGGGTCAAAACACGGATCGTAATCGTTCCCGATTACCAACCGATACACAAAGGGAGACGACGGGTCGGGCGAACTCGCTAGCTGCCCACTTCCCAGGCCGAACGCCCGCACGATCGCCTGGCTTTCCTCGGCGGTCGCCAAACCGAAACCGATCAACTGGGTGGTGCTTGTGG
>JAHFAU010000148.1 GCA_023250385.1 Anaerolineales bacterium
TTGATGACACCCGCAAGCCACTACCGGGCCCTCCGACGAGCGGCCGGGACAGCCTGGCTTCGCCTGACGACCTCTGCCTCCGACCAGCTGCACGTAGACATCACTCGGTCCGAGATCCCCACGGCGGTCAACTGGCTAAACCTGCTCTCCGGCCCGATCATTGCGCTCTGCGCGAACTCGTCGATATACGCGGGGCGAGCCGGCCGTTATCAGGCCGGGCGTGAGGCATTCCTGGCGGACCTGGGGGAACAGCGCTATGGGACGCCGCCGCGCAAGTTCGCCACGACGACCGAGTGGATTCAGTACCTGTCCGAATTTCGGTGTTTCGTTCTTCCCGAGTCAACCGGGTTTCGCCGAATCAACCGGCCTTTCAGCGAGGTGCTGACCACCGAGTCCAAGCGCGGCACATCTTCCGAGCAGCTCTTCCAGTACTTTCTCTGGCACGAGCACTATGTCTGGAACTCGGCCCGGGCGCGGGTGGCCCATTCGACGATCGAAGTCCGCCCGGCCTGCCAACAGCCGCCGGGCGAGTCGATGGCTGCCAACGCGCTCATTCTCGGGTGGGTCGTGGCACTACATGAGGCCAGTACGCTTGTTTCGAGGGCGCTGGGTCCCGACCCTTGGCCGGCGATGAGCCGCTACCGCCAGGCTGCGGTTCGAGAGGGGCTGGGCGCTCCCGAGCCCGCTCCGGGCCTGCTGACCGGACTGGTCGAGATCGCCCGGGCCGGGCTGAAGCGCCGCGGCCGAGGCGAAGAACGTCTGCTGGTTCCGATCCAGCAACGCCTGGCCGAACGCCAATCGCCGGGCCAGCGTGCGCAGCAGATCCTGCGCCGTTCCGGAATGGCGGCGCTGCTTGAGCAACTTCGTATCACTGTGTGAGGGCAGCGAGCCAGGCCGCCGAATTCGAGAGGATATAATCCCGTCGCAGGAGGCTGACCGCATGACGCTCGAGATCCCAGTTCACCTGTGCATCATCAATGGATACCCACGCGCCAACCGGCAAGTCCTGGCGGAGGCGGGGGTATCCCAGGCCGACGAGCTCTATTTGAATTTCCTGCGGCGCTACGCTCCCAAGGGCCGCTTCGATGTGCTGTACGTGGCTGACCTGGACGTCAGGCTGCCTGCCGGGACGGAGCTTACGTCCTACGACGCCTACATCTGGACCGGCTCCAACCTGACCATCTATCACGACCGGCCGGAGGTCACCCGGCAGATCGAGCTGTGTCGCTCGATCTTTGAGGCCGGCGTACCCCAATACGGCAGCTGCTGGGGCGTGCAGATGGCGGCCGTGGTACAGGGTGGCGAGGTTCGGAAGAACCCCAACGGGCGCGAATGGTGCATCGCCCGCGACATCAGCCTTACCGAAGCCGGCCGCTCCCATCCACTTTATACTGGCAAGCCCGATCGTTTCAATGGTTTCATCATGCACCTGGACGAGGTTAGCCGGGTGCCGGAGGGCGGCACCGTGCTGGCCAGCAACCGGCACACGCCGGTCCAGTCGCTGGCGGTCCGCCACCCCTCCGGGGGCGAGTTCTGGGCAACCCAGTACCACCCCGAATACAACCTGTACGAGATGGCCCGCCTGCTGGTCGCCCGCAAAAAGCCGCTCACCGAAGAGGGCTTCTTTAAGGAAGAGGGCGATGTGGAGCGGTATGTCGAGAAGCTGACCGCCCTCTGGAACCACCCGGATGACCCGGCGCTGCGCAGCGAGCTCAAGATCGGCTCCGACATCGTCGGAGCGGAGATCCGCGAAGCCGAGTTGCGCAACTGGCTCCACTACCTCGTCATTCCCCAGATGCAGCAGGCGGCCTGAATGAGACTGCCGGACAAGGTCGCCCTCATCACCGGCGCCGGCAGCGGGATCGGCCGCGAAACGGCGCTACTCTTCGCCGCGGAGGGGGCGCGGGTAGTCGTCGTTGACGTTAACGACTCGGCCGGCGAGGAGACCGTGAGGATGGTGCGCGGGCAGGGCGGTGAGGCGACCTACACCCATGCCGATGTCTCGAAGGCGACGGACTGCGAGCGTATGGTGCGGACCGCCGAAGAGACTTACGGCAAACTCAACGTGATGTTCAACAATGCTGGAATTCTGCATGCCGCCGACGATGACGCCATCACAACCTCAGAGGAGGTTTGGGATCTGACGATGGCGGTCAATCTCAAGGGTGTGTTCCTCGGCTGCAAGTACGGTATCCCGGCACTCCGGCGGGCCGGGGGCGGGTCGGTGATCAACACCGCCTCGTTCGTCGCGCTGCTGGGCGCCGCGACACCTCAGGTAGCCTATACCGCCAGCAAGGGCGGAGTGCTGGCCCTCACCCGCGAGCTGGCCATTGTCCACGCCCGCCAGAACATTCGGGTCAACGCCCTCTGTCCGGGGCCGCTGCACACCGAGTTGTTAATGAAGATCCTGGACACCGAAGAGAAGAAACAGCGCCGCTTGGTCCACATACCGATGGGTCGATTCGGGGAGGCCAAGGAGATGGCTCAGGCCGCGCTCTACCTGGCCTCGGATGAATCATCCTTCCTAACCGGGGCAACCTTTTCAGTAGACGGCGGCATCACCGCTGCCTACGTCACACCACTCTAGGAGAGCCGCAATGGAGCCAATTCCCTTCCAAGGGTTAGCCATCGGAGGTGACCGGGTGGCCGCCGCGGATGGACACGAGATCGAAGTTTTCGATCCGGCCAATGGTGAGAAACTGGCCCGGGTGGCCCAGGCCGGCGAGCCCGACGTCGAGCGCACCGTGCTGGCCGCCCGGCAGCGCTTCGAAGACCGGGCGTGGCGGACGATGAACACTCGCAAGCGCGGCCGGCTGCTCCAGCGAATTGCCGATCTGGTGCGTCAAGAGAAAGAGAGCCTGGCCCGGCTGGAGTCACGCAACGCCGGTAAGCCAATCAAGGCCGCTCGGGGGGAGATCGCGGCGGTCGCCAACTGCTTCGAGTACTATGCCGGCGCAGTCAACAAGTTCCACGGGGAGACGATCCCGGTATCCGCCCACGGCACTGCCCTGACGTTTCACGAGCCCTTGGGAGTGTGCGCACTGATCGTGCCGTGGAACTACCCGCTGCTCATCACCAGTTGGAAAGTGGCACCCGCCTTGGCCCTGGGAAACACGGTAATTATCAAACCGGCCAGTGCCACGCCGCTTAGCGCCCTGGCGCTGGCCGATCTGGCGCTGGAGGCGGGTGTCCCGGCGGGAGCGCTCAACGTGCTGCCGGGATCAGGGTCAACGGTCGGATCGGCCCTCGTCCGTCATCCGGCGGTTCGCAAAGTCTCGTTTACCGGATCCACGGAGATCGGCGCCGGGATCATGAAGATGGCCGCGGATGACATCAAGCGGGTCTCGTTGGAGTTGGGTGGCAAATCGGCCAACATCGTTTTCGCTGATGCCGACCTATCCGTGTGCATCGAATCTTCGATCTTCTCTGTGTACGACAACGCCGGCCAGGATTGCTGCGCCCGCAGCCGGATCCTGGTCGAGCGCTCGATCTATGATGAGTTCGTCGAGCGCTTCACGGCGCGGGTGGCCACATTGCGGTTGGGCGACACGCAGGACGAGGCGACCGAGGTCGGGCCGCTGATCACGCCCCAGCACCGCCAGTCCGTTCGACGCTATTTGGAGATCGGGGATGGCGAGGGGGCGCGGCGGCTGTGCGGCGGGGAGATCCCGACGGAGTTGCCCCTTGGCAATGGGAATTACCTAACTCCGGTGGTCTACGTGAATGTCACTCCAGACATGCGAATCGCCCAGGAGGAGATCTTCGGGCCGGTGGTGGGCATCCAAAGTTTCGAGGGTGAGGACG
>JAHFAU010000149.1 GCA_023250385.1 Anaerolineales bacterium
GATTTACGAGTCGGAGTCTGCCTACAATTACATTCAAGTGAGGGAACAGAACGGCCTGCGAGTGTTGTATTTGAATGAGGGGCTTGCGGAGCATTCCATCTATTCGGCCCAAGAGGGAAGAGCACCCTATGGCTACGGTACCTGGGAGTTTTTTCTGGTCGCGCCATTCTTCAACTCCGCTCCTGTGTCGCTGGCGGATCTGGGTCGAGTCGGATTGATCGGGCTGGCGGCAGGCACAGTATCGAAACAGTTCACGGAGATTTTCGGAGAGATTCCCATCGATGGCTGGGAGATTGATCCTGAAATCATCGCGGTCGGTCAGACCTACTTTGATATGACGGAACCGAACCTGGATCCGATCGTCGCAGACGGACGTTGGGGATTGGCCCATAGTAAGCATCAGTACAGCGTGATCGGGATCGACGCCTATCGAACTCCCTACATCCCCTGGCAGCTCACAACCGTCGAGTTCTTTGAAGAAGCGAAGGCCCATCTAGACGAACACGGCGTAGTGGCCGTGAATGTGGGGCGCACCCAGACGGATCGGCGCCTGATCGACGCGCTGGCCGGGACTATGCAGACCGTCTTTCCCTCGGTGCACCTGGTTGACGTTCCGGGGAGCTTCAACTCCATCCTCTACGCGACCCGCCAGCCCACCCAGGCTGAAAGTCTGATCTACAACCTGTTTGCCCTGCAGGACCAAGGCGCGCCTCAGCCGCTGATCGACGTGCTCGAACGCGCGATCCAGAATATTCGATCGACTCCCGAGTCCGACGTGGTTTTCACCGACGATCGCGCCCCGGCGGAACAGCTGGTCAATTCGATTGTGCTGCAGTTCCTGCTAGAGGGGGCGCAGGGGCTGCCGTAATGGAGTCGCCGAGCGCCTCCTCTAGCTGGATTAGCCTGGCCCGGTCCGGGCTGTTGGCGTTGCTGCCGGTGGTTTTGGTGCTGATCAGCGTGCGGCTGCTGCTGACCGAGATTTTTGTCAGATTGGAGTACAACCTGCCTGGGTTTCCCGCCGACCGTTACGGATTCACGAAAGCTGATCGCATCTATCACGCCACGATCGCCCTGGAATACCTGATCAACCGGGCAGGGATCGAGTTCCTGGGGAATCAGCGCTTCGCAGACGGGTCGCCGGTCTACAACGAGCGAGAGCTGCAGCACATGCAGGATGTCAAGCAGGTGACCCAATCGGCGCTGCGCGTAGGTTGGGTCGGCTTCGGATTACTGCTCGGCTTGGGTCTGGTGATCTGGCGGGGTGCCGGGGGCGGCTCCGCGCTGGGAGCCCTTCAAGCTGGATCGAGGCTGACCGCGCTCCTGATGGTCGTGCTAGGGGCCGCGCTCCTGATCGGCTTCGCCGTGATTTTTGTGGGTTTCCACGAGGTGTTTTTCCAGCCGGACACCTGGACGTTCCGGTTCGAGGACACTTTGATCCGGCTGTTCCCGGAACGGTTCTGGCAGGTGGCCTTCGGGGCGGTGGCCTTAGCGACGCTGATTCAGGCCGGGGTAGTGTGGCTAATTGCGAAGTCGCTAATTAAGCGGGTCGGATAGCACTTGCCTGGGCCACGCCAGCAGCTTGCGCATAGCCAAACCTTGGCGGATTACCATTGTAGGGTCGCCCTACGCCCCGGACTTTTTCAAGGTCGCCTTACGCTCCTGACTTTTTCAAGGTCGCCTTACGCCCCGAACTTGTCGAGTCGCTGGGCGTGGGCTAACAGCTGCGGCATGACAGAGATGGCTTGGAACGTACCGAGTCCACCGTGGGCGCAGGCCGTTTCGCCGAATGCCCGCGAACCATCCTGCCGTACGGTTTCCGGCGCCCAAAGCAGAAAAGGGACCGGATGCCAGGAGTGGGTCTTCAAACGGGCCGGGGTAGAGTGATCTCCGGTCACCGCGAGCACCGTAGGCTTCAGCTCGAGCAGGCCAGGTAAGGCTCGGTCTACCGCCTCGATCACAGCGGCCTTGCCCTCGAAGTCCCCATCTTCACCCCGGCTGTCGGTCGCCTTGATATGCACAAAGAAGAAGTCGTACTCGCTCCAATTGGCCCGCACCGCAGCGAATTCATCCTCCGGTCGTTCGCCTTCGAATTCGATCACATCCATCCCGACCAGCCGAGACACGCCCCGGTACATCGGATAGACGGCTACACAGGCCGGGGTCAAACCGTAGAGTTCGGAAAACTGAGGCAGTTCCGGGTCGGTCGAAAATCCGCGCAGGGTGAGGCCGTTGGCCACGGGCTGATCGCCGAGGACAGCCATCGCCTGCCCAATCCACTCATTGACCAGCTTGGCGGTCTGCTCCGAGCCGGGCGCCTGCGCCGCGGCCGGCAGCGGACGGGCTCCTTCAGTCTGCGGATCGGTGTCGCTCACCGCTGCGCCGAGACCCGACCCGCGAATCACAAAAGCGAAGCGATAGTCGCGCACAAGCCGGACCTGCACCTCGCCCCCCTCGACTCGCAGGGCTGCCATCCGCCGCAGCACCGGAGCGGCCTGCTCGCTCGACAATCGGCCCGCTCGCCGGTCGGTGATCCGCCCCTCTGCGTCGAGGCTGCAGAAGTTGCCGCGGGCGGCTACGCTGCCTTTGCCAACCGGCAGGCCGACCCCTGCCGCCTCGAGCACCCCTCGACCAACCCGAAACACCAGCGGGTCGTATCCGAACAGGGCCAGGTGGGCCGGGCCGGAACCGGGCGTGATGCCCGGAAGGATGGGGACGCTCAGGCCGGTCGTGCCTTCCTGAGCCAACCGATCCAGGTTGGGGGTGGCCGCGGCTTCCAGGGCTGTCGGGCCTCCGAGTTTGAGCGGCAGCCCGCCAAGTCCGTCGAGGACCAGCAGGATGATCTTGGTCTCCGCGTTCCGCTGCAGGTCTCGAATAATCTCTTGCAGGTTCAAATCGGCTTCACTCGATTCAACAAGAAGCCCCCACACCTGGCGAGATGGGGGGCTTGGCGGGTCTAGACGCGTGCGCTAGGCGACCGCTCTCTGTTCCCCCTGGGTGTCGAAGACATGCATGTTGTCCATATTGAAAGCCAATTGGGCCTGGCTGCCGCGCTTCATCTCGCTGCGCGGATCTACTCGACCGACGAAGGTCTCTCCACCGCTGTCCAGATAGAGGAAAATTTCGTTGCCCATCAACTCCCGAACGTCGACCTTGGCCTCAACCAACGAAGGCTCAATGTTGGCCGGCGTGAACTTCGGGTCGTGGATGTCCTCGGGCCGAATGCCAAATATGACCTCTTTGCCGGCGAAGGATTGAAAGCGGCTCAGCTTGGATCGCGGCACGACCGCCGAGAATACCCCCGCATCCACGACCAGCTTCCCGTTGGAAGGCACCAGTTTGGCCTTAAAGAAATTCATCGCCGGCGAGCCGATGAAGCCGGCCACAAAGACATTCGCCGGGTGGTCGTATAGGTGCTGGGGGCTGTCCACCTGTTGTAGGACTCCGCCGTTGATCACTGCAATGCGGGTGGCCATGGTCATCGCCTCTACCTGGTCGTGCGTCACGTAGATGAACGTGGTTGCCAGGCTCTGGTGCAGCTTACTGATCTCGGCCCGGGTCTGCACCCGCAGCTTGGCGTCCAAGTTCGAGAGCGGCTCGTCGAACAAGAACACCTTTGGCTCGCGCACGATCGCCCGCCCGACGGCGACCCGTTGGCGCTGGCCTCCCGAGAGCTGTCGCGGCTTTCGCTCGAGTAGCGATTGAATATCGAGGATTTCGGCGGCCTGGTTGACTCGGCGGGTGATCTCGGTCTT
>JAHFAU010000150.1 GCA_023250385.1 Anaerolineales bacterium
ATACTGCAGGAGGAAGGTGTCCCGACCCAGACCGGGTCCTTTGGTGCGATGATGCTGGTGGAGATCGAGAACGACGGGCCGGTGACCTTGATGCTGGAAAAGGAGCCCGGCCATCCGATGGAGCCGCAGGAGCAAGAAGACCGCTGAGCCGATTGAGGAGGAATAGATGAATATCGCTGCGTTAGTTCGAGGAGTTGCCACCCTGGCTTGGGTGGCGTCAATCGTGTTGATCGGAATTTCCGTCGCTCGAGCCGCCCGTGGTCAGCCCTTCCGAGGTGCGACCAGTTTGATTATCGTATCGGTGGTCGTGGCCTTAGCCGCCACCTCGGTCGGGGCCAGCCTCATTTTCGTTCAGCCCACCGAGCGCGGGGTGGTGATCTCGGCCCTGCAGCAGGGCATCCGACCCGAAGCCCTCCAGCCTGGCATCAACTTCGTGGTGCCCTTCTTGGAGAGCGTGATTCCCTACAGTATCACTCGCCAGACCTATACGATGTCGATTACGCCGACCGAGGGTCAGATCGCGGGCGACGATTCGGTGGAGGCCCGCACCTCGGACGGCCAGGTCGTCAAGGTGGACGCCTCGGTGATCTTCTCGATCGACCCGGACCGGGTGGTCGCAACCCATATCCTGTGGCAGGGGCGTTACATCGACAATCTGATCCGACCAAAAGCTCGCGGCGTGATCCGGGACGCAGTTTCCCAATTTCGGATTGAGGAGGTCTACAGCAGCCAGCGGTTCGTGCTGGCCGAGCAGATGCGCAGTGAGCTGGAAGTCTCGTTGAATGAAGGTGGGATCATCCTGCACGACTTCGTGCTGCGTAATATCGCTTTCTCCCCCGAGTACGCTGCCTCGGTGGAGCAGAAGCAAATCGCCGAGCAGACGGCTCAGCAAGCCGCCTTCGTAGTCCAGCAGCGGACCCAGGAGGCGGAGCAGGCCCGACAGGTCGCCCAGGGCGTGGCCGATGCGGTCGTGATTGCCGCACAAGGTGATGCGCAAGCTCGCGTGATCCGGGCCGAGGCCGAAGCCAAGGCGCTGCTGCTGATCGCCGATGCGCTGCGCAACAACCCTGATCTGCTTACCTTCGAGTACATCCAGAAGTTGGCGCCCGGGATCCAGGTAATGCTGGTGCCAAGCAACAATCCGTTCCTGTTGCCACTTCCATCACTCACACCCTCAATCGCTGCGGAGCCAACGACACCCTAGGTCAACCAAGCAGAGATTGGGCGGCTCGGCCTTGCAGCCAGAGTCGCCGTGAAGACAACGCGCCCGGTCAGTTGACCGGGCGCGTTTCTTGTCTCAATTGTAGGCCGCGCTATCAACCGACTGCAGCGCCAAGCTGGCACGGGTCTGGGTCTAACCCGTGTCGAGCGAATCGTCCCAATCGGGGTCCTCCGAAGGCACCTGAGGCGGCCAGCCTGCGGGCTCCACCTTGGCTGGGGAAGGCCTGGGCTCAGGCTCTTTCGGGCGAGGGGGTCTGGGGCGCTTCACCGGAGCCGCCGGTTCGGCCATGGCTTCCGGGATAGGCTCAGGCTCCCCGGTTTCAGTCTTGTGGGCTGGGAAGCCGGCAGGTTCCGGTGCAGGAATGGGCTGATGAGTCTCGACCGCGGAAGAGGCGGGATTTCGCGATCGAGACGGGTCGGAGCTGGTCGGGCTGGGCTCGGATTCCGGATCGGGATCGCCGGGCCCGATCACGGTCTCGCCCGACATCTTCTCGAGCACCCGACGGAAGATCTGGGTATTGGCCTCGGATGACCCGATCCGAAATGGGCGGCGGTTCCCGTTCGCGGCCTGAATCGGGGCCGGCTCGCCGAGTTTGGCGCTCATGGCCTCCGGGATGAGTCGGGGCCGGAAGAGTCCCGTATCAACCGCTGCGGCGACGCGGCCGGCTTCGGCCGGATGCGCGGTGGGGAAGGTCGGCTCAGGGACGGCTACAGGATGAGGCTTCGCCGGCGGCTCGGGTTCGGGTGGGGGTTCGACGGAGGCCGGCGGTACCGCATGTGGAGCCGGCTCGATCAGTTCGGATTTGCCAAACGGAGCTCCTTGCGGAGCCGACTCGAACAGTTCAGACTCGATTGACGGAGCCGCTTCCGGGGCCGGCCCGGTCTGCATTTCGGAGAGAGGCTCCGGGGCGCTAACCTTCTTGACGGCAAGCTCCGGTTGGACAGGTTGAGCTTTCGCATGTGCAGCGGCCCGGAGCGCGTCCGCCAACTCGGCCGTGTTGAGCTCGGGGCCCTCAGGTTCTTCGATGGGCGTCGGCGTATCAATGCCGGCATTCACGACCGGCTCAACCGCGGCCGCAATCCCCCGCTCCGCCGGGGCCCAACCAGCTAGCTGTTCCAGCACCGCGAATTGGTTGGCCAGATTCAATACGGCCTCGGTTCCCACTCCCTGTTGATAGAGCGTAGCCAGGCGCTTCTTGATGTCCAGTACGGTCTCGGTTACCAGGCTTCCGGCTCCGATCCCGTCTGATTCGATCTCGCGGATGATCACCGCCTTGCGCCGAATGTCGCCTTCAGCCGGGAAATCCACGGCGATGAGCTGCAAGTCGTGGTCCTCAACCCGCACCTTCGCAGTGCGCTCGGCCCCCGAGGAATTAACCTGGGAAATAAATGCGTGGATTGGCTGCTGTCCAGCCTTCGCGTCTCGGGTCAACCACCGTTCGCCGACCGGGCTGCTGAGCGCGACCTTGCCGCCCTCTTCGACCACCAGAATCCCGTCCGGCAGGGACCCCAATAGATCCAGCAGTCCCTTCTGCTTCTTCTGAATCTGTTGAACTCGCTGAGCCACCTCGTCTTCGAGCATGTCGCCGCGCCGCCTCTGGGCTTCAGCCTTGTGCTTGTTGGCAACCAGCAATCGGCGGTACTCCGCAGCTCGAGAGACCATGTTATCGAACACGATCAAGTGATCGAATGGCTTGGTGAGATACCCGAAGGCGCCGTGGTTGAGGGCATCGATGGCATTGTCGAGGGTGGCGGATGAGGTGATGATCACCACCTGGATATCCGGATCGCGCTGCTTGGCGAATTGCAGCACTTCCAGGCCGGTGGCCTCCGGCATATAGATATCGGTCACAATCACGTCAAAGCTGCTCTTCTCGACCAGCGAAATGGCCAGCCGGCCGTCGCTGGCGACATCGTGCTCGAATCCCATTTTCTCCACTCGCCGGGTCAGCAAGCCGAGCAGGTCAGGATCGTCGTCGCAGAGCAGTACTCTTAGGTCAGCCATTGCATTTCGGCCTCAAGAATTAGAGGTCCTCAAATCACTCCTCGGGTCCCAAGCTGGTGCCGGGTTCTTTGTAGCGGAGCACGTGAATGACAGACTCTTTCGAGTGCGTCGCCACGGTATTATTGGTCCAGTACCGATTCTCGTAAGTCTGGCTCACGGCGGTGTTCAGGGCGTGGACCGAGGCCGACGCAAACTGATAGTTGTCATTGACATTGATCGTGTGCTCTTGGTCGGAGAGGACTGTACCACTCCGCCTGAAATCGGCGAGCTCTTGGTGGGTGGTCGTGGAATCCGCGTCGTGCACGTATTGAGACTGCACGACCAGATAATCCCGTGCGGCCGTGAGAGCCGCGGTGGTGAGTAAGCTCTTCACCACCGGCGAGGTGGAAGTGGTTGTCGTGTCTGCAGTGTCCTCGATGCTTTCGGCGGCCTCGAAGGCGTCGGCCCGGAAGACCAGAATGCGCAAGCCCTTGACTTCTGAGGCCGTAGCACTGCCGCCGCCAGAGTTCTGGAACTGGAACTTG
>JAHFAU010000055.1 GCA_023250385.1 Anaerolineales bacterium
TTCCCGTCGAGAACCGCGAAGAGCGAGAAGTGCTTGTGGGCATCACAACCGACCGTATAATCTGAATGGAACATCCTGCACCTCCTGTGCACTGACTAGGACTTCGACAATCCCAGTGTATGGGAGGTGCAGTGCTTTCATACAATCAACTGGCTCAGCTACTTTTCCGGCCCGGCCTGGGAATGGGACCCGGCCACTCAGCAGTTCTATCTGCACAGCTTTCTGAAGCAACAGCCGGACCTGAATTGGCGCAATCCGGAGGTGCGCCAGGCGATGCAGGCGGTGTTGCGGTTCTGGCTGGACCGGGAGGTTGACGGCTTCCGAGTGGACGCAATCCTGCCGATTATCAAGGACAGCTTCTTCCGGGACGACCCGGTGCGGCTCGAGCCTCCCTTGGGCAAGGATATGGGCCCCGCCGGCTGGCAGGATCGACGCTACAGCGCCGACCAGCCCGAAGTGCACGGGCTGCTGCGCGAATGGCGAGTGCTGCTCGACGGCTACGCCGGTGATCGGGTGATGGTGGGAGAGGTGTACACCATGGATACGGCGCTTGGCGCCGGCTATTACGGCCAGCACGACGAGCTTCACCTGGTGCTCAACTTCAGCCTGCTCAACTTGGCATGGGATGCGCGGCTGATTCGAGAGCATGTGGAGGGCTTCGAGGCCAGCCTCCCGCCGGGTGGACATTCAACCCTCGTTCTGGGAAGCCACGACGAGCCGCGCCTGGCCTCCCGCCTGGGAGAGGCCCAGGCCAGGGTGGCGGCCATGCTGCTGCTCACCCTGCGCGGGGCCCCATTCATCTACTACGGCGACGAGATCGGCATGCTGGATGGGCCGATTCCAGCCCACCGGCGACGGGACCCGTGGCCGGAAAGTTCTGGACTGCCCTATCACTCCCGAGATCCGGCGCGCACCCCCATGCAGTGGGACGCGACACCCGGAGCTGGCTTCACCCCGCCGAGGATGAGGCCGGACAGCCCTGAAACCTGGTTACCCATCCACCCGGACTATCGAGAGCGCAACGTGCAGGCCCAGTTGCAGCAACCGCGGTCGGTGCTCAATCTCTACCGGAAGCTATTGAAGCTGCGCCGAACATCTCCTGCGCTGCGGGAGGGATCTTATCGCCCAGCAGCCGGGGCGCCGGACGACAGCTATGTCTATTACCGTACGCATGGCGATCAAACTTTGCTAGTCGCACTAAACTTCGGCGCAAAAGAACGGGTGCTGGCGTTGGCCGATCAACGGCCGGGTCGAGTCTTGCTCTCAACCTGGTTGGACCGGGAGGAGCACATCCTGCTCAGCGACTGCGGCTTGCGGGCCAACGAGGGGATCATCGTTCAACTGGAACCCGAACCGGGCTGACCCTCGCCCCATAACCGTTCCCTCGGGCCGCCGCTCGGCTCCGGGGTAGCCGCGATGGCGCTACGCTTTCAGGGGGTCGGCGTTACGGTCGCCAGAAACTCCCCCACCAGCCAGCCCTGCGATCCGTCTTCCTTTAACACCAGCCACCAGAACCCGGTGGCGCGCAAGTCCGGGCCGGCCAGCACCAGCAACTGCTCACCTTCCGCCACAAATCCGATCGGCGCGCCTTCCGGCGCATCTCTCAGAATCGCACCCTGTTCACCGGTGCCGAGCACAATCGCCGAGGGCGGCGTGGAAGTGGCGGTTGGGGTGACCGTTGGCGTGGAGGTCGGAGTAGAGGTGGACGTGTTGGTCGGCGTTGGAGTGGCAGTGCCAGTCGAGGTCGGGGTCGTGGTTGCCGTGGGAGTAAGCGTGGGGGTCGGTGTTGGAGTCGGCAATGCGGCCAGGACCGAGGTCCCGAGCCCGGCCGCCGACACCAACCCCAGCAGCCCGATCAAGCCGACCGCCGCGCCGAGCGACCGGCCTCCGCCGGTGAGCGGACGAAGCCCGAGGATCAGCATAGTGAGCAGGCCGGCGGCCACCGCCCAAGTCAGATGCAGCCCCAGCGACAGCAAGCCACCCCCCGTCAACTCAGGCGCCGCTTGGACAACTCCGGCGGCCGCTGCCCCGAGCGGAAGGAAAACTTCGTACGCCACCGCCACGCTTGCCAACCGATCGACATGTTCACGGTTGATCAGGCTGGCAGCCATCCTGACTGCCCCAACAACGGCCAAGCCAAAGTCAAGCAGGTTCAGTTCGCTGTGGGCGTAGGGCAGGAGCGGGTCAGAGTTGCCTGCCGTCGCAAGACTGAAGCTTGCGACTGCCCCCATCCCGGCCAGAGCGAGGCCCAGGGCAAGCGCCGCCAGCATGCGGAGAAAGAAGCGAGGCGACCCGGAGACCGCCGCCAGCGAGAGTCCGGCCAGCGGCCCCAGCCGGGGCGCGAGCAATGCGCCGGCCACCAGCAGCGCTTGCTGGTCGAGTCGGAAGCCCAATCCGATGAGCGTGCCCGACACCAACGCCCAGACGAAATAACCCGCACCCGGTGTGACTGCAGCTGCCAGGACGTCCAGATAGGCCTCGCGCTCGTCGGCCTGCAGTTGGCTCAGCCGCCGGCCGGCCCGCCTCCGGCGTGCTCTGCTGACTTGATCCGGCCCGCTGATGGGCTCCGAAGTGTGATTTCGCATCGAGGTCCGAGATGGAGGAGGTGTCGATCAATGCTCCCGGCTGGGGAGCCGGCGCATTATAGCATCCGGCCGTCTCGGCCCCTGCTATAATCCAGCTCGGCGGGCGCGTAGCTCAGCTGGTTAGAGCGCACGGTTCACATCCGTGAGGTCGGGGGTTCGAGCCCCTCCGCGCCCACCTGAAGCCTCATCCCCTGGAGGCTCTCCCCAGCGATGCAGCTGGATCGAAAGCAACTCCGCGACGATATCCACCGCCTGTATCGGGCGGAGCATGAGGCGCTTGGCGAAGCAGGCACCCTGGAACTGCTCGACCAGGCCCGGGCCTGGGACCTGTCGGCGACCCTGGCAGCCGATGGGGTAGTCGTCTTTCCGCACGCCGGGGTAGCCGACTGCGGGCACCAAATCGCCGCCGCGGTGCATGCCTGCCTCGACTCCGGCGCCGACCGGGTGATCGCAGTCAGTGTGCTGCATGCCTTCACGGATGAGATGGAGGCGGCTCGCATCCGAGTCGCGAATGGGGGTGATCCCAGCCGTGAAGAGTTCTGGGGCATTCAAGGCCCCGGGATCACGGGCCGCGCCGAGTGGCTGAACGATCACGCCCTGTACAGCTTCCGCCATTTCTGGAAAGCCGAGACCCGGCGGCGCGGGATCTCTGGCCCGAAGGTGATCGAGCGCTATCCCTACTTGGCCGGCGGGAAGCCCGAGCGGCTACCTGGGATCGATGAGCTGGCCCGGGAGGCGGAAGGCGCTGCCCTGGTCTCGACCGTGGATCCGTTCCATCATGGAATCGGATACGGCGATGCGCCTGAAGAATCGCTGCACCCCCAGGAGGGGGGCCTCGAGCTGGCGCGCCAGGTAATCGGGGATGGAATGGGGCTGTTGGCGAAAGGAGACTACTGGGGATACAACCAGCACTGCGTGTCGGCCAAGAGTGATGGGCGCGACGCGGGCCAAGTTTTCCGCTATCTGCGCGGTCCGATGCAGGGGAAGATTCTCGACCTGAGCTTCACCGACGCAACCGATTTGTATGCCTCCCCTCCACCCACCTGGGTCGCCGCTGCCTTGTTCGAGTGGCAGTTAACTCGCTAACTCACAGCCGACCTTTCCCCGCGGCTCCCGCTTACCACTCCACCAGCTTCCAGATCTCTGGCTCGAATTGATTCTTTTCGATCCCCACCTCAGCAAACAACTCGGCCGACCGCCGAAGGTGTTCGCGTGCCTGCTGCTCCTGCCCTGCCCGATGCAGCAAATCAGCAAGGTTGCTTTGCAGGGCAGCCGAGCGGTGACGATCACGCACTGATTCGCTGAGTTCGATCGCTTGCCGAGCCGTTGCAATGGCTTGTTCGAGTTGCTCCGCGTCGGCCAAGGCAAGTGATAGATTGTTAAGCGCCGCAGCCTGCGCGCTCCGATCGTCGACCGAGACCCCATATTCCAAGCTGTAGTGCAAATGCTCCCGGGCAGCCAACGGATCTCCCCGAGACCGGGCGAAGATTCCCATGATGTTGTGGCATTGCGCCAGAGCCCGAGCATCGCCTGCCCGTTCTGCTTCGGCTAAGGCCTCCTGAATCAACTGTTGTGCCTGCTCTCGCCGGCCTCGGCGGTGCAGGCTCAGGCTCCAGTCGGCAAGAATCGGGGGCCGTTGGCTTCCGGCGGCGGCCTGCAATCCGGCCGAGAAGTGTGATTCCGCCCGCTCCCATCTTCCCCAGCGATCGTAAACTCCCCCCAGCCTATGCTCCAGGCGAGCAATTGCGCCATTCGCCGCGTAGGCGAGCGCGGCTTCATAATGCTGGACTGACCCACTGTAGTCACCGATAAGCGTCAGCAGATCTCCGATTGCTTCGTGCAGCCGGCCGACATCGGGATATCCCAAGGCCAACCCGCTGCGGTAGTGTACGAGCGCCTGCTCATTGGCATAGAGGCCGCGGGCATGGTCACCCGCCCGCACGTAGAATTCGGCCGCTTCCAGCTCCTGGCCGGCCAGTTCGTGGTGCCGCGCGATCCGGGCCGCCATCGCTCCCTGCGGTCTTCCCCGCTCAAGGGCCTTGGCCACCCGTCCGTGGAGCAAGCGCTGTCTGGCCTGAGTCGTCTCGGCCAGCGCGGCCTCCCGCAGTTTCTCATGAGTGAAGTCATACGACGGACCCAGCGGCGCGCGTTGCTCGCGGTATTCCCGGATCAGACCGGTCGCCAGCAGCTCTTCGAGACCGGCGACAGTCTCTTCCGGGGTCCGACCACTGACCGACCGTAGCGTTTCGTACTCGAAGGAGCGGCCGATGACTGCCGCGGCCCCCAAGAGCTGCCGACAGCTGCTGGAGATCCTTGTCAGTCGCTCCGCGAGGATCTGGCGGATCGAGGCCGGGACGCTCCACTCAGGCTCGGTTCCCTCTCGCTCCCTCGCTCGCAGGTATTCCGCGATAAATAGCGGAAGCCCCTCCGTCTCTTCGTAGAGTCTCCGGCCGCTGGCAGGAGAGCCAGTCAAGCCGGTCCGCCGCACCAACTCGATCACTTGCGACTCGCTCAATCGCCCGAGCCGAGTGATTCCGAACGAGGCGGACGGAAGAGTCGCGACCCACTTCTGCAGCCTTTGTTGGTTTAAGGCGGAGTCACTTCGCCAGCCTGCCAGCAGCATGAACGGCTGCTCTGGACCGCGTCGCAACAAGTAGGCCAGGAGTTCAAGGGTCGCCTCGTCTGCCCACTGCAGGTCGTCCAAGAACACGACCCCTGAGGGTCGGCTTTTCGCCAAAGTCCCCAAGAGCCATACCAGCCCATCCAAGAACCGGTCGTGGCCCGCGGCACCTTGGGCCTGACTGGCGTGAGGAAGATCAGGGATCAGCTCGTATATTTCCGGCAGCAACCGGGCGGCTTCGGCCAGCCAAACCGACGACAGACCAGCCAGCCCTCGAAACCCCTCCCCTTTCCCGATCTCGCCGCGCAATGCATCGATCCAGGGTCGGAAAGCAAAAGTGGTTTCCCCTTCGTAACATCGTGCCTGGAGAACCTTCGCGCCCAGCTCTAAGACACTCCTCAAGAATTCCTCGGCCAGCCGGGACTTTCCAACTCCAGCCTCGCCGGCCACGATCATCAGCTTGCAGCTTCGCTCGACCGTTCGGTACCAGACCTGGATTTCGCGCAGTTCGGGTTCCCGCCCCACGAGTGGTGTCGGACCCGGTTCGGCGGCACCCACGGTGGGAACCTGCCTGAGTACCGGCTCGGTTAACTCGCCGGCCCGGATGCGTTCATAGAGGTCGACCGTCTCTTCTAAGGGCGGTCCACCCAGTTCAGCTTGCAGCACTCGAACGCAGTCCCGATACTGTTTCAATGCCAGCTCGCGCCGGCCCAGGCTGACATAGAGCCTCATGAGTTGCCGGTGGGCGGTCTCGTTCAACGAATCCAGCCCAAGCAGGCGATCGGCCGCCTCGAGCGCCTGCTCAAAATTGCCTGCCGATTGATGGGCCGCCGATAGGCGCTGCAGCGCCTCTGTGCACTTTCTCAGGAGCGTTTGCTCGGTAAGGTACTGCCACTCGTCGAACTGGGGACTGTCCGGCAGAGTGAAGCCTGCCATGAAGTTGCCCCGGTAGAGCTCCAGTGCTTGACTGAGCGGCTCAATACACCGGCCGCAAGCCTCGCTGGCCAGATGGCCGTGGCCGAGAGTGCTCTCGAGCAGCTGGGCGAAAGCCTGGGTGTCCAACCAGGCCGGCTCCACCGCCAGCTGATCCCGGCTGATCTCCAGCCATTCTCCGTTCAGAGCCTTGCGCAGTGATGAAAGGGTTCTGCGCAGAGCGGCCTTTGCATGGGCAGAGTCACTCTCCGGCCAGAACATCGCGGCCAGGCTCTCGCGGCGGTGCGCCTGCCCCGTGACTGCCAAGTAGATCAACAGAGCGGTCGCCTTGCGAGTGTCGACCACCAGAGCTGAACCGTCCAGCTCCACCCTGGGAGGTCCCAGGAGCAAAAGCCTCAATTCCCGCTTCGCCACAAGTGGATTCTAAGGCCATTCCGCTACGAAATAGTAAGCGATCAGATATCCGTAACGTTTCTTGGACGTTCGGCCCTTAAGCTGGGCAGTACGAGAGGGAATTGATGATGTATAGGGTCCTCGTCTTTCTCCATGTATTCAGCGCCTTCGTTTTCTTCCTGATACACGGTGCCACGGCCGCCGTGATGTTCGCGCTTAAGCGCGAGCGGGATGCGAAGCAGGTCAAAAGCTTGCTCACGATTCGTGACTTCGCCACGAAGTGGATGGCGCTTCCGCTCGGGATCCTGTTTATCAGCGGGATCGTGATGGGGTTCATGGGGCATTGGTGGAACCAGACCTGGATTTGGCTGGCGATCGGATTGTTTCTAGCAATTAGTTTCCCGATGTCCGGATTCGGCCGGCCATACCATGACCGGTTGTGGCACGCGATCGACCCCCAGGGCCATGCCCCACCGACGAAGAAAGAGAAGCCCTTTGCTCAACCAGCTTCGCCAGAGGAGCTGGCCGGACTGCTTGCGGTGGGTCGCCCAATGTTGCTTACCGTGATTGGAGTCGTGGGTCTGGGCATCATCCTCTGGCTTATGATGTTCAAGCCGTTCTGATCGCTCTGCAGTGAAGACTGTGGAAGCCGTATGAGGCCTTAGCCGCCGCTATGTACGACATCGTCCAATTCGTGCACGTGCTCAGTGCACTCGTGTACCTGCTCTTCCACGGAGCGGTGGCGAGTGTCACCTTCGCCTTCAAGCGGGAGCAACTGCCAGAGCGAATCAACGCGTTCGCTGAAGTGATGACCCTTGCTTACTACGTTGCTCCTTACGCTCTGACCGTGCTTGTTCTCAGCGGAATTCTCTTAGGCTTCATGGGCCGTTGGTGGAACGATGGCTGGATCTGGGTTGCTTTGGGCCTGCTGCTGGGGCTCGGGATTCTCATGAACCGTTTGGGCCGGGCCTGGCTCTTCGAGGGATTCCGGAAAGCCGACCAGCCGGTCGTTACGAAACTGCCGGCAGCGCAGCAGACTCGGCAGGCTTCGCTTCGGCGCTTTTTTCTGAGTCCGATGTTTTTCACAGTGGCTGGGGTTGGCACACTGGCTGCGATACTGTGGCTGATGATGTTCAAACCGCTCTAGCGAGGCCGGCGAGTGCTTTACAAGTGGCTAGTTTTCCTGCACGTGTTCGGCGTTATGGGGTTCATGCTCGCCCATGGCGGAACGACCACGATGACTTTCTTGCTGCGCCGGCAGCGAGACCTCGATCGGATGCGGGCGCTGTTGGATCTCTCAGGGAACAGCTGGCCGGCGTTTGCGATCTCATTCTTGATTCTTTTCGTGAGCGGGGTCGTGGCCGGTTTCTCCGGCCGCTGGTGGGGTGAGGGATGGATTTGGACCTCTCTCCTGATCTTGCTGGGGATAAGCGCCTACCTGGGTTGGACGAGCCGGGCGCACTTTCACCAGCTGCGCAAGGTGCTGGGCCTGCGCTATTTCGAAGGCGGGAAAGACCGTCCTGCGCTCCCGCCCGCCAGCCCGGAAGAGATCTACGCCGTCCAGGCCACCCTCCGACCGGGACTGGTAGCGGTGGTCGGAATCGGAGGCATAGTCGTCATTCTCTGGCTGATGATGTTCAAGCCGTTCTAGTTTCTCTTGGGAATTGATCGCGGAGGCGCTCGAAACAATTGCTCCGCAGGATGCAGGGTTAGAATGCGAGGGTTCAGGCCCTCAGGTCACCGTTAGAGGAGGAAACCCATGCGCAAGATAGCTCGTTACGCCTACATTGCCGTCGCCTGGCTTGCGCTTGCCGGCTTCTTGGGGACCATCTATATGGCCGGGATGGCCGTATTCGCCAACCGGAGTTATTGGGAGATCCACAAGGCTTTCGGCTATGCAGTTGGGTACATCGTGCCCATCACCATCGTCCTTGGCCTCCTGGCGTGGATCCCGCGCCGGCTCACGGCCTGGCTGGTGACCCTGCTGCTCTTCTATATGTTTCATACAACACTTCCTGAGCTAAAGCAGGACTTGCCCTGGATCGCTGCGCTGCATCCAGTCAGTGCAGTCATACTCGTCTGGATCGGGCTGACCCACGCCAGGCGGGCCGGTAAGCTGCTGCTGGAGCGACCAGCCGCTGGCGTCGCGCCGACACCGATCGAATCAGCCTCGCAGCCTTAGGGCGCTGGCATGCGAGTCCCGCGAGCGCTTAAGTATTTGCTGATCCTGATCGCCAGCCTGGTGGCACTCTTGGTGCTGGCAGCCACGTTCGTCAATCGCAGCGTGGAGGCGCGGTTGAAGAAGACCTACGACGTTCCCGTCGAGCCGATCGAGGTTCCCAGCGATCCTGCCGCGATCGAGCGCGGACGGCATCTGGTGAGCACGATCCTCTTCTGTCAGGAGTGCCACGGGGAGGACCTGGCGGGCAAAACCCAATTCAACGATCCTTTGAGTGGAACGGTCTCAGCCAAGAACTTGACCGCCGGCGCGGGTGGTATCGGCGGCGAGTTCAGCGACTCCGATTGGGTGCGGGCCATTCGCCATGGCGTAAATCAAGAGGGCCGGCCTTTGATCACGATGCCCTCCAACTCGTTTTACTACATCGGGGACGCAGACCTGGGGGCCCTCATCGCCTATCTTAAGAGCTTACCTCCGGTTGATAATGAGCTTCCCAAGAGGGACTTAGGTCTTTTCTACCAACTCACGATCCTGAGCAATTCCTCCCTGATCCCGGCCGAGGTAATTGACCACCAAGCTCCGCGCCCCCCGACCCCCGAACCAGGCGTCAATGCCCAATACGGCAAATACCTGACCACAGCCTGCACGATCTGCCATGGTGCCGACCTGACCGGCAGGTCGGCAGCGGGAGCGGGCTTAGACCTTACTGGAGCGGGCGACCTGGCAGAGTGGAACGAGGCCGACTTCATTCGCGCCGTGAGGACGGGCGTACGGCCCCGCGGTGCGGACCTGAATCCTAGCTTGATGCCGTGGAAGCGGGTGGGCAAGCTGACTGATGAAGAATTGCGCGCCATCTGGCTATACCTTCAGACGCTTCAATAAGGGAGGCATCACTTGACTTTGACGAACGCAAGCTTAGCCGCTTCGCAGCCCTCGCAGGACAAGCGCTTGCTCAGCGCCCGTGTGGCCTGGGTGGCGGTGACCGTCTTGGTCATTGGCTTGGTTGGGCTAGGCGTGCCTGGCCTGTATGCCCGCCTGATCGCCGGCGTCGACGTACGATCGGTGACCGACCTCGGCTGGACGCTGGCCGGCTACGGCACCTACCTCACCGGTCTCTACCTGCTGGTCGTCGCAGCCCACCTGATCATCGGGGCCATCGTATTTTGGCGCCGGTCGGATGAGTGGATCGCCTTGGCGCTTGCTTTCGCGTTGGTCTGCAACGGAGCTTTATTGCCGCTCTCTCTGATTTACCCCTTTGGCAACGCCTCACCCGCTGTGCACTTGCTGGTGGGTGTGGTGACCTATATCGGCCTGGTCACCGGGCTGAGCCTGCTCTACCTCTTCCCGGACGGGCGATTCATCCCGCGCTGGACTCGGCTCATGGTCCTTACCTGGGCCGGGTTGTTGTTGTTCGCCATCTTTCTGCCCAAGTCGGCGTTGAGCCTCGCGGCGTGGCCAATTCCGCTACAGCTGCTGGTGCTGGTCGTTTGGTCGGGCGTCGGCCTCTTCGCCCAACTGCACCGTTACCTCGAGGTCTCGAGTCCGCTGCAGCGCCAGCAGACCAAATGGGCCATCCTTGGACTCGTGCTGGCCGTACTGGGCCCTTTCGGTTATTTCCTGCCCTTCGTGATCCTTCCCGCGCTGAGTGACCCGGAGGTCCCCAACATTCTGTACCAGCGGATTGGGCCCTCGCTGTTTGCCTTCTCCTTCGTCTTCCGCCTAGTCGGTCTTACCGGCTTCACCCTCGCCCTCTTGATCTTTCCGGCTTCGTTCGTCGTCGCGATCCTGCGCTACCGGCTGTGGGATATCGACGTCCTCATCAACCGCACTCTCGTCTACGTTGCGCTGACGGGCACCCTGGTGCTGCTGTACCTGGGCGGCGTGGCACTGCTCCAGACTATGTTCTACGGAGTAACCGGACAGGGTGACCAGCTGGCCATCGTCGGAACCACTCTCGGCGTCGCGGCGCTGTTCAACCCGCTGCGCCAACGAATCCAGGCGGTCATCGACCGGCGCTTCTACCGCCGGCGGTACAACGCGGCCCGGGCCCTGGCAGCCTTCAGCGGCACGGTGCAGGAGGAAGTGGAACTGGAAGACGTGAGCCAGGCTCTGCTGAGGGTCGTGGACGAGACGATTCAGCCGCTGCAGGCTTCGATTTGG
>JAHFAU010000151.1 GCA_023250385.1 Anaerolineales bacterium
CCGGGTAGCAGTACACGGCGGCCTCTCGATACAGCCGCTGCAGATCGGCTTCCGAGATCTGACCCAGGAACAACGCCCGATCGTCGGTTCCAAGCGCCCGGGCCAGCTCGATCAGTTTCGGAGTGTGAGTCGTGAAAGGCCCGGGGATCACCAACATCGCGCCCGGAATCAACGGCTTGATGCTCGCCATCGCTTCGATCACGTACTCGAATTTCTTCTGCGGCTCATGCCGGTTGGTGATCAAGACGTAGGGTTTCTCAATGACCTGATCGCCCAGTTTGAAGGCCCCTTCGAAGGCCGCTTCGGGGCTCAACCGGAGCACCCGGCCGGATTGCGGGTGACAGCCTGCCGGACAGTGCACCAGTTCCCGACCGTAAATCTCTTCGATCACTCCGGCAATGTACCCGCCGTTCGCCAGCGCGAACTTGGCGTGCTCGGTGGAAACCCGGTCGGCCCAGCCGACGAAGCGCCGGATCTTCTGGATGATGACGTCCAGCACGTGGTAATCCTGCTTCGTCAGCCAACCGGTCTCTTTGTCGATCTGCCGCGGGTGGATAAGTCGATTGGGTTGGTTCAAATAGATAATGTAGGGCTTGCCGAGCACTTTGCCCATGCAGTAGGCGATCCAGGCCCCGGGTTGGTTGGCGCCGATGAAGACGTCCATCCTGCGAAAGCGAAGGGCCATTAGCGGCGCGAGCAAACTGCTCATCACCATTGAGAGCGCGTCGCGCAGCGGAAATCCTTTATGGAGCTGCGGCAGGAAAGTCCTGACCCCGACGGCCGCGATCAGATCTGGGAAGCAGGCCTGTCGGTCCAGGGTCGGGGCGTAGCACACAACATCATGCCCGAGCCGCCGCAGGCCAAGGACCTCCTCGAGAACCAGGCGCTCCCCTCCGCCGCTGTAAGCGAACCCGCAATGGAAGACGGCGATCTTGAGCGGTTTGTTCAACGGGGGGTTTCCTTAGCTGCCGGACGGACTGCCTTCATGCGGGCCGTTCTTTCGGCGGCGCTCAAACTCGGAAGAAGCACCGGATGATCACCTGGGACGGGTTCCATAAGGGCCTTCGATCCGGCTTCAACCAACTCGGGTCGATCCGGAAGAGTTCTGCTGCCTGGCGCTGTATTCCGTGCGGCCTCCTGGAGCGACCTGCGGGCTCTGGGGGAGTCTGGGTCAATCCGAGCCGGCACGCCGCCTTCGAACAATTCACGATTGGCGTCTACCCAGCTTCGCAGGTCGTCAAGGCCCTGCTCAACTCCGATCCGAGGCTCCCATCCCAGATCCCGTTTCGCCTTGCGCAAGTCCGAGACGTACACCTTCTGATCCCCGGGGCGCCAGTCGCCGAATTCGATTGCGATTGACGGGTTGTGCGGCGACCGCAGCCGCTCGATTAGTTCGAGCAGCGACAATGCGTTCTGCGGCCCACCGCCCAGGTTGTAGGCCTGGCCCCGGCAGATTTCGATCCGCTCGATCGCGCGCTCAAAAGCCCGGATCAGGTCGGACACGTGCAGGATGTCCCGCACCTGTTTACCATCGCCATAGATCGTTATCGGTCGCCCGAGGGTGGCCGAGATGACAAAGTGCGCCACCCAGCCCTGGTCCTCGATCCCGAATTGGCGCGGGCCATAGATGCAGGACTGGCGAAACACAACCGTCTTGAGCCCATAGATGCGGGCGTAATCAAGCATGTACAGGTCGATCGCTCCCTTGGAGCAGCCATAGGGTGAGTGGAGATCGATCGGAAAAGCCTCGTGCACGCCCGCCGGGAGGTCTGGCAGTGAATAGCGGTGCATGTCGGCACTCACCCGAACTCGCTCCAGGGCACCGTACACTTTGTTGGTCGAGGCATAGAGCACAATCGGGCTCGCGCCGCAGTTCCGGGCTGCCTCCAGCACGTTGAACCCGCCGAGCGCATTGATGAGGAAGTCATTCCGTGGGTTCTGCACCGAGCTGGTGACCGCAACCTGTGCGGCCAGGTGCGCCACCACGTCCACACCCTGCATCGCCTCGCAGAGCGATTCATAGTCGCGGATGTCGCCCACGACGATGGCCAGACGCCCACCCGACTGGGCCTCGAGCCAGGCCGCGTTGCTGTCTGCCCCCGGCCGAGTGAAGTTGTCGTAGGCGACGACCTCCCATCCCTTGTCCAAATAGTGCCTGGCGAGGTTGCTGCCGATGAAGCCGCAGCCGCCGGTGATCAAGATCTTGCCCGCGGATGGCTTATCGTTGGGTTGCTGAGTCAAATCGCGCTCCCATAGGACGGGCGCTTGGCACCCGTTGACAGGCTTTGGATCGATTCGAGGCAAATTGAGCTTCGGCTCACCCTGCAAACCTCCGGCTGGAGGAGATCAACCTTGGCTTCAGCATAGATCAGCACGGAGCCGAGGGAGTTTACAGGCGCCTTACAGCTCGCCATTTGGAGTCCTACTTCGGTCCTAGGACCTTGGTCTACCGTTTCCATGCGATTAGACGGCGCCAGAATGGCTCTCGGCGCTCTCCCTGCTTGCCCTGATAGATGTCCCGCAAGAACGGCTCTTGAATGCCGGTTTCGGGCAGCTCCTCCAGCGGCTCCAGCAGCCAGCCATGGCTGAACCACCAATAGCCGAACAGCCACAGCAGGATAACCACCGTGCCCCCGTAGTCGTGGTAAATGACCGCCGGCATCGTCCCGAAATAGTAGGCAACGACCGCCACCGAGGCGATCCGCAGCAGGTTGACTAGGAACGTCCCCAGCAGTCCAACGGTGATGGCCTCGAACTTGGAGGCCCGGCTGAACGGACCCTGGATGCCGGTGGCCAAGGTCACCGCGAACAAGATGAAAGACTGCCACCCCACGCAGTTCCAGGAAATGTAGACCGGGAGGAAGAACCCGCCTTTGTCGAGGTAGATCGTGGAGGTTGAGACCTGAGAAGAGATCCCCAGCAGTCCCAGGATCACGGCCAACATGCGGGCCTCCACCGGGACGACCCAATCGGTCAGGATGCGATCCAGCCCAGTCGTCTCCACAATCCGGGTGAGAAACTCGTTAAAGGTGGTCACGAAGGGAAGAACCATGATCAGGATGGCCGCCATAATGAGAACCAGCCGGATGATCGGTCTGCGGCTGTCCTCGAAGTCCGCAGCCTGGGCGAGGGTTAGTTGATCTCCGCCATCCATGTCAATCTCCTCCTACCAGATAGAGCACGAGTGAGAAACTTGCCAAGATCAGTGCAATCGCCGGGAACCAATTCGACGGCAGCGGGAACACGACCAAGACCAGCGCGAAGACGGCCAAGCCACCCAAGGTCAGCGCTACCCGACGCACGAGCACCCGGCGATGCCGGCGGCCATCGAGCTCCCATTGGAGGGCGCCGCCAAGTCCGGGTTGATGGATTGCCCGGATCAGCTGGTCGTACGCTTCGCCTTTGACAAAATAAGCCTCTGCGCCAGCCCGCATCGCCTCCTGGCGCCAGGCCTCTTCCGCGGCGACGAAGAGCACCCTCCGATCGGGCTTGGCCTGCTTGATCCGTCGAGTGGCGTCGATGCCCGACAGGGCCGGCATGTTCTGGTCCATGAGGATGATGTCCGGGTTCAACGACTCGGTCAGGGACAGAGCCTCCCAGCCGTTGCCCGCCTCGCCAACGACCTGAATGTTCTCAAGCTCGAGCAGCCCGCGCAGTTCCACCCGAAATCGTGGGCTGTCATCCACAATCAGCGCCCGGATCACCCGGTCGCCGGGCTGGCCGCTTGCTCTGTCGGG
>JAHFAU010000152.1 GCA_023250385.1 Anaerolineales bacterium
TCCCACCCGCGCCCGGCATCACACCCAGGTTGATTTCCGGCTGGCCAAACCGGGCGGTCTCGGAAGCCACGATCATGTCGCACAGCATCGCCAGTTCATTCCCTCCACCTAAACACCAGCCCGAGACCGCGCCGATCACCGGCTTCTTGACCCCCCGGATGCGGTCCCAGCGCGCAATTCGATCGGCGGTCAGCATGTCCACCGCCGAAGCCTCCGCCATCTCCTTGATGTCAGCCCCGGAGGCAAAGGCGCGCTCGTCGCCGGTCAGCACCATGGCCCCGACCTGCGGATCAGCGTCGAAGCCGGCCAGCGCGCTGGCCAATTCCTCCATCACGGTTGCGTTGAGTGCGTTCAGCGCCTCGGGCCGGTGAATTTGGACCAGGCCGGCCCGGCCGTGGATCTCGGTCTTGATCGCGGTATAGGTCATGCCACCCTCCGGTGCAACAAGGGATTAGGGGATGTGCTAGGTGCGGCCAGTGTCCGAAGTACGGCGGGGCTCAAGCCGATTCCCGACGGTCCGCCTCAGCCCAGCCGCGGTTTGAGCTTGGAGAATAGTCCTTTTCGTAGCGCCCGTCGATTTCGTCGGCACGCACTAGGTACGGCATGCTGAAGCGAGCCTAAGCGCTATGCTTCTTGGACTATTGCGCCGGTTAAGGGATCGCCTATACTCGATTCCAATCATCCCGTTTATCGAGGGCATTTATGCTTTTTTCTTCCTCGAGCGGTCAGGGGTTGGTGGAGTACGCGCTGCTGATACTTCTGGTAGGACTGGCGGTGATCGTGCTCCTCGCCCTCTTCGGCTCGAGCGTCGGGAACATGTTCAGCAACGTTATCGCCAACGTGTAACCCGCGCCGGTCCTGAGGACATCAAATCAAGAGGAAGCGCCGGCCAAGTTGCGCTGCTGAGGCCGGCCGTTCTGCTTAAGGCCGCGCCTTAACTCTGGCCAGCCGTCGTGCTGGCCGCCTTCTCCACCCAGCCCTTCATGCGCCGAGCCAGTTCGCGCCGCGGCAGCAGGATCCTGCGCCCGCAGTTCTGGCACTTGAGACCGATGTCCGCTCCGAGGCGGACGACCCGCCAGTCGGTCCCCCCGCACGGATGGGGCTTTCGCAGCCGGACAATGTCATCTACTTGAAGTTCTACCAGCAACGAAAACGGCCCTCCGGCCGGGTGGCGGCATTATACCCCGGCCATTGACGACCTTCTCTGCTGCGCGGCCTGCACCCAGGGTGCATAACTGTATAGCCGCCCGCCGCGCGCTCATCGGCGCGGCCGCGTGCTCGACCGCCGCGCAGCACCCGGATGGTATAATCCGCCCGCTGTGCTAACTGGGAGCCTGCCGGACTTCCTCTCCCGAGCCGTCACCCTAGTCATCGCCTTCACCATTCACGAATTTGCGCATGCCTGGACGGCCGATCGGCTCGGAGACGACACCCCCCGCCGGGCAGGCCGCCTCTCGCTAAACCCTCTCCGCCATCTCGATGTGCTGGGTTCCCTCATGTTGCTGGTCGCTGGATTCGGCTGGGCCAAGCCCGTCCCGGTCAACCCTAACGCCTTGCAGCGGCGAACTCCGGCTGGGATGATGTTGGTGGCGGCCGCCGGGCCGCTTTCCAACCTCGGCCTAGCGATCCTGGCCGCGCTCCCCTTCCAGGCGGGCCTGATAGGGCCGACTTTCGTCGCCGGACGGCTGCTTCCCTCGTTGTCCGGATTGCTGCAGACGTTCATTTTCATCAACCTTATCCTGCTGCTGTTCAACTTGATTCCCATTGCTCCGTTGGACGGAGAGAAGGTGCTTGCCTACTTCCTGCCAGCCAGCGGCCAAGCGACCCTGGCGAGGCTGCGACCCTACGGGCCCATCATTTTGATCCTGTTGATCGCTTCCGGACGGCTGGGAGTCAATTTGCTCGGGCTGCTGGTCGGAACCCCGGCCCGCCAGCTGTTCAATCTGCTGGTCTCCTGAAACAGTCCACCCGCCCCAACCTACGAGGCTGCCCATGACCAAGACCGATTGGATATCGGAGGAGATCGCCAACCTGCAGGCCGCCGGGTTGTTCACTCAGATCCGGACGGTCAGTTCGCCTCAAGGCGCGTGGCTGGTGGTGGACGGACGGCGGGTGCTGAACTTCTGTTCGAACAACTACCTCGGCCTCGCCAATCACCCCCGGCTTACCGCCGCCGCCAAGTCGGCCATCGATCGGTATGGAGTGGGCCCGGCTGCAGTGCGGACGATCGCCGGCACCATGGAGCTGCACCTGAAACTTGAATCCCACCTGGCGGCGTTTAAGGGGGTGGAGGCCGCCATCACCTTCCAGTCCGGGTTCAACGCCAACCTCGCTGTGATCCCGGCCTTGGTCGGCAAGGGGGATGTGGTCTATTCAGACGAGCTCAACCATGCCAGCATCATCGACGGAGCCCGACTCTCGCGGGCCGAGATCGTTCGTTACCCGCACACCGATCCCGCCGGATTGCGGGGAGTGATTCAGGAGCAGCGCCCACAGGAATTCAAGCGAGCCCTGATCGTGACCGATGGGGTCTTCAGCATGGACGGAGATATCGCTCCGCTGCCGGAGATTCAGGCCGTCGCTCAGGAGTTCGACTACCTGCTGATGGTCGACGACGCCCACGGGGAGGGCGTGCTCGGGAACGGGGGTCGCGGAATCGTCGATCATTTCAATCTGCACGGGAAAGTAGACCTGGAGGTCGGCACCCTTTCCAAGGCCTTCGGGGTGGTCGGGGGCGTGGTTGCCGGGCGGCAGATTATCGTGGATTGGCTGCGCCAGCGCGGCCGGCCGTTCCTGTTCTCCTCGGCGATGACGGTGCCGGATGTGGCCGCCTGCCTGGCGGCGGTTGACCTGCTGGAGGAATCCGACGAACTGGTGCAGCGGCTGTGGGACAACACCCGCACCTTCAAACAGGCGATGGTCGCCTTGGGTTTTGACACCGGTGCGAGCTCCACTCCCATCACACCGGTCATGCTCGGCGAGGCCCAGTTAGCTCAAGCGTTCAGCCGCAGTTTGTTTGAAGAGGGAGTCTTCGCGATGGCGATTGGCTACCCCACCGTGGCCCAGGGCAAGGCCCGGATCCGGGTCATGATCTCGGCTGCCCACAGCCGAGAAGATTTGGATCACGGTCTGGCCGCCTTTGAGAAAGTTGGCAAGCACCTCGGAGTGATCTAGAAAAAAATCAGCCCTGGCTGGGTTGGGTTATTGGCTGGTTGCCCTGCGATCGTGGTGACCCATGGGTCAGGGATCAGCCTATGATAGTCCGAATTGTGACAGAAATCACAAACCGAGGGGGCCGAATTCAGAACTGAAAGCGCGGTTGCTGGGGAACGATCTTGCGGCTGTAGTTGATGACGAAGTCTTGCAGCCGACCTTCCAGCTCCAAGAACTCCGGCGAGGCGAGCACGGTCTCCAAAGCCTCTCGATCATCGGCGATGAAACCGGTCAAGCGCAGCGGGTATTCGCCGTAGGCCGTATGCCAAGCCTCACAGAGCGTCAGGCCGAGGTTCTCGAGGGCCGGGACGAACTCCCCCAATACGTAGCGAAAATATTCCTCCCGATGCTTCGGGAGGGGATCGTAGGTCAAGAGCAGTTTGACCGAGTCTTCCATTTCTGGCCGTTTCAGATTACCGGCCGCGGCCGGCGATCGTACAGATCTTCGCTCGTCCCCAGCCTGACCTCCT
>JAHFAU010000056.1 GCA_023250385.1 Anaerolineales bacterium
GGCCGACTGGAGGAATTCGGCCCGGGCACAGTGAACCACATCTCCGCCGGGCAGTTTTTCATTTCGCGGATCGATGAAGGTTTGCTGGCGATGTGGCATCGATGCACGCATCTGGGTTGCACCGTCCCCTGGATCGAGGCTGAAGGACGATTCAACTGCCCTTGTCACGGGTCGATTTTCAATCCGCGCGGCGAGGTCCTCGCCGGCCCCGCGCCGCGGCCGCTTGATCTGTTCACCATTGAGATCAAGGACGGCGAGGTGTGGGTCGACACGAGTCGGCCCCTCTCCCGATCCGCGTTTGACCCCTCGCAAGTAACACACATCTAGCCGATGCGGGAGAACTACGACCGCTACCTCAGAATCGGGCTCGGGCTGACGCTCGCCCTGGCCCTCGTGTTCGGCCTGTATTGGATCCTTGAACCGTCGCGCATGGCGGCCGCGGCCGAGCGCTTGAACAGTGGACGGATCGAGCGCGGCCGGGCGAGCTTCGGGGAGAACTGCGTCGCTTGCCATGGCGTGGACGGGGAGGGAGTTTCAGCCCCGGCCTTGAACAACAAGACCTTGCTGGACAGCGTATCGGATGACCTGTTGTTTTCCTTGATCCGATCCGGGGTCCCCGGCACGGCTATGCCTTCTTGGGGTCAAGCGAATGGGGGACCCTTCACCGACGAAGAGATCCGCGACCTGCTGGCTTTCATCCGGAGCTGGCAGCCCACCGCCTCGGCCGCCGCCGTGCCGTCCCACGTCGCAGACCCCGCCCAGGGCGCGGCCATCTTCGCTTCCACCTGCTTTGCGTGTCATGGGCCGGAGGGGCGGGGCGGGCGCGCACCGGCGCTCAACGATCTGCAACGACTGCAGCGCTTCGACGACGAATGGTTCCGACAGACAATTTCTTTCGGCCGCCCGGCCAAGGGTATGCCGACCTGGGGCACAGTGCTCTCGCCGGAGCAAATCGACGATCTGGTCGCGCTGCTTGCGGCCTGGCGTCGCGGTGAACGGGTGATGCCGGCCACACCCGCCAGCGAACACCTGGAGGCAGTTCTATTCGCCCTCTCTCAGGGCGACCCGGCCGACGCCAATTTCCACCTGTTGTCGGCGCTGAGCGTCGCCTCGCCGCTGGAAGCGGCGACCCTCCGCACTGCCCAGCAGAGCCTCGCGCGCGGCGATCTTGAAGCGGCGGCTCAGATCCTTAAGGCCGCGTTGGAGGGACCCTCCCCCGGAGACCCGCAGCAAGGCCAACAACTCTACGCCGCCAATTGCGAAGTCTGCCATGGCCTGGGCGGCGCAGGGGGCATCGGGCCGGCCCTCGCGAGCAACCCGAGCGTCCAGAGCCTCACCGACGAGGCGCTTATGGCCCTCGTCTCGGCTGGCCGTCCAGCGGCAGGCATGCCGGCCTGGGAGAGTCGGCTCTCAACCGAAGAGATTCAGCACATCATTGCCTTGCTGCGCACGTGGCAGTAGACAGCAGATCTCTGAGCGGCCGCACGGTCGGGTCCAGGGTGAATCGAACTCTTGCTGGCCGGATTCGTGTTCCGCCGAACCAGCCGAATGTCATCGGCTTAGGCTGCACTTTGCCACTGGCGGCCGGTCGCCGGGTTTGCCATCGTGAGATCAGAGGTTCCAGCAGGCTACTGGGAGATTCGCAAATGGCTGCCACTGAGTGGGTTGTATTAAGGGAACTTTGGTGCGAGCGGGCCGGCCGCCAGGCTAAGCTACTTGAACAGCGGGTCTATCCCGCGGAGATCCTGCCAGAGAGCTTGGGGTATCGGGTGCTCGCCCGCAAGTGTGACAGCGCGATAGAGTGCAACCTGCGGGAATTCCCCTGCAGGTGGGCGTACACTCAGCCAGAGCACGATCCCTTCGCTCTGGCCTGAGCCCCGGCGTGGCCGATTCAGGTCGAAACGCGAGCCCGCCTCCAACCGGAGGCGGGTTCTCATCAGCCAGGGCAGCGCGGGCTGTCAGGCGACGACCGGCGTTTCCTTCTTCTCCTGGGCTCGTGCCAGACGCTCGTAGCGAGCCCACTGCTCGGCCACATCCCGTTCGGCTGCTGCGAGCAACTCGGCTGCCCGCTGCGGGTGGCTCCGGGTGAGCACCCGGAAGCGCCCCTCAGCATACAGATAGTCTGCGAGCGGCAAGTCCGGTGCCCGCGAGTCCAGCTGCAGCGGGTTCTCGCCATCGGCGGCCCGGCGCGGGTCGAAGCGGTAGAGCGGCCAATAGCCGGAGCGAACGGCCCGATCCTGCTGGTCAAGTCCATTTCGCAGGTCGTACCCATGTGCGATGCAGGGTGAGTAGGCGATGATCAGCGAGGGACCCGGGAAGCTCTGTGCCTCCAAAAAGGACCGCAAGGTCTGGCGGTCGTCGGCGCCCATCGCCACCTGGGCCACGTACACATTTTCGTAGGTCATGGCCATCAACCCCAGGTTTTTCTTGGGCGTTGCCTTTCCGGCCGACGCAAACTTGGCGACCGCCGCGCGGGGGGTCGCCTTGGACTGCTGGCCGCCAGTGTTCGAGTACACCTCGGTGTCCAGCACCAGAATGTTCACGTCTTTTCCGGAAGCCAGCACGTGGTCGAGCCCTCCGTAGCCGATGTCGTAGGCCCAGCCGTCTCCCCCAACGATCCACACGGTCTTGTGGACCAGGACATCTGTGAGTTCCAGCAGACGCTGCGCCGGCTCGGACTGCAGCGTGGCGAGCCGTGCCTTGAGCGCAGTAACTCGCTCTCGCTGCGCCTGTAACAGCCCCTCATCCGCCTGGTCGGCTTGCAGCAGAGCCTGCGCCAGCTCCCGGCCGATCTCCTCCTGCAGCTCGCTCAGCAGTTGCTTGGCGGTCGCCAGTTTCTGATCGAGGGCGATCCGCATTCCCAGTCCGAATTCAGCATTGTCCTCGAACAGCGAATTCGACCAGGCCGGCCCTCGACCGTCCTGGTTGATCGTCCACGGGTGGGTCGGAAGGTTGCCGCCATAAATGGAAGAGCATCCGGTGGCGTTGGCGATCAGTGCCCGGTCGCCGAACAGCTGGCTCAGCAGCTTCAGGTATGGAGTCTCTCCGCAGCCGGCGCAGGCCCCCGAGAACTCGAAGAGCGGCTGGAGCAATTGCGAATACTTGACCTGGTTGAGCGGCAGCTTAGTCCGATCCAGCTCGGGCAACCGGACGAAGAAGTCCCAATTGGCGCGCTCCCGCTCTCGCAACGGCCGCTGCGGGGACATGTTGATCGCCCGCCGCTTCGGCTCGGCCTTGTCCTTGACCGGGCAGACCTCGAAGCAGAGCGCGCAGCCGGTGCACTGCTCCGGCTCGACCTGGAGGGTGTACACCCGGTCCTTGTACTCTTTGAACCGAGCTGGGGCGGAGCGAAAACCGTGCGGGGCCGCTTGCAGCAGTGCCGGGTCATATACCTTCTGCCGAATCACCGCATGCGGGCAGACGAACACGCACTTGCCGCACTGGATGCACAAGTCGATATCCCAAACCGGGATTTCTTGCGCCAGATTGCGCCGCTCCCATTGGCTGGTGCCGGGTGGGTAAGCACCGTCCGCCGGAAGCGCACTGACCGGGAGCCGGTCGCCGTCACCGGCGACCATTACGCCGATCACTTCTCGAACGAAGTCGGGCGCCACCGGTGCGACCGGTGGTTGCCGGTCGAAGTCGCTAGTCGCCTTGCGTGGTACCGATACCGAATGGAGTTGATTGAGCGCTGCCTCGACTGCGTTGAAATTGCGGCGGACCACCTCCCGGCCGCGCTTGCCGTAGGTCTTCTCAATTCCCCGCTTGATCGATTCGACTGCGTCTTCCAGCGGGAGGATATGGGTCAAGGCGAAGAAGCTGATCTGCATGACCGTGTTGATCCGCTGCCCCAGACCGGCCTCCCGAGCCACCCGCACTGCGTCAATCACGTGGAAGCGAAGCTGCTTGTCGAGGATCGCCCGCTGAACGCTGCGGGGCAGCTGGTCCCAAACTTCCTCGGGTCCGTAGGGGCTGTTCAGCAGCAGAGTGGCGCCCGGCTTGGCCAGCCGCAACACCTCGAACTGCTCGATGAAATCGAATTGATGGCAGGCTATGAAGTCTGCCGATTGGATCAGGTACGGTGCGCGGATCGGACGTGAGCCGAAGCGCAAGTGGGATACCGTGCGTGACCCGGCCTTCTTGGAGTCGAGCACAAAGTAGCCCTGGGCGTGTTTGCTGGTCTGTTCACCGATGATCGTGATGGTGTTCTTGTTGGCACTCACCGTGCCGTCCGCACCCAGGCCGTAGAAGACTGCCTGCACTGCGTCGCCCAGGTCGAGTTCGAAGTTTGGATCGACTGCCAGACTGGTGTGGGTGAGGTCATCCTCGATCCCGATCGTGAAGTGGTTCTTCGGCTGAGGATGGGCCAGTTCGTCCAGGACGGCCTTGGCCATCCCCGGAGTGAATTCCTTGGAGCCCAGACCGTATCGGCCGCCGACCACAATCGGGTAGCGCCCGGCTTCGGCCAGCGCGGCGCGCACGTCCAGGTACAACGGTTCGCCGAGGCTTCCCGGTTCCTTGGTCCGATCCAACACGGCCAGTGCCCGAACCGTTCGAGGCAGGGCGGCCGCAAATTGCTTCCCGTCAAATGGGCGATAGAGCCGGACTTTCAGCACCCCAACCTTCTCACCCCGTTCGGCGAGGCACTCCACGGTCTGCTCCACCGTCTCGGCACCAGAGCCCATAAGCACCACCACCCGCTCGGCGTCCGGGACACCGGCGTATTCGAAGAGCCGGTACGGGCGGCCGGTCAGGGCTGCGAAGCGATCCATCACCCCTTGGACGATCTCAGGACAAGCTTGGTAATAAGAATTCACTGTCTCCCGGGCCTGGAAATAGACGTCCGGGTTCTGGGCGGTGCCGCGGATCGTGGGATGATCGGGCGTGAGGCCCCGCTTGAAATGAGCGAGGATCAGGTTACCGTCGATCAAATCCGCCAGCTCGTCGTTGCTCAACAGCCGAATCTTGTTGATCTCGTGCGAGGTGCGGAAGCCGTCGAAGAAATGCAAGAACGGAATCCGGGTTTCGAGGGTTGCCGCCTGGGCAATGGCGGCGAAGTCCTGCGCCTCCTGCACCGAATTGGAGGCCAAGAGCGCAAAGCCGGTGCTGCGAGCGGCCATGACGTCGCTGTGATCGCCGAATATCGAGAGAGCCTGGGTGGCCAGCGAACGGGCCGCAACATGGAACACCGCCGGGGTGAGCTCGCCGGCAATCTTGTACATGTTGGGAATCATGAGCAGCAGCCCCTGTGAGGCGGTGAAGGTTGTCGTGAGTGAACCGACTTGCAGCGCGCCGTGCACTGCGCCGGCCGCTCCGCCCTCGGACTGCATTTCGACCACCTGGGGAACCGTTCCCCACAAGTTCGGTCGGCCGTCCGCCGCCCATTGATCCGCCCACTCGCCCATTGCGGAGGCCGGGGTGATCGGATAGATGGCGATCACTTCGTTCAGCAAGTAGGCGACTCGGGCGACGGCTTCGTTGCCGTCGAGGGTCCCAATCGAATCAGGCATGCGAGAATTCCTCAGTTCACCCTGCGGTCGGAGAGCTCCACGGGTTGCGGTGCCGACTGGCGATCGCCGACCTCCAGCCGGCGGGCAGAACCCGCGGGCACGATGAGCATCGAGCAACCCGAGGCTCGCACAACCTTCTCGGTGACGCTCCCGTGTACCCAGCGGTTCACGCCGGATCTCCCGTGGGTCGCCATAACGATGAGATCTACACTGTAGCGGGCGGCATAATCCAAGATCGTCGAAGCTGCCGTGCCGCTGGCAACCACGGTCTTCGGATCAGACCCTGCCCGGCGGTAAGCCCGCCCGAGGCGCTCCAAGTAGCTCTCAACCGTCCGGTAGGGGTGCTGGAGCAGCCGATCGCCGAGGCCCCGCTCGAGCAAATCGAGTTGCCGCGCCATCCCCTCGTCCATTGCCAGGTCAGTTACCGAGCGAAGCAGCGTGACCGGGCAGTCCAGCCTCGCAGCCAGCTCGATCCCAGGTTCCAGCGCCCGTTCGGACAATTCGGAGCCGTCGAGGGTGATCAGTACGTTTCGGATCGGCTGCTCAGACCGCACGATGAGGACCGGGCAGCGGGCGGCTCTCAACACGCGCTCTACCACGCTCCCCATCACCCAGCGGGCGATGCCGGAATAGCCGTGGGAGGACATCACGATGAGATCGATGCCTTCCAGGGATGCGGTGTCGACGATCACTGATGCCGGGTCGCCCTCGGATAGGAGTATTCGCAGGCGCATGGCGGAACCTGAGACTCGCCGGCTGAGCGCTTGCAGATACTCTCTCGATTCCTGGGCGGAGCGTTCCAACGCCTGTTGCGGCCAGAGCAGCCCGTAATCGAATAGGCCGGATGGCCCGGGCTCGAACATGGTTTTGGCCTCCGGCACCCGGAGCAGGAAGAGCTCGTGATCGGGGGCCGTGGCCAGGCTCACGGCCGGCTGGAGTGCCCGCTCGGCCAAACGAGAACCATCGAGTGGAACGAGGATTCGCTCGAACATTTTGCACCTCCTAGACACGGCTAGGCTGACTGGCGGGCGCGGGGGAAAGCCGGCCTGGCGGTCAACCACATGAGGGCCGTGATGAGAATTGCAGATGTCAGGCACCAGGAGCAGGTGGCTCCGATCACAAACGGTTCCAGAAACGTTAGATAAATTGCAAACAACGTCCCGCCGAGGGTCAGGGGTAGCAGCAGGGTGGCCGCCCTGCTCGCGGATTGCCCACCCCCAAACTTGGCGATCGCCCAGACGACCAAGATGGCTCCGAAGCCGAGCAGACCCACCACGCCGACCGGGATGACCCCGAACAACCGCGCGTATTGGCTCTGCTGGACGGCATCGCAATCGCCGACCGGTCCACAGAAGGCCTCCAGGTTGCCAGTCCCAACAACGGTCAGGTAGCCGGAGATCAGCAACCCGGCAGTGCCAAGCAGCGGGATTACCCATCTGCCAAGGTCGGAGCTGCTCTCCATAGCGGCACTCTTGCGCAGGCTGCGCGGCCGATTCCGGTACGCGTTCACCCGGGAGACGACTTGGTACACGCTCACCAACATTCCCACCAGGACCACAATCGCCAGTCCATTCCCCAGTGGATCCCGCCCTACTCGGTCAGCGATGCTCTTGCCCTCGACCCCGACTAATCCGTCGGCCGTGAAACGCGGGAATTGATCCGCAAACATTCCGAATCCTGGCAGGGAAGGGAATGCAACTCCGCCGCGATTTAGGCTTGCCTGGACCAGCCCCGGGAACCGCTGTGGGATCTCCTCGGCACCGACCAGGACCTCCTGCCCGATGATCAACGTGGGGACCCCTCGCCGCTGATCTGAAATCTGGAAGGTGTCAATTGCGGCCTGGTAGAGAGCCTGGCCGCGAGCGGTCGCGATGTCAGCGGCCAGGATTTCCAGCTGGTCGCCGAGGGCCTCAAGCAACGGCGGGAGATCCTCGGTCATGACCTTGTGGCAATACGGGCAGGTCGGCGTGTAGAACAGTATCGCTTGCGCGACCGGCGTCTGGAGAGCCACTGGGCGGGCCAGGTTCGTGGCCAGGAGCAGGATCAGGGACAATGCACGCGCCGCGGCAATCACTCGGTCACTCCAGTTGGGCGGTTCACGACCTGCTCCGCCGCGACTTCCGCGATCGCGGCGATCAGCGCAGCGGAGTCGATGTCTTTAAGCAAGTAGCGATCGACACCGGCCTGCAAGAAAGCCTGGCGCTCGCTCTCGTCGGAATAGGTCGCCAGAACGACGATCCGCGGCCCCATCCGGCGCAATGCGCGGACTATCTCGTCTATCTTGTCGACCTCGGGAAGTTGGCCCAGGGATCTTGAGTCGAGCAGCACCACCTCCGGGGCGAGGGCCGAAATTTGGGGAAAGGCCGCGCGAGCACCGGCTGCGGTGGTGAGCACCTCAATCCTGCGGGAGGAGTCGAGTCGGGCAGCCAACGCCCGCCGAACCTCCGGGTTTCGATCGACAATAAGCACCCGAACCCGTTTCATTGGGAATCCTGTTGAGCCCGGCGCAAGAAGGTGGAGCGATTCTTAGGGCCGCTGGATGAAGCTTATGAGCCGCCGGCGGACCGGGCCAGTGCCAATGGTCGCCGTCAGTTCTGACATTCGTCCCCCGGGGCTAGGACCTGAGGGGAATTGCCAGGGTGATCGAGGTTCCCGAGCTGGGTGCGGAGTTCACGAGGAAGCTGCCGTTGAGCTCCTCGGCCCGGGCACGCATGTTCGCCAATCCGTGCCCCACCATCTGGTTTTGCTGCTGAATGTCGAATCCCTGCCCGTCATCTGTCACGGTGAGGGTAATCGCCTTCTGGGAGTGTTCCAGCGTGAGGGTCACATGGGAGGCCCGCGCGTGGCGTGCGATATTGGCAAGCGCTTCCTGAGCGGTCAGGAAGAATGCCAGGCTAACCGAAGGCGCCAGCGGACTGGGTAGGTGGTCGGAACCCTGAACATCAACCTTCACCAGCGTGTTGGCTTGGAATTCGCGCACCAGCTGGGCGAGCCCACCGGCCAGGTCGCCTTGAAACCTGCGTGGCCGCAGGTCGAGGATGAAATTGCGAATGTCTCGGATCGCGTCGTTAAGCCCGGCAATTGCCTGGCCGATCAGCTCCCGGGCCTTGGCCGGGTCGTGATCCATGAGCAGGTGGATGGTCTCCAAGGTGAGACCGACCGCGTAGATCGACTGGATGACCCCATCGTGCAGATCCATCCCGATCCGTGAGCGCTCGTCCACGATGGCGAGCCGGCCCACCTCCTCGTACAGCCGGGCGTTCTGGATGGCGACCGCCGCGTGGGTAGCGAACATGCCAATGAATTCCGCGTCAGCCTCCGTGAATTCCGTTCCGTCGGTCTTGTCAGTCAGATAGAGATTGCCGAGCAATTGTTCGCCGGCGGTAATCGGCAGGCCCAGGAACCGGGTCATCTCCGGATGATTCGGTGGGAACCCAACCGACCGCGGATCCTCGCTGATCTGTGACACTCGGATCGGGCGCAGCTCATCGAGCACCGTCCCTAGGAGACCGATTCCAACCGGAGGATGTTCGATTCTTCGAGCTTCGGTTTGGGTCAAGCCGGAGAAGACAAAGCGTTCGAGCTCTCGGTCGGAGTTGAATACGCCGATAGCCGCGAAGCGTGCCCCGGCCAACTCGCGGGCCGAATCGCTGATCTGCTGCAGGGTTTGAACCAGGTCGAGCTCGCGACTTATCGACAGAGCCGCCTGATTGAGCGCCTCCAGTGCCTGGGTTCGCGTCCGTTCGGCCGGGAGAGCGATCTCAGTCCTCTCCCAGGATCTGGCGAATATTGTGTTTCACGGCGTAGGCGGCCGCCTCCGCCCGATTGGAGACCCCAAGCTTAGAAAGGATGTTGCTGACGTAATTGCGGACCGTACCCTCTCCGAGAAACAACGCCTGGGCGATCTGACGGTTGGTCTTGCCCTCAGTGACCAAGGCCAGCACCCGCAGCTCCTGGTCGGTCAGCTCGGAGAAGGCCGAGGCATCCTGTTGGCGAATGGATTTGCGGATCTCGGAGAACACCCGCTGGGTCAACGCCGGATCGAGCGAGCCCTCTCCCCGGACTGCCGCGTCGATGGCCCGAATCAGATCGTCGGTACCCACTTGCTTGAGCACGTACCCAACCGCTCCCGCCCGGATGGCGGCAAAGAGCATCTCATCCTCGGCATAGGAGGTCAGGATGATGACTTTGGTCTCCGGCAGCTCCCGGCTGATCCGCTCGGTGGCCTCGATCCCGCTGCGCCCGGGAAGCCGGATATCCATCAGCACGACATCCGGATGATGGGCGTGGGCGGCCTCGAGCGCTTCCTCGGCCGTTCCGACCGCCGCTACGACCCGCAGATCCTTGCGGGCGTCCAGCAGGCTCTGCAGGCCAAGCCGGACTACTTCGTGGTCATCGACCAGCAGGATTCGGGTGGTAGCCACGCTGCTTAGTATACTCATCGCCGGTTCTCATTCGACCATTCCCAAGACTTCATATGAAGTTAATGTGTAGGCTCAAGGATGGTGCAGGACGAGAAGAATGTGTGCCAAGCCGGTGATTTTCTGCTCATCCCGCGGATGATACAATCGCGCCCGGCTGAGAATCATGGATACCCCGATGACCTCCCCTGCGATGTCGGTTGAGTCCGGCGGCCGAACGAAGTTTCTGATCGGCGGCCTGCTGATCGTGGCGGCGGTGGTTTATCTCATCGTCTCCTCAACCCAGGCTGCCGCCCAGTACTACCTGACGATCGATGAGATGCGCAGCAAGGGCAGCCAGGTCTACGGCCGCCCGCTCAAGGTCGCCGGGGCGGTGGATGGTAACTCGATCGCTTACGACTCAAAGACCCTGACCCTCAGCTTCAGTATGGCCAATGTGCCCGCCGATCTGGGAGCCATTGAGGCGGGCGGAGGGCTGGCCAAGGTGCTGCATGATTCGCTGCTCGACCCCCAGGCCTCCCGCGTGCAAGTGGTCTATCTCGGACCCAAACCGGACCTCATCCGGCACGAAGCGCAAGCTATCGTGACCGGCCAGCTTGGCCAGGATGGGGTCTTTCACGCCGACGAATTGCTCCTGAAGTGCCCGACCCGTTACGAGCAGGAGGTACCCCTCCAAGTCGTTGAGGGTTAGCAGGGGGGAGCGAAGATCAGATCGTCAGACGCCGACGGCAGC
>JAHFAU010000153.1 GCA_023250385.1 Anaerolineales bacterium
CAGCCATTCAACCAGCAGCGCCGCGACGGCCTCACTGGTCTTGAGGAAGACATTTCCACTGAACCCATCGGTCACGACGACGTCGGCTCTTCCGGCATAGAGCTCCTTGGGTTCCAGATTGCCGATGAAGTTGAGATCAGCAGCCCGCAATAGCGGAACGCTCTGCCTCACGAGGTCGTTGCCCTTGCCCTCCTCCTCACCGGTGGACAGCAGCCCCACCCGCGGGTTAGGCCGATTCAAGACCAGTTCGGCATAGATCGAACCCATGATCGCGAACTGCAGCAGATACTCGGGTTTGCACTCGACATTGGCCCCGATATCGACCACGACTGTGCTCCCGCCCCGGACCGGAAAGACCGCCCCGAGCGCCGGTCGCTTCACCCCCGGGATCCGCCCGAGCTTGAATAGCGCAGTCGCCATTGCCCCCCCGGTATTGCCGGCCGTCACGAAAGCGTCTGCCTTGCCGCGTTTCAAAAGGTCCATTCCAACCGCCATCGAACTGCGGGGCTTCTGCCTGGCCGCCTCGGCCGGTTTGTCGGTCATTCCCAGGACCTCGGGGGCGTCGACCAGCTCGAACTGGGCGGCCTCCGGTCGATCTTCCAAACGCTGGCGGGGACCCGTCAACGTGAGTCGTTCGCCCCAGCGAGCGTGGGCCAAGGCAGCTGCCGCGAGTTCCGGGCCCGGAGCGGAATCGCTTCCCATCGGATGCAGCACAATACACATCGGTTCGCTTACGAGCCTACGGTTCAGCGGCGAAATTTCGCCGGCAATTGCGATCGCTATCTCAGGGGGTGATTGCCTGGTCGGGGCTGTTCGGTTGCTTCCGTTGACTCCCCCCGGCCGTTCGCTATAATACCGCAATTCGGGCGAGGACCGTCGCGGCGTGGTGCCGGCACTGATGGCTTGCCTCGCACTCGGACTGTCCTGCGCTGGTGCTGGAATTGGTAGACAGGCATGGTTGAGGGCCATGTGCCGCAAGGCGTGTGGGTTCAAGTCCCACCCAGCGCACCTTCAGCGGGTCCCGAACGGCAGCCCGATTTTCTTGTCTCCCGAAGCAGGCGGCTCACGGCCTGCGAGGCTGGCGGAGAACCGCGCTTGAGGCGCCCGGTCAACCCGGACAGCTATTCCCCGAACTCCGCGAGGCGAATACCAGTATCGAGGACGGCCCGAGCGGGAGCAATCGTAGGTAGAACGTAATCAGCTCCTGCGGCGGGACGGACGTGTAGGCATGTCCGGGAATGAGCTCGGTCAGGCGGGTCAGGTCGACCTGGCTGGCCGACTCCGTCGCCCGGCGGGCTAGCGCAATCAAGAACTGCTCCTGCTGGGTCAGCAGACCCGCCGGGTTCTGATACAGAGTACGCAGCACCGCGACGACCTGGTCGCCCTCGAGTTCGGCCCCATTGAGCTCTATTCCATTGAGTTCATTGATCAGCGAAGTAAAGGCGATCTCATCGGCGACCACGACTGCGTCCGGAAGAGAGGCTCCCACGGCTGCCAGAAAGCCGGGGCTCAGGCCAATCTGCGGCTGCCAAAGAAACAACTCCTGTAGGGTGCTGGGGGAACCGCCGCATACCACTCCATCGATGGGTTGGCCGAAGAGGATAACATCCCGCTTCTCGGCGCTAAAGGTCGCCTGCCAGACTGCGACCAACTTGGGCTGGGCGGCGGCCAGGTCGTCCACGCCCACAATCAAAACTGTCTGGTTCGAATCCGGCCGCGGGGTCCCACCGCTTCCTGCGGCGCTTTGGCCGCCCAAGAGGACAGTCACCAGCCCGGCCAGGAAGAACAGGGCAAGGACAATGACGACCACGAGTGGTCGGCGCTGCTGGCTCATTCTCGAGGAGGATTGGGGTTTGATTCGAACAAATGCGCCCGGATTGTACTCCGGGCGCATCGCCGCGCCACTTGAACGAGCTCGTCAGATCGATTCCGAGCTAAAGTTGAGTTGCGCCTCGGTTGAGTGGTGAGTTAGACAAGGCCGTTCATGATCGCCTGTCCGACCACTCGGCCAGCGAGATAGGCCGCGAATCCTCCCAGAACGACCGGAGCGTAGGCCCGGCCGAGCCTCACTGTCTCTCGATGCTCCAGAGCCCACTCTGCAAGTAAGACAGTGGCTTTGAGCAAGATCAGATTGAGCACCACGATCGGTCGATACTTGAGCTGGTTCATGCCATCACCTCGATGTGCTGATTCGGATCACGTGGCCCTCGTCATCCGCCACGACCCGTACAACTCTCGGCAGAGATTTTCCGTTCGGCAGCCGAGCCGCCCCTTTGTAGGTTAGCAGGAAGAGGTCCGGCGAATCTCCCGGGGGTGCCTGGCGCCGGATGGCCGGCCGCACCCCTTCGAGTTCTGGGAACTGACTTACCACCGTGCGGGTGATCTTACCCACAGTGTCCCGGTTCACCCTAGCTCGCTTCCCTTTGGAAGGCGCTGCTGCCTACCCCATTGGACCGCTTGCGCAAGAAGGCCGGTACGTCGAGATTGTCCGAGACTGTCGAGAACGGGTCTGGCTGGTTCATGGCAAAGGTCTGAACCGGGCGGCCCCCGATTCCGGTGACTACCAGGATAACCTGAACTCGTCCCTCCATTGTCGGCTCTGGGGTGACCCCCAAAACCACATCCAGGTCGAGCGGCAGATTCTCTCGAAGTTTCTCTACTGCCGAACCGACCTCGGCCAAGCTCAAGTCGTCCCCGCCGGTAAAGTGCAGCAGCGCGCCGGTCGCGAACTCGAGGCTGTTGACCTCCAGGAGCGGGTGGTGCAGCGCCTGGTGCACCGCCTGGATAGCCTTGTCTTGGCCTTCTCCGAGCCCGATCGCCATCAATGCGCCGCCTCCCTGCTGCATCAAGCTGCGCACATGGGCGAAATCCACGTTGATCAAGCCGGGTTTGGTGACAAGTTCAACAATCCCTTGAATCCCCTGCCGCAAGACATCGTCGGCGAAACGGAACGCCACTTCGAGACTTGCGTTCCGAGGGACTGCCTCTAGCAGACGGTCGTTCGGGACCGTTATGAGGGTGTGGGTGTGAGGCTGCAATCGCCGGACGCCCTCGATCGCGTTCTTGGACCTCCGGCTCATCTCGAAGCTGAAGGGCATCGTGACCGTGGCGATGACGACCGCCCTAGCTTCCCGGGCGATCTCGGCTGCGATCGGGGCAGCGCCAGTTCCGGTTCCGCCGCCCATGCCGGCGGTGAGAAACACCATATCCGCGCCGGCGAATACCTCGGCCAGTTCCCGGCTGCTCTCGAGCGCGGCAGCCGCTCCCACCCGAGGATCCCCACCGGACCCCAGGCCGCGGGTGACCGTGGGCCCGAGCTGAACTCGCGTGGGGGCCAGACTCGACTCGAGCGCCTGACAATCGGTATTCGCAGCAATGAAACTGGCGCCGACCAGGCCCAACTCGACCATGCGGTCAATCGCGTTGCAACCGCCGCCCCCCAGCCCGATCACTTTGATCCGCGCCTGGCCGAATTCGGCAAGCTCAGTTTGAGGGCGGGTCGGTGCAGCAGTCTCGTCCTGTCTAATCGGATTGATGGCCATCATGGTCTTTTCCTTTGCGTAGATTCCCAGAGCGAGGCCGATGCGGGGCCGACCCGCAGCACCTGACAACCCTCGCGGGTCAGCCTGCGCTCGACTGAAGGTGGAATCGCCCCTTCGTCTCCGACCAA
>JAHFAU010000057.1 GCA_023250385.1 Anaerolineales bacterium
ATCGTGCATCTGCTCCAGCCGGGTGAGCACGTCCTGGCGGCGGATGACCTGTACGGCGGCACCTACCGACTGTTCGAGACCGTCTATGCGAAGCTGGGCATTGCCTTCAGCTACGCCGCGCCTGCCAACCCCTCCGAGTTTGTCTCCCAGCTCAGGGCCGAGACCCGGCTGATCTGGCTGGAAACCCCGAGCAACCCGCTGCTCCGGCTGTGCGACGTCGCCGAAATCACTCGGCTTGCCAAGCGCGCTCGACCGGAGATCTTGGTCGTCGTGGACAACACCTTCGCGACCCCCTATCTCCAGCAGCCGCTTCAGCTCGGGGCAGATCTGGTTCATCATTCAACCACCAAGTACCTCGGTGGACACTCGGATGTGGTCGGGGGAGCGGTGATCAGCCGAGATAAACAGATAGCCGGCCGGCTGCGCTTTCTCCAAAACAGCATTGGCGGGATCCCCGGACCCTTTGACTGCTATCTGGTCCTGCGGGGGATCAAGACCCTGGCGGTGCGGATGGACCGTCACTGTGCGAGCGCGCAGCAAGTTGCCGACCACTTGAAGCGCATGAAGGGGGTAGCAGCTGTCTACTACCCCGGACTTGCAGAATCCGACCAGGCCGACCTGGCCAGCCGGCAGATGCGCAAGCCAGGTGGAATGGTTTCATTCGTCCTGGGAGCTGGCGCCGAGGCAGCCGTCCGATTTGTAGAGGCCACTAAGCTGTTCAGCCTCGCCGAATCACTGGGCAGCGTCGAGTCCTTGATCGAGCTGCCTGCGGCGATGACCCACGCCTCGACCGCCGGGACACCGCTGGCCGTCGAGCCTGCTTTGATTCGGTTGTCGGTTGGTCTGGAATCGGTGAACGACCTGATCGCCGATTTGGATCAGGCGATGGCCGCGAGCGCCTGACTATTCGTCGAAGAGGAAAGTGGATTCGGCGTAATAGCGGACCCGCCGCTGCGCCATCCGCTCTCGGACCCATTCATCCAGCACCTGGCGCTTGCTCTCAAGCGGAGAGCGATCGGCCAGGGTCGCCAGCGGAAAGTTGACCCGCAGGGCCCGCGGGGAGATCAAGAAACGGGTCGTTCCGCTCGGAAACAGCCCTCCGCTCGCTGCCACCTCAATCACATCTTTGACCTCGAATCGCGGATAGACCAGCAAGCAGCTTAGGTCTGGATAGAGCTTCACCAGGCCATTCAGATCCTCTGCCCCTGTCCGTTCCCGCCGGTAGTTCCGCTCGCTGAGCTTGACGACCCTGCTCAGCAGTTCGACTTGGGCGCCGAGCGCGAGTTGGGGACTCTCCAGTTGCCAGATTTCTCCGCCCGGGACAACCAGGTACATCAGCGACCGCCTGGCTAGCAGCGCGGCCGCTGCTTGCTGCGGGTCGCTCTGGGTGAGCCGCGCATCCTGCAGACCGCGAATGGCCTCCAAGAGCGGGGCCGGATTCTCACCGCGCAACACATGGTTCCAACTCATGACCTCTACCCCGCTTCTGGCAACTTGGACCAAGATGTGCGGGAACCCCATTTGCTTGAAGGCCGTGGTTCGGTTCGCTCCGTCCAGCACCACGTAGCGCTCCGGGACCGCAGCGATCGGCAGCACGACCGGCGGGTTTTTAAGGAACCCCTCGGTCTGGAGCGAGCGGATCAAGCGCCGCGCCCGCCCTTCCTCGATCTCCTCGTGAGGCTGCAAGGACTCGGTCGGAACAATCTGCAGCTCGGGCAGCTCAGGAAGCTGATTCACCGGTTGTCCCGAGCGGCCATGTAGTCGAGTGCATCGATGACCGTGAGGATCCCGGTCGGCCGACGAGCGGCGTCGACCAAGATCACCACTTTGCTGGCCACCAGCCTAGGCAGGGCCTCCTCCAATGGGTCGGATTCGGCTGCGGTCGCCACCTCGGTGTTCACCATTGGCCCAATGCTCATTGCCGGCAGCCGATCGGGATCGGTGCCCAGCATGTGATCCAGGAGCATCACTTCGGAGACCAGCCCGGTCAGGCGTCCCTCTCCATCGACCACCGGTATCTGCGACACCGCATATTTGCGCATGCGGCCGATCACGTCGAGCAGCGTGTCTTCCGGCGAGGCGGTTACCAGCGAGGGCAGGCCGCGAGCACGACTGACTTCTCCGACAGTGATCAGCCGTCGATCGGGCTCCAGGAACCCGTGTTCTCGCATCCAATCGTCGCTGAAGACTTTGGAGAGGTAGCGCGATCCGGAATCCGGGAAAATCACGACCATCAAGCGCTCCGGTCCCAGATCCCTGGCGGCCTTGACAGCCCCGGCCATCGCCGCGCCAGACGAGCCGCCGCAGAAGATGCCTTCCTCCCGGACCAGACGTCGAGTCCACAAGAAGGCCTCGGCATCGTCCACCTGAATAACTTCATCCACCAGCCCCAGATCCAAGGTTGAAGGTACGAAATCCTCGCCAATCCCTTCGACTTTGTAGGTAATCGCTTCCAACCCGATTGCGCTTCCACCGGCCCGCCACGCGTCGTACAGCAAAGAGCCGATCGGATCGACCCCGACGATCCGAACATTGCGACCTTCCTCCCGCATGTATTGTGCGATTCCGGTGATCGTGCCACCCGTACCCATGCCGACTACGATGTCGGTGACCTTTCCGCCGGTCTGGTGCCAGATCTCCGGTGCGGTAGTGAGGTAGTGGCTCTGAGGGTTGACTGGATTGTTGTACTGATCGGCCAGGACTGAATTTGGAGTCTCTGCCACGAGCCGCCGGGCCACCGAATAGTAAGAGCGGGGGTCTTCAGGCGCCACCGCGGTCGGGGCGATCACGACTCGAGCCCCGAATGCCCGAAGCAGTTGAATCTTCTCCTGGCTCATCTTGTCCGGCATGACGAAGATGGCCTGGTAGCCCTTTAGCGCGCAGGCAATTGCCAGCCCGACCCCGGTGTTGCCGGAGGTGGCTTCGACCACCGTGCCACCCGGGCGCAGCTTGCCGGCTTGCTCGTAGGCCTCCAGGATCCGCAGGGCGATCCGGTCTTTTACTGAACCACCAGGGTTGAAGAACTCGAGTTTGGCGAGAATGCGGCAGCGCAGGCCGCTCGTCACTCGAGAAAGGCGGACCATGGGCGTGTTGCCAATGGTTCCAATGATGTCATCGTGCACCCGCAGGTCGCGGGCGAGCTCAATGGGCTGGTCATCCATTGCGAGCCCCAGTCGAATTCAAGCGTACCATAGCTGGGAATCGCTGGCGAACGGGCGTTCCGCGTTACAATCTCAGCAAGCGCCAGATCTGCTTCGCCTTCCCCGTGAGCGTTTCGCCAACCCAAGGAGGACAGATGCATGACCCGCAATCCGCCCTTGACTATGCCCGCCAACAGCGTGGCGAAGCTCTGGAGGATCTGAAGGAGTTCCTTCGTATCCCGTCGATCTCGACGTTGCCGGAGCACAAGCCCGATTTGGTGCGGGCGGCGACCTGGGTGGCGGACGCCCTCCGCGGTTTGGGGCTGAAGGCCGTGGAAGTGCTGCCGACGGCCGGGCATCCGGTCGTGTATGGGGAGTGGCTGCAGGCCAAGGACTCCGCCCCGACGGTGCTAGTTTATGGCCACTATGATGTCCAGCCAGTAGACCCGCTCAACCTGTGGAAGAGTCCCCCATTCGAACCGGCGATCCGCGGCGAGGATCTCTTCGCCCGGGGTGCCTCCGACATGAAGGGCCAGATCGTTGCACAGCTCAAGGCCATGGAGGCGCTGGTCAAGACCGCCGGCCTCCCACTCAATCTGAAGTTCATGATCGAGGGCGAGGAGGAGATCGGCTCGCCAAGCCTCGCAGCTTTCATCAAGCAGCACCGCTCTAAGCTCTCCTGCGACTTCTGCCTCAATCTTGATTCGGGCGTGCTCGGACCGGACATCCCCTCGTTGACCACGGCCCTTCGAGGACTGGCCTACTTCGAGATTCGGATCCAGGGGCCGGCGGGCGACCTGCATTCCGGGATATTCGGCGGCGCAGTGGAGAACCCGGCCAACGTACTTGCTCGCCTCATTGCAGGGATGCACGACCAGGCGGGACGGGTAACTCTCCCTGGCTTCTACGATCAGGTCCGGGCGCTCACCGAAGGGGATCGGGCTGATCTGGCGGAACTTCCTCAGGGAGACGACTGGTGGATGAAACAAGCCGCCACGAAGGCACTTGCCGGGGAGGCCGGATTTACAGCCACCGAGCGGGCGACCTCCCGTCCGACGCTGGATGTCAACGGGCTGCTCAGTGGATTCACCGGGGTCGGTTCGAAGACCGTGCTGCCGGCGAAAGCCATGGCGAAGGTCTCGACCCGGCTCGTGCCGGACCAGCGGCCTGAGCAGGTCCATGAATCACTGCTGGAGTACATGCGCCGGTCCGCCCCGCCGACCGTAGATTGGGAAGTCGACTTGCTTGCGGCCGCCCTCCCCTCGGTCATCGATCGGAGTGGCGCCGAGGTCAGAACCGCCGCGGTAGCCCTGGAGACTGTCTGGGGAAAGCCGGCGGTCTACAAACGCGAAGGCGGCACGGTTCCGGTGGTCGGTATGATGCAGGAAGCGCTGGGGATCAAGAGCTTGATGCTCGGCTTCGGGTTGCCGGATGACAACCTGCATGCCCCCAACGAAAAGTTCCATCTGCCCAACTTTTACCGCGGCATTGACACCCTGATCCGGTTTCTAGCCGCCCTCCCCACCTAAGCATGGGCGACAGACCGACCCTGCGCACAAACTACGGAGGGCAGGCGGTGATCGAGGGAGTAATGATGCGCGGCGAGCAGGCCTACAGCATCGCCGTGCGGTCGCCGGATCAGTCCATCCTGGTGGAAACCTGGCCACTCGGTCGGCTGCATCGCAGCCGGTGGAATCGAATACCCTTCCTGCGCGGACTGCTCGTACTCTGGCAGGCGTTGTCGCTGGGGATCCGATCTCTCACCTTCTCGGCAAATGCCCAGGCGGCAAAAGAATCCGAACGGATCGAGGGTGCTCCGTTAACCCTCTCCCTGATCGGCTCTCTGTTGATCGGCACCACGGGTTTCTTGCTGCTCCCTGCCGGGGCAGCTCAATTGCTACAGCGGTTGCTCGGAATGGGTGCACTCGCGACCAACCTGGTAGAGGGCGGGCTGCGACTGGCCTTGCTGATTGGTTACATCTGGAGCATTGGTCGGGTGCCAGAGATCCGGCGGGTATTCGCCTACCATGCCGCCGAACACATGACCATTCACGCCTTCGAGGCCGGCGAGCGGCTCGATGTGCCGGCCGTGAGCCGGCATCCGAAAGAACATCCCCGCTGCGGAACGGCCTTCCTGCTGACTTTAGCGCTGCTCTCGGTTGTGCTTTTCACGTTTCTAGGGCCAATGACGCTGGGCGCCAGGCTTGTGACCAGGCTGCTAGCGATCCCGCTGCTCGCCTCGCTTGCCTACGAGTACGTTCGGCTGACCGCCAGGCTGGCAGATCGTACGCTTGGCCGGATCTTGATTTGGCCGAACCTGGCGTTGCAGCGGCTGACCACCCGCCCGCCAAGCCCGGACATGGTGGAGGTGGCTATCCGCTCCTTCGAGGCGTTGCTACAGCGGGAACGTGAACTGGGGTCAGGGCAGGAGTCTGCTCAGGCCAGCTCGGCGAGCTCGGCCTCGGGGTCGATCCTGCGACGTTGAAAGCGGGCCAGTGGGACGGCAAGGTTTAGCTGGTCGATTCGCCGATTGATCTCGGAGATCGTGGCCCGGAACTCTTCGACCGCGCGCTGCCAGCCAATCGAGCGCTCAAGCGAGACGCCCTGTCGCCAAACGAGTCAAGCGCGGCTAGTGGGCGACCCAGGCCTGCTCCGGCTGCAGCGCCTTATGACCGGAAGGCACGATCGCTCGGTAGACGGCTCCCGGCGCCATTTCCTCACCATGCCGTTCCAGCAGGCGGGCAATGGGGATCCCGAAGAGCCGTTCGTTCTCCTCCAGCATCGGCTGAATCAGCCCCCAGTATTCAGCCCGGAGTTCTGCGAATTGACCGCCGTTCAGTTGATCCTCCGTGAGCTGCCGTTCCGGGTCTCGTACGAAGATCGCTCCGCCGGAGGCCAGAGAAAACAAGTTGCTTCCCGGATAGGGTGAGTCGAGGTCGACTACCCTCCCCTGTTTGTCAAAACCCACGCCGTTCAGGACGACAAACCCGCCGCCCTCCAGCGGGTCTCCGGCCATAAAGGATTCTGCCAGGTAATCCAGGCAGGTCCCATTAATGACAACTCGCGGTTTTCCGACCGCGTTGATCATCGGACGGCCGGCTGCATTCCCCATCACGTAAGCTTCGCCCCCTTTGGCACCGTACATAAAAGTCTGACCGACGTCTCCATAGACCACCAATCGCCCTCGCTTCATGATCTGCGCCAACTGGTCCTGGCCGGAGCCATGGACGACTAACTCGGCGCCATCGATTCCGGATGCCAGGTAATCTCCGGAGGAGCCGAAGACTTCGATCCGAACTCCCTCGGTTTCGGCGCCCAATCCGGCACCGATGAAGCGCTGGCCCGACGCACCCATCAGAATGATCCGACGAAAGCCTCGGTCAACCAGCCCCCGGACCCCCAGCGCCAAAGACTCCCTCCCCTGGGCGGCGAAGCCACGGGCCTGGACGACAACCGATTCTCGCTCGCGGCTCGCTTGGGGCAGCGGGTCTCCCACCTCGTGATGGCAGAACTCAGTTTCCGCCGATTCGCCGATCGCCCGGGCCCACTTCAACAACGCATCGTCGAGGATGGAGAGGATCGAGCTCCGGCGCAGCGATCCGGTCGGATATCGCCGGTCGAGCAGCAGGCTGAGAAGTTCCAACTGATCGCTGAGTCCGAGTGTGCCGCCGGTCACTTCGCTCAGGAAGGCCTGCAGCTCTTGGTAGCTCCAATTTGGCAGCTGGGCGGTCGCAGCCCCGAAGATCGAGCCAACCGAACCCTTCGCTTCTAGCGGAGTACCGACCTCCGAATGGATCAGGGCCGGGCCGCTTGAGGGAGTCGAGGCCCCACTGGCCCCAGCCAGGTCGTGGGAAGGAGCCGAGGCCCCACCGATCTCGCCCAGACCGGGGGAAGGAGCCGCGGACTCCTTGATCTCGGCCGGTCCGCGATAAGGAGTCGTGCTCTCCTCAATTCCGATCTCCCGCCCGAACTTGTCCCGGCAATGCAATTCGGCCGCGCCGCCTGCACCCCGCACGACGCTGAACACGAATGCACCCCCATCCGTATGGCTCCCCCCTCGGGCGTTCCATACCAGATCAGCCCGTGTCCCGAATCTGGAGTCCGAGCCGGCCAGGCTCTCCAGCGCGGCATCGATGGCCTGTTTCTCGGAGGCCGCGAACCCGATCGATGGCTGGCCGGGGCCGCCCTGCTGGAGGGCGAAGACCTGCGGGCGCAGCATGCTGGTGTCGGTGATCCCGATCAGGCGGGCCTCCCGGCTGCCGGCCCCGTTCGGGGCAGTCTGAGCGAGCAAGAAAAACCATGGCCCATCGGGTGAGCCATGCATGTGGGCTGCCTGAATCCATTGGTAAACGCGTGCCTTTTTTTCGGGCAGCTGGGCGAAATCCCGCTCGGTGGTCGGGGCGAGAGCTTCGATCACGTACTCCAGCGGGTAACCGAACGTGCGGTGCAGCAAATCGAAGACCAGCACCGAGACCTCGGTGTCAGTTAGGAAAAGCGGACGGATGTTGTTCTGCGCCAGGTAGGCGGACACCGAGGCATAGTTGGCGAAGTCCCCGTTGTGCACCAGCGCCTCGTGCAGTCCTACAAAGGGATGCGCGCCACCGGGATGCCACACTCGGCCCTTGGTCGGATAGCGGTGGTGACCGATCCACACATGGGCCCGCAGGCTTTCCAAACCATATACTTGGAACACATCTTCGCCATAGCCGACCAATTTCAGCGCCAAGAGATCCTTGCCGTGCGACAACACAAAGGCCCGCTTCTCACCGAGCGAGGCATAGTAGCTGCTGTTGAGCTTGAAGCTGTTTTGATAGACAAACTCATCCTCCAGGGTCTCCCGATCAATCCCGCTCAGCTTGCCGAGCTCCGCAAACTGGTCCAACTGATTGCGGTTCGGCCGAACGAAATAGACCACGACCTCCGGAGGGGCCGGGTCTAGAGACTTTAGCAGGGGGAGCTTGTGAGTGTATTCCAGTTCGAACATGGGCGCGATCCGCTCGCGCTCAACTTCAGAGCGAGCGCCCTCGGTCAAGTAAGCCACCGCCAGCAGGTAGCAGTCGGCGAGTATTCGAGGAGTGACTCCTAGCGCGGCCGGATCGATTCCCGCCAGCGCGGCTCCGCCGCCCTTCCCGTTGGCTCGATTGCGCATCTGAACTAGCGATTGAAGCAAATGGCGGCCCTCGATCGGCACGCTGCTAGCGATACCGATCACGCCGCAGCCGCCCTCTGCCTCTGACTTGCGCAAGACAAGCGGGAGGTTGATCGGGCCCGCGAGTCGGGCGCGCGAACGGAGGATCAGCTCCACCTGATTGGTCGCAATTGAGCTAGATGCGGTCATGAGTCATCCTTTTGGCTGCGAATAACGGAGCAGATCGGTCCGGCCGCGCAGCTCGCCAATCCGGCTCAACCCCAACTGCCTGAGGATCTCCCGCAGGCGGGCCTGAAACGCTCCATAGAGATTACTGATCCGCTCTGCGCCCCATGCCGGATCGATCAGCAGAGAAAGCTCGGGATCGGTCGTGGTCAGGCCGAAGGGGCATCCCCGGCCGCGTTCGCAATTCTTGCAGCGGGTGCAGCCAATCGCCACGAGCTCCGCAGTGCCGAGCACGGCCCCATCCGCCCCGAGCGCGATTGCCTTGGCAATGTCATCGGCGGTTCGCAACCCGCCGCTGGCCAGTACTACGATCTCGTCCCGCACCCCCTCCGCCGAAAGGTAGCGGTGCACCTTCGGGATCGCCAACTCCACCGGCATGGCGATGTTCTTCTTGGCAATCTCCGGCGCGGCCCCGGTGCCGCCATACGACCCGTCCACTTGCAGGATGTGCGCTCCAGCGTAGTAGCTTCCCAGCGCCACCATATCGATATCGGTCGGAGTGGAGACCTTAACCACGACCAGCGCGTCGGGATTGACCGTCTTCACCCAATCAACGTGCTTGCGGTGATCCTCCACCGAATACACGCTGTGGAACGGGAACGGTGAAAAGAGGCTGACCCAGGGCAGGGATTCCCGCATCCGGGCCACTGCTACGGTGGTCTTGTCTCCCAGGAGATGGCCGCCGAGCCCCGGCTTGGCCCCCTGGGCGTATTTGAATTCGACGATCCGAGCCCGTTGGATCGTTTCCTCCCGGACGCCAAACAGCCCGGTCGCGATCTGGGTGATGACGTGCCGGCGGTAGGGAACCAGCGAGGCAGGGTAACCCCCCTCGCCCGTGGAGGTGAAGGTGCTCCAACGCTCGGCGGCCATGGCCCGTGAGAGCATCACCTGCTCACTCACCGAACCATATGACATCCCGGCCCCGTACCACGGGATCGGGATTTGGATTTTCGGGTCGTACGGCCGGCGATTCAGCTCCAGTGAGGTGTCGATCGGCGCGCCGGCCGAGAGCCACTGACTTTCGGGCAAAGCGACGAAGCTTAGCGCGTCGAAGCCGCCGCCCGACCGCCCGACCCGGTGCTCCCTGCCGCCGGGATCCTCTCCGGCGGCCAGGAGCCAGGTCGAGAGGATGAGATCCTCCGTCCAACGCCGGTCGCCCAGTGCCGGCGGGGGGTCCGCGGACCGCGGCCAATGGTCGAAGCCGCGCCGCAGTCCTTCGGTGTGCTTGGCGGTGGTCTGAGCGAGAAGGTCAGGGCGCGCCATGCTCGAACCCCTCAATCTCGGCGAAAGCTTCCCGCTCCAGCTCGACTTGAAACATCGCTCTGCCCAGCTCGCCGCGCAGGCGGCGCACTTCTCGCAATCCCATGGCACCCAGCACTTCGAGCAGTTGATCGCGCCAGGAGGCAATCAGGTTGATGATTCGCTGCGCCCCCCAGGCCGCCTCGAAGGTTGGGAGCGTGAATCCCCCGCCCCCGGGCCGCCGCAATTCTCCAACGATCCGCGCCTGCCAGGCGACGAGCAATGCGGTATCGAGCGCCACGGCGTCCAACCCGGCGATGATGGCCTTAGGGACGTGCTCTGCCGCACTGATACCGCCGCTGCCGATTAGTGTCACCTGCTCCCGCAGGCCGGCTCGGACGAGCTGCTCGTGAGTTGCACGGATCGCATCCAGGGCGAATTGATCCGTGCCCTGCCCATGGTAGTCGGCGACCAGGTGAAAGACACCCACCCCATGAGCCGCCAAATCAGCGGGCGACTGGCCGAGCGGAAGACGTACGGCAACAACCGTGTCCGCTAGCTCGGAGCGCAATCGCTGGTACGCCGCGGGATCCCAACCATCGAGCTCGATCAGCGGAAAGCGGTGCGGCGCCGCGAGCAGCCGATCCACATCCTGCGGAGCCAAAACCGGAACGGTCGGCACGCCCAACTGAAGCGCCAGGTCGAGCGGTGCGAACATCAGGGTCTGGAGTGCGACCGCCGCATCCTGCAGCGCCCGCAGCGCAGTTGTCTCAAGCCTGAGATCGGGCATCCAGTCAAACAGGATTGGGATCGGAAGAGAGACGAGCGGCGGGAGTGGCCCAATTAGATCGCCGGCCCGGTCAAACTCCAAGGCGCGTGGCTTGCGGCCAAGATCAAC
>JAHFAU010000058.1 GCA_023250385.1 Anaerolineales bacterium
GAGAAGCCTCGCCAGCTGGTGGCGTCCGACGTACCTGGTGCACCAGGCTACGTCCCGGCACACCGGCCAGTGGGGAAGGTGCTCACTTTCTACAGCCCAAAGGGGGGAGTGGGCTGCACCACACTGGCCGTCAACATCGCGCTCGGGCTCGACAGCCCCGACACTCCAACGGTGTTGGTCGACGGGCACTTGCAGTTTGGCGATGTCTCAGTTTTCTTGAACCTACAGACCAAGACTTCGATCAGCGATCTAACGGCCCGCTCGGCGGAGATTGATCCGGAGATCGTTAATGACGTCTTACTGGTCCACGAGAGCGGCCTGCATATTCTGGCAGCTCCCCCACGACCGGAGATGGCAGACGAAGTAAGTTCAGAGCAAATCCGCAGCATCATTCAGTTCTTGAAGCGGCAGTTCGCCTACGTCGTTGTGGACACCGCCTCGGCGATGGACGACACGACCCTGGCGGTCCTGGATGCGACGGATTTGTTGATTGCCATTGCAACGCCCGAGATCCCGGCCATAAAGGATGCGCGCCACTTGCTGGACCTGCTTCACATCCTCGAGTTTCCGACCGCCAATGTCTGCTTCGTGCTGAACAAGATGGACCGCAAGAGCGGAATCTCGACCGAAGCGGTATCCGAGAATCTCAAGCGGGAAGTGGAAGCGGCAATCCCGCTGGACGAACGAGTGGTCACAGCTTCGATCAACAAAGGCGTGCCGCTGCTGTTGAGCGATCGCAGCAGCCCACAGGCCCGCGCAATGCTGCAACTTATGGGTACAATCAAGGAGCGCCTGGTGAAGGCCGCGGAAGTGCCAGTAGAGGATGAGCAGAAGGAGCGGCCGCGGTTGTTCGGCCGCTGAGGTCGGAGCCAGGGAGGTCTAATCGGTGTCGCTGCTAAAGCGGATTGAACAAGGGCAAACAGATACGAGCGCTCCGGCCGATCAGAAGCCTTTCGCCCCGGCCCCGGGTGGAACCTCGCGGCTGAGCGGCTTGACTGCCCGGCGGCCGGCGCCCCCAGGTGGCGCCTCCGGCAGCCGGATAGTCGAACTCAAGAACGAGGTTCAGAATCGGCTGCTGGCGGAGCTCGACCCGTCGATGGACGTTACCCAGACGGCGGAGGTCCGGCGCCAGATCGAGGAACTCTTCGAGGGCATCCTGACCGAGATGAACATCGTGCTCTCTCGTCCGGAGCGCCGCCGGCTCTTCGAACAGATCGTGGCCGAGATCCTCGGCCTGGGCCCCATTGAGCCGCTACTGGCCGATGAAAGCATCACCGAGGTGATGGTCAACGGGGCGAAGAACATCTTTATCGAGCGGGAAGGGAAGATCCACCGTGAGGCGGCTTCCTTCGAGAGCGACGATCACCTGATGCGGATCATCGATCGAATCGTCGCGCCGCTCGGCCGGCGGATCGACGAATCAAGCCCCTATGTCGATGCCCGCCTGAATGATGGTTCCCGGGTGAACGCGGTCATCCCGCCAATTTCACTGGTCGGTCCGGTGCTCACCATCCGGAAATTCGCCCGCAACCCAATCTCGGTGGAGATGCTGATCGAAAAGGGGACGATTACAGCCGAGTCGATCGAGTTTCTCAAGGCCTCGGTTATCGCCCGAGTGAATATGGTGATTTCGGGCGGCACTGGCTCCGGGAAGACCACGATGCTCAATGTGCTCTCACAGTACATCCCGGCCGACGAACGGATCGTCACCATCGAGAACGCAGCCGAGCTGCAGCTGCGGCAGGAACATGTGGTCACTCTGGAATCTCGTCCCCCAAACATTGAGGGGCGGGGCGAGGTCACGATCCAGAATCTGGTCGTGAATTCACTCCGAATGCGGCCTGACCGGATCATCGTTGGAGAGATCCGGGATGAAGCGGCGCTCGACATGTTGCAGGCGATGAACACCGGGCACGAAGGCTCGATGACGACCGCCCACTCCAACAGCCCACGGGATACGCTGTCCCGCATCGAAACCATGACCCTGATGGCCGGAATGGACCTTCCCACCCGCGCCATCCGGGAACAAATCGCTTCGGCGCTCGAGCTCGTGTGTCACCTGGAACGAATGCGGGATGGCACCCGTAAGGTCACCCACATCTCTGAGATCCAGGGCATGGAAGGCGATGTCATTACCATGACGGACATCTTCGTCTTCGAGCAGACCGGGCTCGAGAATGGCAAAGTTATCGGCCGGCTGCGGCCGACCGGGCTGCGACCGAGGTTCATGGAGAAGATCGAGCAATCCGGGATCCACTTGCCGGCTTCGATCTTCGGCGTCGGGGAACGCAGCATTTACCGGTAGGACCTATGAATCCAACTTCTGTCCTGATCATCGGTGGCGGACTAGGCCTGTTGCTCTTGATGGTAGGCCTGGTCTTGTCCTTCTTGGGTGGCGGATCGGTAGTCGAAGAGCGACTCGGACGCTACGCAGAGACCGGCGGGTTAGTCACCACGGTCGGGGAAGATACCGGTCCACGGGGCGACCAGCCCACTGCGTTGTCCGATTTCTTCAATCGAATGGGGGAGGGAACCGACCTCTTCGCGTCAATCGGGGTTAGTCTCGCCCAGGCCGATATCAAACTACGCCCGGCGGAATTCATCGCTGCGATGGTTTTGGCCTCTGTCGGCGGGGCCGCCCTGGCCCTGATCTTGGGGCTGGGACTTCTAATGGCGATCGCCGCCGGGGCTGGCGGCCTGTTTATCCCCCGGATCTACGTCAACCAGGCCAAACGGCGCCGGCTCAAGAAATTCGATGACCAACTGGGAGATATGCTCAACTTGATGGTCAACGGGCTGCGGGCCGGCTTCTCCACCCTCCAGGCGATGGAGGCGGTGAGCCATGAAATGCCGATCCCAATTGCGGATGAGTTCCGCCGGGTCGTGCAAGAGATGCAGCTGGGTATCACCACAGAAGAAGCGCTGGACCACATGCTGCGGCGGATTCACAGCGACGACCTGGACCTGGTGATCACTGCGATCAATGTGCAGCGGGAAGTCGGCGGCAATCTGGCCGAAATCTTGGACGTTATCTCATTCACGATCCGGGAACGGGTGCGGATCAAGGGCGAGATCCAAACCCTCACTGCCCAGGGCCGGGCAACCGCCTGGGTCATTTCGGCTCTGCCCATCGCGCTGATGGGCCTGCTCTATCTGGTCAATCGACCCTATTTCATGCAGTTCTTCAACCCGGAGACTCGCAATTGTGGCATCCCGCTGATCTGCCTCGCCGGGCTGATGATCGGCAGTGGGTTCTACGCAACTCAGAAGATCGTAGACATTGACATCTAGGAGGCGAAAAGTCTAATGCCTGCCGCGTTGCTGATCGGAGTAGTCGTCGTATTGGTCGCCGTCGTGGTCGTGATCATCGGAGTCCGGATGCCGCAGTCCCAAGATCCGATCCAGGAGCGGCTGTCCGAGCTGATGGTCAGCGAAGAGTCGATGACCCTGGAAGAGCTCGAACTCTCCCAGGACTTCGCTCAACGGATCATCGTCCCGTTCTTCAATCGGATCGGCCAGCTCGCCCAGCGCTTTACCCCCCAGGCAACCCTGGAGTCGGCGAAGAAGCGTTTGGAGATGGCCGGCAACCCGATGCAGATGAACCCGGCTTTCTTCCTCATGCTGCGGTTTGTGTTCGCCTTCTTGTTCGGCACCGGACTGTTCTTGGTCTTCGCCCGGACCGGTCGAAACTTCCTGCAGGGCATTGGCATCTCCCTGCTGTTCATGTTGATCGGCTTCGCCTTCCCGAACCTTTGGTTGACCGGCCGGATCCGGGGCAGACAGAAGTCCATCTTCCGAGCCATGCCTGACGCGCTCGACCTGCTCACGATTTCGGTCGAGGCCGGGCTGGGCTTCGACGCGGCCATGGCCAAAGTTCATGAGAAGTGGGAAAACGACCTTTCGCTCGAACTCGGCAGGGTGATCCAGGAGATCCGATTGGGGAAACTGCGCCGCGACGCCTTGCGCGATATGGCGGAACGGCTGGGGGTCAACGAGATGACGAGTTTCGTTGCAGCGGTCATCCAATCGGAGCAGCTGGGCGTCAGCATGGCGAAAGTGCTGCGGATTCAATCCGACCAAATGCGAGTCCGCCGGCGCCAGATGGCCGAGGAAGAGGCCCACAAAGCCCCCATCAAGATGGTCTTCCCGATTGCGCTGCTAATCTTTCCTTCGATCTTGATCATTCTGTTGGGGCCGGCCGCGATGCTGTTGCTTAGTTCACCGCTGGGAGGAATCCTCGGGTCAGGTGGATAGGTGGTTGGCGTCCTGCCTGAGCAGGGACCACAGTTAGGCCCCCGGCGCAGTAAGCGCGAGACAATCCACGCAATTCAAAGATGGCTCGGAACCGGGATCGAGCTGCTGTTTCCGATTCAGTGCGTCGGCTGCGGCAATCCGGGTTCGATTTGGTGCCGCGAGTGTGACGCCGCACTCGAACGATTCAGCGAACCATTCTGTAACGCCTGCGGCCGCGCCCTTGGAGGCTGGTCAGCCTGCCCCGCTTGCCGTCGACGCAAACCGATCCTGCCGGTCCGTTCGTACGCTCGCTATAGCGGCCGGCTGGTTCAAGCCGTGCTGCACTTGAAATACCGTCCCGACCGGAAACTGGCTTCCGTGATGTCGGATTGGCTAGCCGGCTTATACCGCCGGTCGGAGTGGCAGGCTTCGGTCGTCGTCCCGGTCCCGCTCAGCCGGAGCCGGTTTCAGCAGCGCGGTTTCAATCAGGCTGAGTTGCTGGCCCGCGCACTTGCCGCGCGGTTGGATCTTCCGCTGGCTGCGGCCCAACTTAACCGGGTGAGGGAGACCCGATCCCAGGTCGGACTCGACCCCCGCGAGCGAAGCTTGAATGTCCGCGGTGCATTTGCAGCCGAGCCAGGGGCGTTCGCCGAGCAAGCAGTGCTCTTGGTAGACGACTTATACACCACCGGCGCGACCCTCGGGGCTTGCGCAAGGGCGGTGCTGGCCGACGGGGGCGGACGGGTCTTTGGCCTTACCGTTGGTCGAGCCTGACTGACGGCCGGAACGTTGGGTCGACCGACCGAGAGCTCAAGGAGGCACCTCCGTGGAAGTGGTCATCAATGTCCGGAACATGGAACTCACCGAGCGCTTGCAGGAGTATGTCGAAAAGCGGGTCTCGAGACTCGATCGTTATCTGGATGTCCTGGATGAGGCCATTGTGGACCTGCGTTTTGTTGAGACCGCTCGCAGTGCGGCGGATAGGCAGGTCGCCCAATTGACCGTGCGCGGGAAGAGTGTCCTGCTGCGGGCCGAACACCGGGCCGAAGACATCTACCCGGCGGTGGACTCAGTTTTGGAAAAGATCGAGCGCCAGATTGAGCGCTACAAAGGCCGCCGTTGGAGGTCTCGCGGCGACGGCCGATCGATGGGTGAGCTGCTTGCCCGGGACGAGCAGGAGTCGGAGGAAGCCGGCTGGAAGATCGCCCGGCGCAAACGGCATCAGCTTCAGCCGATGAGTGAGTCAGAGGCCATTGAACAGATGCGGCTCCTGGAGCACGAGGACTTTTTCATCTTCCTGAACGAAGCCAGCAATCAGGTCAATGTCTTGTACCGCCGCAGGGATGGCACCCTGGGGCTGATCGAGTCGGAAATCGCCTGAGCTGCAGCCCAAGAAACAGAAACCCCGGTCGCTTGGAGCCAACCGGGGTGGGGTGCAATTTCCTGGATGAAACTTACCAACCCTCGAGGAACTGGCGCCAATCCTCGTTCTGGGGCAAATGAGAGCTGAACAGGTAGGCGGCCGAGGCCTGGGGCTCGACCGGGACTCGCAGCAATCTCATCCGCGCTTCTTTCACAATCCGGCCGCCCTTCTTTAGATTGCAGGCGGAGCAGGCAGTCACCAGGTTCGTCCACCCGTGTTCTCCGCCCCGATGTCTGGGCACGACGTGATCCAGAGTCAGCCGGCTGGCCCGGGCGCCGCAGTACTGGCAGGTGTGGTCGTCGCGTCGAAACACCTCCCGTTTGCTCAGCCGCACCCGGGGATACGGGCGCTTGACCATATAGCCCAGTCGGATTACGGAAGGTCTGGGATAGAGCGCCCGGACGGTCCGAATATGACCTCTCCCGTTGAGCAGCATCTCCGCCTTGCCGTACAGCAGCAAGCCCACCGCTCGGCGGGTAGTGCAGACGTTGAGCGGCTCAAAATTGGCGTTTAGCAGTAGCACCGGCTCGTTCATAAGGCAACTCGGCGGATTATATCACCACGGCTTCAGCGCACTTTGCCTCACAAAAAAAGGCAGGGCTGATCAGTCGCTGGGTATTGTACAATCGGAGGTGTATCCGCAGCCTGGGAGGCTGTCAGGCCGGCCGTCGGGCATGACCCAAGCGACCGATGGCCGGGGACGGCATTCGGCAAAATAGGAGGAGGGAACATGGGTCGACTTCAGCGTGGACTGTCAACACTTACCCTGGTGACCATCCCGGTTGCCATTGCGATCAACGTAGTCGTCGGCCAGCTGGCCCTGGCGGTGAAAGTTCCTTTGTACCTGGATTCGATCGGGACGATCCTGGTTGGGGTCCTGGCAGGGCCGTGGGCTGGGGCCCTCACTGGGTTTCTTTCCAACGTGATCTGGACGGTAGCCGGCTGGTACACGCCGGCAATCGCCTTCGCCGCCGTAGCGGCGATCATAGGGGCAATGGCCGGAGCCTTCGCCCGAGCCGGGTGGTTCAGGGAGTGGTGGCGAGCAGTGCTGGCCGGGCTGCTCACCGGACTCGTAGCCGCGGTGGTCTCCGCTCCGATTGCCACGTTTGTGTTCGGAGGCGTCATGGGGAGCGGCACTGACGCGATCGTCGCCCTGGCCCGTTCGATTGGATTGACGTCGCTAGGGGCGAACATGGCCCAAGGCGCGTTCTCCGATCCACTAGATAAGGCCATTTCCTGCCTGGCCGTCTGGGGACTGCTGCGGGCCCTGCCGAAGAGCTTCATGGCCCGATTCCCAAGCGCCGCCTCAGCCTGACCGAGGACGGCTGACCGCAAAGGGCAGCTTGCCCGGGTCAAATCGCGCCATGTGGACGCCACAGCCGGCTCCCCGCCGGGTGAGGCCGTGCTACTCGGATCAGGGCGAGGCGGTGTGAGTCCAGCACCCAGCCTCTATCTTCCGCAGCCGACCGGCCTCCAGCCTCTGCATCCGCTCACCAAATTGGTTCTCACCCTCACGGTGTTGTCCGGCGCGATATCCCTCGCCGATCCGCGGTATGTCTTTGCAACCTACGGTCTAATCCTCGTCCCTCTGGCTGGCTGGAGCCGCATCTTGGGGCCGTTCCTCCGATACTCCTTCCGGGCCCTTGCACCCTTCCTGCTCTCCTTAGTAATCATTCAGGGTTTCTTCTACCCGGGAGAGCTGGTGATCTTCTCTCTGGGACCATTCCACTACAAGGCCGAGGGGCTGGGTTTCGCGTTGTTGTTCTCGGGTCGACTGCTGGTCGGGCTCGGCGCGTCCCTGCTGCTCTTGCTGACGACCCGAATGGACCATTTGATGCAGGCGCTCACCCAGCGGGGGCTCTCCGCTCAGATCGCATATATCGTGGTCACCACCCTGCAGATCATCCCCCGTTTTCAGTCGAGAGGCGAGGCGATCTTCGACGCGCAGCGGGCCCGCGGTCTGAAGACCGAGGGCTCGCTCTTGCGAAGAGCAAGGGCCCTGTTTTTCCTGGTGCCGCCCCTACTGTTCAGCAGCTTGATGGAAACCGACGCGCGGGCCGTAGCCCTGGAAGCACGCGGATTCGGAAAACCCGGCCCCAAGACGAGTTGGGCGGTCCTCACCGACTCCGGCGGCCAGCGGATTGTGCGGGCGCTCTGCGCGGTCGCCGCGCTGGCGATGATTGGCATCCGATTGGCCGCCGTGGCCCGTCCCCGATGATTGAGGTCAACGACCTCAGCTACACCTACCCCGGGACAACCCGCCCGGCTCTGGACAAAGTGTCGCTGCGGCTCGGGGAGGGGGAGTTTGTAGGGGTCGTCGGTGCCAATGGGAGTGGCAAATCCACTTTGTGTTATGCCCTGGCTGGGTTTCTCCCCACCTTGTACCAGGGCGAGTGCCACGGTCAAGTCCAGGTCGCCGGTCTGGACCCGATCCGGGCAGGCCCCTCTGCCCTCGCCGGGACAGTTGGCTTCGTTTTCCAGGATCCCTTCAGCCAGATCAGCGGGGCCCGGTTTTCGCTTGAGGAAGAGGTCGCCTTCGGCCTTGAGAATCTCGGATTGCCGAGGGAGCAGATGGCAGGACGGGTTAAGGAAGCGCTGGCGCTTGTCGGACTAAGCGACCTGGCGGGCCGATCGCCGTTTGAGCTATCCGGCGGGGAACAACAGCGCCTGGCGCTGGCTTCGATCCTCGTTCTGCAGCCGCAAATTCTGCTGCTGGATGAGCCGACCTCCCAGCTCGATCCGGTCGGCGCGAAGAAGGTGATCGAAAGTGTGGACGCCCTGACTGCCGAGCGGCGCACGACCGTCCTGCTGATCGAGCAGCGGTTGGAGTGGATGGCGGCTCATGCCGACCGGGCGATCGTCCTAGACGCAGGCAGGGTCGTGGCTGACGGGCCGGCCAGAGAGATCCTGACCGCCCCGAGCTTAGATGCTTTGGGGGTGCGCCGGACACGCTACACTCTTGCGGCCGAATCCGCAGTTGGCCGCCGGCTGATTCCCTCGCCTGATCACCTTCCTGTCACGTTGGAGCAGGCCGCCGTGCTTCTCAGGTGAAGGTCACGGTCGACGGTGTTTCGTTCGTGTATCCGAATGGGATCCGCGCTGTGGATCGAGTCCGGCTGGACGTCCCCGCCGGGCAACGGATCGGGTGGATCGGTGCCAATGGCGCGGGAAAGTCCACCTTGGCTCGGCATCTGAACGGGCTGCTCCGCCCTCAGCACGGCCGGGTCTTGGTCGGAGATTGGGACACTCGCGAGCATCCGACTTCCGAATTTGCGGCCCGGGTCGGCTATGTCTTCCAGAACCCGGACGAACAGCTTTTCGCCCGAACCCTGTGGGAAGAAGTAGCCTTCGGCCCCCGCAACCTGGGGAGGTCCGCCGCCGAAGTACGTATCGCGGTGGCGGCCGCGTTGGAGCCGCTTGGGCTAGGCGGGCTGGCAACGGCCCATCCGTATGACCTGCGGCCAGCCCAGCGTCGAGACCTCTGCCTCGCCTCGGTGCTGGCCATGGCAACCCCTGTCTTGATCCTGGACGAACCTACCACCGGGCAAGATTCGCGCGGCATCCAGCGTTTGACCCAAGTGCTCGAATCGCTGAGGGAACTCCGCCGCACGGTGATCCTGATCTCGCACGACATCGACTTCTGCGCCGATCAGGTGGAACGGGTAGTCGTGTTCGCCGCGGGGCATGTCCTTATTGACGATAGGCCGGACCAGGTGTTCTCACGGTCCGACGTCTTGGAGCAGGCTCGGGTCGATGGACCCCAGCTCGTTCGTCTGGCTCGGGCCCTCGAGCTCCCGGCGCTTCCTTGGGACGTGGAAGGGTTTGTCGACAGCTGGGCCGCAATCCGCACCCTGAGGACCCGAAGATGATCGTCGTGTTCGGCGATCTGCTCGCGGATTTGTCGATCCGGCTGGAGAGCTTTCCCCTGGAGGCTGGCGAGATGCAGAGATCCCCATTTGTGGATCTTGGCCCGGGCGGCGCCGGCAACGTGGCGATTGGTTGCCGGAGATTCGGCCTCGAGGTGAGCTGCATCGGAGAGATTGGCGATGACGAACTTGGGGAAATCGTACGGCGGGGCTTGGCGGCGGAAGGCATCGATGTCCGGCATCTGGCGGTCTCCCCTGGCGCCCGGACTCCGCTGGCCGGAGTTCTCGTGGATGAGGCCGGCGAGCCGGCTTATATCGGCTTCCCGGGCACCCTCCGCATAGGGTCACTGCGCAAGGACTGGGACCTGGCGATCGAATCGGCCCAAGCCGTATTCACCGACGGTTGGGCAGAGCACGAGGGTGTAGCCCGGATGGTCCTTGATCTCTTGCGCCGAGCCCGTAGGAAAGGCGTGCCCACCTTTTTCGATCCAGGGCCGGGGAATCCGGCCCTTGACAACAAATGGCACCGGGACGCGATCGGCGAGAGCCGGGTCTTGCTGCTCAACCGCGAAGAGGCCGGCCGCCTGACCGGCTTCGACTCACCGCGGGAGTCAGCGGAGGCCTTGGGGAAAATGGGGCCCGAGCTAGTAATCGTGAAACTTGGGGCCGATGGATGCCGGGTCCACCGCGGGGCGGAGAGCGTTGAGCTCTCGGCGGTACCTGTACCAGTAGTCGATACTACCGGAGCCGGCGACAGCCTGGATGCCGCAGTGATTTATGGCTACCTTAGCGGGATGGAGCTCCAATCGTTGGCGGTGCTAGCCAACGCGGCCGGCGCGGCGAAAGTTCAGAAGCGGGGCACCGGGCGAAACGTGCCGACTCTGGCGGATATTCGAGCGGTGCTGAAGCGCTCCGGCGCGGACCCGGAGGCCGTGCTGCCGGAGTTACCGGGGTAGCCGGCGCCAGAAGAGCTCCCTCCGGAAGAGTTGGCCGGCGGGCGGCCGGCTAGATAAACCATTGGGCCGCATTGTCGAAACAGTGGCTGCGCGCCTGAAGGGCTCTGCACGCAGCTGAGGATCCT
>JAHFAU010000059.1 GCA_023250385.1 Anaerolineales bacterium
ATGCCCGAGTTCCAGTAGTAGTCTCCGCTTCCCAGGTAGTGTTCGGCTTGGGTCCGATCAGGTTTCTCCTTGAACTTGAGCACCCGGCTGACCGGAAAACCAGCCTCGTCCCCGGCCGATGCACCGACATGGATGTACCCATACCCGGTCGCGGGATAGGTCGGTGTAATTCCGAGAGTTACCAACTCACCTCGCAGTGCGACAGTTTCGGCGGCCGCGAGCAGCTCCAGAAACCGATCGGGCCGGGTGATCAGATGGTCGGCCGGGAGACAGGCCATGACTGCTTGCGGATCCCGCCGACTCAAGACTGTAGCCGCGAGTCCGATGACCGAAGCTGTGCCTCTGGGGGCCGGCTCGATCAGAAAGTTCTGCTCGGTGAGCTCGGGTACCTGTTCACTCAGTTGTTGGACCAGGGACCGAACCGTCACGACCAGGATCCGGTCCAGCGAGAACGCCGGCAGGAGGCGTCTGACGGCCAGCTGAAATAGAGTGCGACCCTCCTGCAGCGGTAGACTCTGCTTGGGCCGGTCGATGCGCGAGAGCGGCCACAGGCGGGTTCCGCCCCCGCCGGCCATGATTACCGCATAGGTATGCTCGAACCTCGACTTGAAGCTCATCCGACTCGATAAGCGGCCCGCGGCTCGTGGGCCCGCACGTAGTGCATTCCTCCGACCTGTCGGGCCTGGCCGCGCAGCTCGAGCATCGAGAGGCAGGCCGTCAGCTCGGCGATCGGAAGTTCACAGCGTTCCCTGAGCTCATCGATGTGGACCGGATCGCCGGAGAGCGCTTCGAGCACCCGGCGCTCGGTCGCATCCTTGGGGAGCGCCGGTTCCCTTGGGGCGGCCGCCGCGACCGTTTCGAGATTGAGCACTTCTAACACGTCATCTACTGTCGTAACCGGGAACGCACCGGTTGCAATCAACCGATTGGTTCCCCGGCTGCCCCGGTCGTAAATTCTCCCCGGCACTGCAAATACATCGCGGCCCTGCTCGGCCGCGAAGTCTGCCGTGATCAACGCCCCGCTGCTCTCCCCGGCCTCGACCACGATCACGGCCAGAGACAGCCCGGCGATAATTCGATTCCGGGCCGGGAAGTTTCCTCCCTCCGGACTGGTTCCCAACGGATAGTCGGTCAGCACCGCGCCGGATCCGGCTATCGACCGAGCAAGGTTCCGGTGCTCGGGCGGATAAATGTGATCCAGGCCGGAGCCGAGGACTGCCAGGGTGCGACCTCCGGCCTCTAACGCGGCCTGATGGGCGATCCCATCGATCCCCCGGGCCAGACCGGATACGACCGTCACCCCACTGGCCGCCAGCCCACCTGCCAGCTCGGCGGTGACGGCTTTGCCGTACGGAGTTGCCCGCCGGGTCCCGACAATCGCCACCGCCCACTCGTCTTGGGGGACGAGCTCACCGGAGAGGTACAGAACCAAGGGCGGCGACTCGATCTCCTTCAACCGAGATGGGTAGTGCAGGTCATCCATGGAGAGCACCTGCAGCCCCATCTGCTGCACTCGATCGAGCTCCTTCTCAAGATCGAGAGTTGCTCTGGCTTCGAGCAGCCGCTGGACCAGTTTCTCGCCGAGCCCGGTCCTTCGCAGTTCTGCCTCCGGCGCTTCCCAGGCTGCTGGAATGCCGCCGAATGCCTCCTTGAGCGAGCGGACTCGGACCGGACCGATTCCGGTGACCAAGTTGAATCCGATCCAGTATTTGAGGTCGCTCGAAGTCATCTCAGCCCTGGCGCAGAGCCGGCCGAGCATACCATAGCGATTTTGCGAGAGTCAAGCAAGGGCCCCTCCTACTGGCTCCGTGGCGACGGCAAACGCTAAGGCTGGAGCCGCTAGGCTCCGGCAGTTTGAATTGGCGTGAAGGGCTGGATTAGGAGGAAGATTGCAGCGGGGATGACGGGATTCGAACCCGCGATCTCTGCCTTGACAGGGCAGCGTGTTTGGCCGCTACACTACACCCCCGAGCGCGGCCTAGTCTACCACACGCTTTGCTTCAAGGTTTGGACATGGCTGCGGCGATCCCCTCGACCACTTGCTGAATTGCTTCGTCATCGATCCAGTAGTGCACCACCAGGCGCATCCGATACGGATTGCGGGCCGTGAGTCTTATACTCCGTGAAGCCAGCGCCTCAATGAGACTCTGGGTCGTCATCCCGGTGAGTGGATCGAGGCGAAAATAAACCATGTTGGTCGGTGGCGGGTCGTGCTCGACCTGGATGCCAGGGATTTCGCGCAGCCCGGCTGCCAACCGACGGGCGCGTTGATGGTCCTCGCCTAGCCGATCGACCATGGTCTCCAGCGCAACGATCCCGGCGGCCGCGAGGATGCCGGCCTGCCGCATCCCCCCACCCAGCTGCTTGCGAGTTCGCCGGGCGAGCCGGATGAACTCCGCGGATCCGCACAGCAGCGACCCCACTGGAGCACACAAGCCTTTCGAGAGACAGAATGTGATTGTGTCGGCCGGAGCGGCAAGTTCGGACGCTGGCCTGCCGAGCGCCACCGCCGCGTTGAAGATTCGCGCACCGTCGATGTGTAGCCGCAGGCCGTGTTCCCGGGCGAGAGTGCCAACTTGTTGGACGTAGTTGACGCCGAGCGGGGTCCCTCCAGACATGTTGTGGGTATTCTCCAAGACGATCAGCCGGGTAGTCGGGAAGTGATCGTCCAAGGCCCGGATGGCCCCCACGATGTCCTGCGGCTCAATCGTTCCATCGTCCTGATTGGGCACTGTTCGCGGATGCACACCCCCGAGGGCCGAGACTCCCCCCGCTTCGTGCAGATAGGTGTGCGAGCGATGGCCTAAGATGATCTCGTCTCCCCGCTGACAGTGGGTCAACACCGCGGCCAGATTGCCCATGGTGCCGGAGGCGACAAACAGCGCCGACTCCATCCCCACCCGTTTGGCGGCCATCTGCTCAAGCCGTGCGACGGTCGGATCCTCGCCGAAGACGTCATCCCCCACCTCGGCCTGCGCCATCGCCGAACGCATCGCGGGGGTGGGATACGTGACGGTGTCTGAGCGAAAGTCAGCCCATTCCACTAGTCGGCCTCCTCCTCGGATTGCAAGTTTGGAGTCCGCGATCGCGAATCGCTTTGGCAACCATCCGTTGTGTACAGGCCCTCAGCAATTGGAACTCATCGTCGGATGGCGCTATCTTCGACATCTGGCTATGCGCAGTGTGCCGCAGCACAGGTTTCATCCCTTGCGGGCAAGCCGAATCGCCTCCCGAATGTCGACCGGGATAGGGGCCTCAAACGTCCGGCGCTCTTGCTCGCCGGGCAGTTGAAAGCTGAGCCGCCAGGCGTGTAATTGCTGCCGGGCCACCGGCAAGGTGGGCCTCCTGCGGCCATAGACCCGGTCGCCAACCACCGGACAGCCTAGAAACTGCAGATGAACCCGGATTTGATGGGTCCGGCCAGTGAGCGGGCGTAGTTCCAGCAAGCTGTGCTTGGCAAACCGCTCTCGAGTTCGGAAGCGAGTGACAGCCACCCTCGATCCGGCGCCCTGAACCACGGCGATCCGCTTCCGATGCCGCGGCGAGCGGGCGAGCGGAGCCTCGATCTGGCCACTCGAGCTAGGAGGGGTTCCATCCACCAGGGCCAGGTAGACCTTCTCGACTTCCCGGCGACGAAACTGCTGCTGCAGATTCATCAGCGTCTCAACGGTCTTCGCCACAACCATCACGCCGGAAGTGTCCTTGTCCAGTCGGTGCACGATTCCAGGCCGACTCTCCTCTCCGACCCCATGCAGCTCCGGTGCGTGGGCTAACGCAGCATGGACGAGGGTAGCTCGCGGATGACCGGCTCCAGGATGGACGACCATCCCCGCCGGTTTGTTGATCAGGACGAGGGATTCGTTCTCATACAAGATTTCGAGCGGAATAGGCTCGGGCAGGAGCCGGGCCTCCGAGAGCGGGAGCGGAGCAACTTGGATGGTGTCAGACGGCCCGACGGCCAGGCCAGGCTTACGTACTACTCGACCATTGACCCGCACTTTGCCAGCCCGGATCAGCGCTTGCACTTTTGCCCGGGATACACCCGGGAATCTCGGAATCAGAGTCCGATCGAGCCGGCCGACAGCCTCGATCCTCAAATCTCCTGGTTTACCGGCGCCCATCACTGCGCAATCCGCGAGTTGACGCCCGGAGCCTAGCTGGGGGTCTGCTCGATTTCGCCGAGCGAGTCCTCGGGCTTGGTCGGCTGGCGCTTTTGCAGCAGCATGGACCCCAAGAGGATCGCCACCCCGATGGAGATGCTGGCGTCGGCCAGATTGAAAACCGGAAAACTGCCCAACGAGATCAGGTCAGTCACCCGGCCGGCCTGCAGGAGCCGATCGATCAGGTTACCTAGCGCACCGCCAAGCTGCAGCGCCAGCGCAATTCGGAGCGCCCGTTGGTCAGCCGGCACCCGCGGGAAGTAGTAAATGATCGCCGCCGACACAAGGATTGCCACCAGGGTGAAAACCAGCGCGCCGTCTTGAAAGATCCCGAAGGCCGCGCCGGTATTGTCGGAGTGGACCAGCCGGGCATACGGGGCGAGCCAGTCCCAGGGTGACCACGTCTCCCCAGGGGACAAGCGCAGGCGAAGCAAGTATTTGCTCCACTGATCCAACGCGACGACAAATCCGCTTGTTCCGGCCAAGGTCAGGTAGTCGCGAATTGGCTTCGTAATTGCCTCCCAAACCTGAAAGCTCCCGATTGTATCCTAACCGATCCGTTGGAGGCGCGGGCCGGCAGCCAAGCGGCCCCGACCCTCGCGGTCAAGGCCGATCTGGATCGGCCTTTGACAACGCCAACCTCAACCGCTGGCCTTCGAATTCATAGTCCTGAGTCGCCTGCCCTCCGGGACGCTCAACCGGATCGAGGCTGAGGGCGAGGGTTTCTGCCGCGATATAGCCGCGGTAGGCCTCGACGGCCGCGGCCAATTCAGGGGTCGAGGCATGCTGGACCTGGATCCGATCGTCGACCGCGAATTCAGCCTGTTTGCGAAGTTCCTGGACCCTGCGGACAAATTCTCGGGCCAGCCCTTCCTTCCGCAGTTCGGCGTCGAGTTCGACGACAAGGGCGGCCAGATATGGGCCTTCGGCAGCGGTCGAATATCCGGCCCTCGGCGACACGATAACCTCGACTTCGGAAGCTAGCAGCTCGACCTGGTCTCCCTCGACTGTGACTGTGATCGGTTCACCCTGCGCCAACGACCGAATGAACTTTTCGGCTTCGAGCTGCTGGACGCCCTGCCGGATCGCCGGAAACCGGGCTCCATACTTTTGGCCGAGCTGCTTCGGGAGGGCCTTAAGCTGGAACTGGGCAGCTTCACCCGCAACGTCCAACAGCCGGACCGATTTCACGTTCAGTTCTTCGGCGATCAGCTCGGCAAACTGAAGCACCGTTTCACGCTCGGCCAAATCGCGCACGGTGAAGGACGCCTGCGATAGTGGCTGCCGTAACCGCACTCCCGCCTGGTTCCGGGCTGCGTGCCCGAGGGAGACCAGCCGCTGTACGAGTCGCATCCGATCGGTAAGTTCAGGATCGGCATCGTGCGCATCCGGCTGCGGCCACCTACAGTGGTGGACGCTCTGGGGCACATCGCGCTCTGCACCCCGGGCCAGGTTCTGATAGATCACTTCCGACACAAACGGGACAAATGGCGCAAGCAGTTTGACCAGATCGACCAGCACTCCGTGCAGGGTCTGGTAGGCGGCGGCCTTGTCCGAATCGCTGGCCGGCCCGACTCCCGCCTTCGCCCAGAAGCGCCGCCGACTGCGGCGGAGATACCAGTTGCTCAGATCATCGATGAATTCATTTATCCGGGCGGTGGCGGAGTTCGGTTCGAAGCGCTCGAGTGCTTGGGTGACGGCCTCGATCAATTCGCTGAGCCGGGCTCGAATCCAGCGGTCAAGCACCGAACTGGAGGCGGGGCGATCGGGGCCGGGCTGCCAGCCGTCGATGGCGGCATAGGTGACCAAGAAGCTGTAAACGTTCCAGAGCGGAAGCAGGAAACTGCGCCGTACTTCGTCTGCCCGCTGGTAACCGAAGAGCAGATCTTTCTCCGGTTGGTGGTCGCAGTACAGCCAGCGCATGACGTCCACCCCCATCTTGTCGGCGGCCTCGTTGAATTCGATCGAGTTCCCCCACGACTTGTGCATGGCTCGGCCGTCCTCGGCAACCAGGGTGGCGTAGGAGAAGACGTTCCTGAAGGGCGCCTTGCGCTCAAGCACCGTGCTCATCGCCAGCAAGCTGTAGAACCAGTTCCGAAATTGCCCAGGAAAGCTTTCGCTGACCAGATCCGCCGGGAACCACTTGCTCCAGTACTCCCGATCGTGGTTGTAGCTCAGGGTGCTCATGGCCACGATCCCGGCATCCAGCCACGGGTTCCCGACATCGGGAATCCGCTTGACGGCTTCGCCGCACTTGCGACAGGCGATTTGCACTGCGTCGATGTACGGCCGATGCGGCGTATGCCCCTGGAATTGCTCCCAACCGGCGATCGCTCGCTCCGCGAGTTCCTCCTTGCTTCCAAGCACTTCGAAGTTGCCGCAATGGGTGCACTCGTAGATCGGCAGCGCCAGGCCCCAGAAGCGCTTCTTCGAGATCATCCAGTCCCGCATGTTACGCAGCCAGTCCAGCTCCCGGTCGAACCCGAAGCTCGGGTACCAGCGGGTCTGCTCGATCACCGCCTCCATCATCTGATAGCGTAAGTTCTCCTGCTTCTCTTGCACAGTAACTTCTGAGTAGGGCTTGTCGAGCTGCGCACCCATCGAGATGAACCACTCATCCACCAGGCGGAAGACGAGCTGTGTTCCGCAGCGCCAGCACACCGGATAGCGGTGGGTGTAAGGATCCTCGCGATACAACATGCCTTTGTTTCTTAGCGAATCGGCGACGAGCGGCGCGACTTCAAATGCACCCTTGCCGGTGAACTCTCCAAAGCCCTCGATGAATAGGCCTTTTTCATCCAACGGCGCGACGATTGGCAAGCCGAATTCCGTGCCGAGCTGAAAATCTTCGGGACCCGCGCCAGTCCCCATGTGCACCAAACCCGTACCCTCGGTTTCGCTAACATCTTTCCAGAGAATAACGCGATGCGCCTGCGCCGCACTCACGACCGGATGCTCAGCTTGATGGCGCAGCTCGGACGCGACGTATCCCCCTATCTCCTGCTCCGCGGGCAGCTCATCGAAAGGGCCGTCATACGTCCAGCCGTCCATCTCTCTGCCCTTCAATTTGCCAACCACCTCATAAGCACCAATGAGCCTGTGCGTCGCGTGTTCCAAGAGGTAATAAGACGCATCGCCTTGCCTTACTTTGAGATACGTGAGGTCGGGTCCCACCGCGACCATAACTTGCGGTATGAGCGTCCAGGGCATCGTTGTCCACACGAGCAGATAATCGCCCGGACGGTCGCGCAATGGGAAGCGCACGGTGAGACTAGGATGGGTTAGTTCCTGATAACCTTCGGTAACGATCTCGTGCTGGCTGAGGCCGGTTCCGCAGCGACCACACCACGGCATCACGTCCCGGCCTTTGTAAATCCAGCCGCGCTCGAAGCAAGACTTGAGCACGGACCAAATCGTGTAGTTATTCTCGTCGGAGAAGGTAAAGTAGGATCCCCCGAGCTGCGGCAGCCCCAGCTGGCCGACGACGGATTCGGCAGTGTCTTCGACCAGGCCGGCGGGGCCGCCGTGGTTGATCCTCCCATTGGGATCCTTTCCCAATTGATCCTTGAGTTCGCGCAGCCGGGCCGGGTCGTCCCAGTCCATCCAATAGCCGAGCCGAATGCTCTGCTCGGTCTGGATCGCCGCGAATTCGAGCACCCGCTGCTTGCAGAGCACGACGAATTCTGCGAGACCGAATTTCTCGATGTCGCGCTTCGACTTGAAGCCGCGCTCACGCTCAACCTCCACTTCAACCCACAGACCCTGGCAGTCGAATCCGTTCTGGAAACGGGTCTGGTAGCCCTGCATGGATTTGAAACGATGGAAAAGGTCTTTGTAGGTTCGCCCCCAGCCATGGTGCACGCCCATCGGGTTGTTGGCGGTGATCGGACCATCGATGAAGGACCAGGTCGGGGCGTCTTGGCGCAGTTGGCGCAGCCGCTCGAAGGCGCGGCTGCTCTCCCAGAACTTCAAGATCTCGTGCTCCTGTGCCACGAAGTCGACCTTACTGGGAACCGGTTTGAACACTCACTCCTCCAGTTGGATGACCAGGCGCATGTTGATCCGGCCCTTGATCTGGCAATCGACGAACCTGATCCGATCGCGGTCCAAAATGAAAGGCTCCCGTCCGTGTCAGGGACGAGAGCCACGACGCTCCCGCGGTACCACCCTGTTTCCCGCCCCGCGGCGGGCACTCTATCGAGTACGGCCCTGCTTGGGCGATACCCGCGCCCCGGACAACGGTGGGCGAGGCCGGCTTCCTTACTGGCCAGTTCAGGTCGCGGCTCTGGGGCGATATTCGGCTCGCTGCCCCGGCCCGGCTTCCACCCTCCCGGGCTCGCTGTCGGAGCTTAACAAACCTACTCTTCCCCTTCGCAGCCTTTAGATTGAGCGGATTATCCCATGCCGGCGGCCGCAGGTCAATGTCCGAGGGTCCGCACGATGATCCGCCGCGGCTGATATTCGAATTCGACCCGGCCAAATCGGTCGATCAAGGATCGCGCTCGGGAATGAAGCCTGCGCAGGTCCGGGTCTTTGACCTTCCACTCTCCGGACAGCTGATTGAGCACCAGTTGGCTGTCGCCGCGCAGCTCGACCTCGACCGACCGTGGATCGAATTTGCTCTTGCGAGCCCACGCGAGGACGCCTTCTAAGCCGGCAATCAGCGCTCGATATTCGGCCTGGTTGTTGGTCCCGTGGCCGAATTCGAGGCGGCGCGGCGGGAGATTTTTTCCCGGGGCCGGCGAGAGGCGAAAGGAGCCGTAGGCCCGGCCGGGGTTTCCCAGGCTGCCTCCGTCGAATGTCAGCACTACCGGACTTGTGCGAGGCATGCTCAGCCAGACCTTCGATACCACTTCCGCAGCAGCGCGATCAGATTACGGGTGTGCAGCTCGGGGGCGAGCCCGTTCATCAGGATCCGGCGTTTGCCGCACTGTTCAATGTCGATCTCGTGAAGATATCCCTCAGGATCCTTCAGGCGGGCGGCTTTGCGTACGTGCCGCCGGATGGCAGCGAGGTAGGCCAGGTTGGAACGCACTGCCGCGTTGACCTCCCCGCGCATCACCGATTCGCCATGTCCCTGAACCAGGTTTTCCAGTTTCATTCGCGGGATGGATTTCAGACTGGCGACCATCTGATCGTAGTCGCCATCGGCCAGGGTGGGAATCGACATCATCACATCGCCCGAGAAGAGCACTCGGTCTTCAGCAACCAGCACCCCGACACCGTCCGCGCTGTGCCCCGGCAAGGGCAAGACCTGGAGGGCACGCCGCCCGACCCGAATCGTCGCACGCCCATCCAAGAAGGTGACTTCCGGAAGTTTGAGGCGGATGTCTTTCAACTCCGGATTGGCGGCCTTGGCAACTTCCAAGGCCTGGCGACCTTTGGCCTCGAGATACTCCCGGCAGAGGGCGTGGGACAGGATTGTGGCCCTGGGGAAGAAGCTATTGCCCAGCGTGTGATCCGTGTGGTGATGGGTGTTGATGATGTACCGTACGGTCCGGCCAAGCCGATCCTCCAGGAAGCTCTTGAGCTCGAGGATCTCCTCGGGGTGGGCCAAGGTGTCAATGAGCACCGCCCAATCCGGGCCAACGACCGCACCCGCGTTGACTTGGGCGTAGATCTCGCTGGTGAAGACGTAAACGTTATCGGAGACGCGCTCGCGCAGCAATCCGTCGGGCCCCAGCGAGCGTGAAGAATATCACGACCAGCCGCGCCCAGTCAAGTTTACTTTACATAAGTGAGAGACGCTATGGATACGGTGGGGCCGAGGCAAGCACGGCCTGGGCTTCGGTTTCGACAGTGAGGCCCTGGCGGCCCTGAAAGCGTACGAAGTTGGTTTGGCCAGGGTACACGTACAGGAACGCAGTATAAGATCGCCCCAAGAAGAGGATCTCCAGTTGGTAAGGTCCGGCCGGCAGGTCGCCGATCACGAAATTCTCCTGATAGTACTCATCCGTGTTCACTGTCCCAAGCGCGTAGGTCCACACTTCCCAGATCTGCTCCGTTTCCACCGACTTTACCTGGACCCGAAACTCGGGGAGCTCGCGGCCGTAGGTGTCGGTCAACCGACCTGCCAAGACTCCCCAGCCCTCGGCGGGAACCATCCAGAGCTCCGGGTTTTGGGTCGCAAAATAGCGGTTCTCGCCCTTGCGGACCTCGAAGTGCAGGTGTGGCCCACTTGCGTGACCAGTGTCACCGACCGTACCAATCTGCTCACCGGCCGTCACCCGCTGTCCCGGCCAGACGATCGTTGAAGCGAGGTGGGCGTAAATGGTGTAGAGCAGCTGATCTTCGTGTCCAAAGTCGTGCCGGATGGCAACCGCCAGCCCGTAGGGGTCTTTCAGGTCGAACACGCCGCGGTAGAGGCCGTACCCGACCCAGATCACCTCGCCGTCTCCGGCCGCCAGCACCGGCGTATCCCGCGCGGCGCCCAAATCCACA
>JAHFAU010000060.1 GCA_023250385.1 Anaerolineales bacterium
AATCGAACCGCCGGAACGAACCCAATACATTCGGGTGATCATGGCCGAGCTCACCCGAATCGTGAATCACCTCTGGGCAATCGGTTTTCTGCTCAATGACTTGGGAGCCTTCTTTACTCCGGCACTGTACGCCATCAATGAGCGCGAGCTGATTCTGGATGTGTTCGAAGCCACCGCCGGCTCGCGGATGATGTGCAACTACTTCCGCTTCGGCGGGCTGGCTCGCGATCTGCCTCCCGGAGTACCGGAGCGAATCCGTGAGCTTGCATTTGAACGGCTGCCTCGCCGCATCGACGAACTCGACGCGTACCTCTCGGAGAACGAGATCGTCCGCAGCCGCTGCGTTGGGGTCGGAGTACTGACCCCCGAGAAGGCGGTGGCCTATTCGACGGCCGGGCCGGTGCTGCGGGCCTCCGGCGTCCCGTACGACGTGCGCCGGGCCGAACCGTATGGGATTTATGATCGCTTCAACTTCGATGTCGCAGTGCGGTACGGAGGGGATGTCTACGATCGCTACTTGATCCGGGTCGACGAAATGAAGCAGAGCATCCGGATCGTGCAGCAGGCGGTTGATCAGCTCCCGGAGGGCCCGATCCAGACCGGCAAGGCCCAGTATCAGGTGCGGGTCCCGGCGGGGGAAGCCTATGGCCGAGTGGAGAACCCGAAAGGCGAGCTTGGTTTCTACGTGATCTCGACCGGAAAGCCCAATCCCTGGCGTTATCACATCCGGGCTCCTTCGTTTATCAACCTGACCGCCCTGGCCGAGATGTGCAAAGGGAATAAGGTGGCAGATGTGGTGGCGATCTTGGGTTCGATCGATATTGTGCTAGGGGAGGTCGATCGCTGATGTATGGGATCGGGATCCTGCGTGGGCTGGCGATCACGATCAGGCATTTCTTCGTGACCTATCTCGACGACTTGCGCTGGCTGGGCCGCCGCTACTACAACCCGGAGGCGCTGCAGGTCCGGCAGAGCGCCAAGGCCCGCGGGGTGTTTACAGTCCAGTATCCGGAGGAGAGGCTCCTCATTCCGGAGGAGTTCCGTTTCATTCCTTTCCTGATCTACGACGAACTGGAAGATGGGACAAAGCACGATCGCTGCACCTCCTGCGGGATCTGCGCCAAAGTCTGCCCCCCGCAGTGCATCTGGATCATCCGGTCCGACGATCCGGTGACCGGGCGCCCGATTCCGGAGCCCACCGAGTTTTATATCGACGTCGATATCTGCATGAACTGCGGGCTGTGCGCCGAGTACTGCCCCTTCGAGGCGATTCGGATGGACCATGATTTCGAGCTGGCCACCTACGACCGCTTCGCAGAGAACATCTACAACAAGGCCAAGCTGTCCAAGCCGGCCTCTTACTACGCCTCGGTCCGCCCGCTGAACTACGCGATCGACGAAACGGCGATCGCCGAAAAGCAAGCCAAAAAGGCTGCCCGCCGAGCGGACTGAACGCGCCTGGAATGGCCGGGAAACGACGGCCAGCACCCAGGACCAATCTGTGTACACATTCGAAGCCAAAACCCTCTTCTGTCCGCAGCGTGATCATGGCGCTTAGCGAAACCGCGGTGCTCCAAGCGCTGGGCCAGGTCCAAGAGCCGGAACTGGGAAAGGACCTGGTCAGCCTGGGGATGATTAAAGACCTTACCATTCGGGGTGGGCGAGTGTCGTTCACCGTCGAGTTGACAACGCCCGCCTGCCCGCTGCGGGATCGGATCGAGCGGGAAGCCAAAGAGGCGGTTGCGCGGCTGGAGGGGGTGTCGGAAGTCTCGCTGAAGCTGACCTCCAACGTCCCCTTCGACGGACGCGCCCGCGGATTGATCGAGCGACCAATCCGGAACGCAATTGCGGTCGGCTCCGGCAAAGGCGGGGTAGGGAAGACCACGGTGGCGGTCAATCTGGCGGCCGCCCTCGCCCGGGCCGGGGCGCGAGTTGGGCTGCTGGACGCCGATATCTACGGGCCCAATGTCCCGACCATGATGGGGGTGGATCGATTGCCGCCGCCCCGCGACGGCAAGATGGCGCCGGCCGAGGCTTATGGGGTTAAGTTGGTCTCGATCGCGTTCTTGGTCAAGCCGGGGCAGCCCCTGATCTGGCGAGGACCGATGCTGCACACCGCGATCCGCCAATTCATCGCCGACGTGCAGTGGGGCGAGTTGGACTACCTGATTGTGGATCTGCCTCCGGGGACCGGTGACGCCCCGCTGAGCCTTTCCCAGTCCATGCCGCTCAGCGGTGCGGTGATTGTGACCATGCCGCAGAAGGTATCGGTCGAAGACGCCAGCCGGGCGCTGGAGATGTTCCGAACGATGAAAGTTCCAATCCTCGGAGTGGTTGAGAACATGAGCTACCTGAAACTGCCGGACGGGGCCGCGCTCGATCTCTTCGGCGCAGGCGGCGGTGAACGGCTGGCTCAAGCAGCTCAGGTGCCTTTCCTGGGCTCCATCCCGATCGACGTCCGGGTCCGGGAGGGCGGCGATGAGGGCATGCCAGTGGTGATTTCAGCCCCAGAATCTGAGGTCGGGAAGGCGCTGACTTCGATTGCGGAGCTGGTCGCGGCCCGGATCAGCGTCCAGGCCCGCACTCAGTCGAACGTCATTCCCATCGAAATGATCGACTAGCTCTGCCGCCAGAGAGCCGGACCCGAAGCGCCCGGAACGCGGGCCCCTTCTCGGTCGCCCCCCTGGATGCTATACTCGGCGGATCATGACCCTATCCACAGCAGAGCGGGCCACCCCTGGCGTGGCGGCCCTTCGGTTTCAACCCCTCGGCAAGCTGTATCACTTTGAATTGGGCGGGGTCGCCGATTTGCGACCCGGCGACTTCGTGCTCGTCTCCACCAGCCGCGGGCGGGAGATGGGGGAAGTCGTAACCCTCGTCAGCCGCTCTCAGGCGGGCGGTGGGCTGAAGCCGATCGAGCGGCGGGCCACGGCCCAAGAGCTGGTCGTCCGGCGAATGTGGCAGCGCAAAGAACTGGAGGCGATGATTGACTGCCGAGCCAAGGCGGCCGAATTCGGCCTGGAAGGCGTGAAGATCGCCAAGGCTGAATTCTCCTACGACGGAGCTCGGCTGACCTACCTGTACAACTACGAGCCGGAAGACAAACTGGACCTGAAGCCGCTGCGGGACGCTCTACAGGAGACCCATCCAAACTCTCGAATCGATTTCCGGCAGATCGGACCGCGGGACGTGGCAAAGATCATCGGCGGCATGGGCGCCTGCGGGCTCGAGACGCGATGCTGCTCGATGTTTCTGACCGAGTTCAGCCCGATCTCGATCAAGATGGCGAAGGCCCAAGGGATCTCGCTCAGTCCGCAAGAGATCACCGGCATGTGTGGCCGGCTGCGCTGCTGCCTGGTTTACGAGTATGAGGAGTACGTCAAGGCCCGCAAGGAGCTGCCGCGGGTAAAGAAGCGGGTCATGACCCCCCTGGGCGAAGGCAGGGTGGTCGAGGTATTGCCGCTCAAACTGGCCGTGATCGTGCTGCTGGAGAAGGACGAGCGGCGGGTCGAGTTCCTGAAACATGAGATCGAGCCGTATGACGAGCTCAAGGCGCTCGAAAACAAGGCAAACGGCCCCTGTGATCGGCATTTGGGCGGGGGGTGCACCTGCGGCAAGGGTTAAGACCGGATTTAGTCCCCAAACCGGCGTCCTGAGCGCCGCAGGCACCATCTCAGCGCATCGGTCCCAGTTCCCATTGACGCAAACCCGGTCCAGGCCAATACTATGGCCTGGTTTGCTTGTTGGAGTAGGCATGGACCCCCTGGATAACGAAACCGTGCTGCTGGCGTTTGAACAACCGCCTCGCCGGGTGGTGAGCCTCATCCCCTCCATGACCGAAAGCCTGTACGACATGGGCGTCGGCAACCGGCTGGTCGGGATCACGGACTTCTGTCAGCCAAAGAATGGATCCGGGGCCTTGCTCACCCGAGTCGGCGGCACTCGCTCGCCGGACATTGATGCGGTACGACGGCTCGAGCCCGATCTCGTAATCGCCAACCGGGAAGAGAACAGCAGGGATTCGGTCGAGGGCTTAGGCCGCGTCGGAATGAAGGTCTGGCTGACCTTTCCGAAGAGCACCCTGGACGCCCTCAACCTGCTCTGGACCCTGGTGAAGCTCTTCAAGCTTGGGGAGCAGGCCGCCCGGGTCGAGACGATGGCCCGCACCCTGGATTGGACCGATCGAGCGACGACCGGCCGGCTCGCCATTCCGACCTTCTGCCCGATCTGGCAAGGCGAAAAGGCCAACCAGGGGCCGTGGTTTATGACCTTCAACTATCAGACTTATGCCCATGACGTGCTCGCCAAGTCCGGCGGGATGAACGTATTTGCCGGACGGATGCGACGCTATCCGCTGGAGGCCGACCTGGGGCTCGGGCAGCCCGAAGAGGCCGGCGAGCGTGACATCCGTTACCCGAGGGTCACTTTAGAAGAGGTGCGCACCTCCGCCCCGGAGGTCATCTTGCTTCCCAGCGAACCCTTTGCTTTTGACGAGAATCACAAGGTTCAGATCGAGGGCTGGTTGAGCGATACTCCTGCGGTGCAGTCGGGCCGCGTGCACCTCATTGATGGCAGCCTCATCACCTGGCACGGCACTCGGATGGGCAAAGCGCTCTCTGAACTGCCAGTGTTTTTCCACCGCTAACTCGCCTTGACGAGCCGGTCCCCTCTCTCTACAATCAGGCTCGTATGATTCGCGGGATCAGAACTGTTATTCTGAGCGTGTTGGTCTGCCTGGGGATCGGGGCGGTCTTTGGCGTTTTGGTCGGCGCCTTGATCGGCGATCGGCCCTTCGGCGGAATCGTCTCCGCGGTTTCCAGCGGCAATCTGCTTGAGGCTCTCACCGACCCATCCCTGATCGCCACGGCCCTCCTGGGGTTCTTGGGCGCCAACTTCGGCCTCGCCCTGGCCTACGGTTTCCTGCCAGAGAGCGAAGTCGACCTGCCGGCGGCTCAAGCCGAAACCCCTTAAGCGGGCAAACGAAGAGATGCAGGGGCGGGCCGAAACGCTCGCCCCTTTTCGCGCCTCGGGCGGGTCAGCCGAGTCTCGGGAAGCCGTGAAATCGAGCTGGATCCAAGACCAGCTCGCGTGCTTGCCCCACCGCCAGCTTGGGCAACCAGGAGCGGGATGCCATACTTAGGATTTCATGGCTCCGTTGCTCCCAACGTAATCACGCCACGTTTCATCAGATAGGCTATGACAACGCCAACAATCATCCCAATCAGGTATCCGTAAGGAAGCCCAACCGCGATGAGACCAACCAGCAAGATAATGGTCAGGTCGCTCTTAGAGGTTGATAAGTCTCGCACCAACAACATAAGCGCCAGACCTTCAAACAATAGAATGATGCCCAAAATGGGCAACGGAAAAACCCCAATAACAGTATCAAACCCCCGACCGAAAAATAATCCGAGGAATAGGTAGAGCCCACCCTCAATTACGACTGAACCGCCAGTACGTGCGCCGAACGCATAATGCCCCGCCATTCCACCAGAACCATGACAGCTAGGAATACCGCCAAAGAAAGGATTGACCAGATTCATCAGCGCGTAGGTGAAACTAATCTGCCGTACCGTGAGCGGACGACTGGGGAACAGGTCTTCAGCGATTTGTCGGGTGGCAAGGATGGAGTTGCCCAACGACAGCGGGATTTGTGGCAGTGCGAGAAGGAAGAACCCTGCGAGAATATCTTGCCTGTGCGGAACATAGATCTTAGGCAGGCCGAAGCCGATGCCTTGAAGTATGGATGAGGCTTGAAGTTTGAATGCAAAGGCATATACGAAACCGACTAGAACGAGAAAGAGAGCGGCGGGGTATTTCCTGTTTCCGAGAAAGATTACAGCAATAACAAACGCCACTATCGTCAGCCAGTAACCTGAGACGCCGTCGGATGGCACATACTCCTTGAGGGCAAGCGAGGCAAGTTGAAGGCCAAGCCCGAACTGAATACCGCGGACAACGGTTTTTGGGACGACCCGCGCCAGCCAATCAATGAGTCCCGTTACCGACAAGAGCAACATGGTGACGCCGATGGCAAGCCCTGCACCGTACAGGACGGGGCCGCCTACCCTTTGAGCAATCACGATGGCCGCCATCGCTTTGAGCGGCTGTACCGGCATGGGTATTCGATAGCGTAGCCCCGTCAGGAGCTGCATGAGGCCGAACATGACTAAGACACTTGTGCCGTCGAGATGTGCGGCCAAAGCGACACCAACGACAAGTGGCAAGTCTGTACCGATGTCCCCGAAAGCGCCCGCTAACTCATTGCGGTCGAATCGAATAGCGGGCAGGGCAGTTTTGGTGACGGGTAGGTGACTCACGGCCTAAGTGATTCTAAGTCAGCCCGACGTGGGCTACAACGGCAGGCTAGTTGGCACGCGTCGAACGGGCGCTTTACAATCTCCGGATCCGAAGAGGTGTGAGATGAGTGACCAGGAAAGCGTCAAGCCGGTGCGCTTGACCGCCCTGTCCTCCTGCGCGGGTTGAGCCTCTAAGCTACCCGCGGAGACGCTGGCGCAGGTTCTGCGCCCCATCCAGGAGGTTTTCGGCGCCGATCCGGCTCCGGATCTAATTGTCGGATTGGCGGCTCCCGATGACGCCGCGGTTTGGCGGCTCGACGCGGCGCGCCTGCTGGTGGTGACTACGGATTTCTTTACTCCGATTGTCGATGACCCGTACGCCTTTGGGGCGATCGCGGCGGCCAACGCCCTCTCCGACCTCTATGCGATGGGAGCAGTCCCGTTCCTGGCGCTCAACATCACCGCAGTGCCGATCGATCTTGATTCGGCGATCGTTCAACAGATCTTGCGGGGCGGCGCAGAGAAGGTGAAGGAGGCCGGGGCAGTGATCGCCGGAGGGCACTCGGTTCAGGACCGAGAACCGAAGTACGGGCTGGTGGCGCTCGGAATGGCGGACTCCGCTTCGTTGTTCACTAAGGATCGGGCCCGGCCCGGCGATGTGTTGGTGCTCACCAAACCGCTGGGCACCGGAGTCACCACGACGGCCTTGATCAGAGATCGGGGATCGGCGGAGCATGGAGCAGAAGCGATCGACTGGATGGTTCGTTTGAACGCGCCCGCTGCGCAACTCGCAAAGGAGCTCGCGGTGCGGGCGGTCACCGATATCACCGGTTTCGGCCTGCTGGGCCACGGGCTCGAGATGGCTCAGGCCTCGGGGGTCGGCCTTTCGGTCGAGCTCGGGAAAGTGCCGTTCTTCTCTGGCGCCCGGCAGTACGCCGAGCTGGGGACCTTTCCCAGCGGCAGCCGCGACAATGCCCGCTACTTCGGGGATCGAGTGCGGTTCGACGAGCAGATCTCCGCCCCGGAGCGAATGCTGCTCTTCGACGCCCAAACCTCGGGAGGGCTGCTGCTCGCAATCCCTGCGGCGAAGTTGGAGGAGTTTCTGGGGCGGGCCGAGCAGATCCAACAGCCGGCCTGGGTGATCGGGCGAGCGCAAGAGGGCGGCGGGATCGAGGTCAAAGTCGGATGACGAGCTGCGGCCCACGCGGTGAAGGGTTCTCAGAGATGAGCCCGGAGCAACGGGAGGAGACATGCCCAAAGTGACGATCGTCGGCGCGGGCCAGACCGGGGCCACAACCGCCCACTGGTTGGCAGAGCGTGAGCTGGCCGATCTGGTGTTGGTAGATATTGTCGAGGGGATGCCGCAAGGCAAAGCGCTGGACCTCAGCCAGGCGATGCCGATCGTTGAATCGGACGTCCGGGTGGTGGGGAGCAACGACTACGAGGCGACCGCCGGGTCCGACATCATCGTGATCACGGCCGGGCTGCCGCGCAAGCCGGGCATGAGCCGGGACGACCTGCTGGAGGCCAATCGTGCGATCGTGCAGGCGGCGGTTGAGGCGACCCTGGCGGAATCGCCGCAGGCCATCCTGATCGTTCTGACCAACCCCTTGGACGCAATGGCCTACCTGGCGATGAAGGTCGGTGGGCTGCCCCGCGAGCGGGTGATCGGGCAGGCCGGGATCCTGGACTCGGCGCGGATGCGGTCTTTTGTGGCGCTGGAGTTGGGGGTCAGTGTCCAAAACGTGTACTGCTACGTGCTGGGGGGACACGGAGATGACATGGTGCCGCTTGTCCGGCATTCCAACGTGGCCGGGGTCCCGCTGGACCGGATGCTCAGCTCGGCGAGGCTGGAGGCAATCGTTGAACGGACCCGCAAGGGCGGGGGGGAGATAGTCGGGCTGCTGAAGACCGGCAGTGCCTTCTACGCACCCTCGGCCGCCCTGGCCCAGATGGTCGAGGCGATTCTGCGCGACCGGCATCTGGTCGTGCCGGCTTCGGTTTACCTGGAGGGAGAGTACGGCCAGCGCGGAATCTTCTTTGGGGTCCCGGTGCAGCTGGGCGCCTCGGGCCTGGAGAAGGTGATCGAGTACGAGCTCAACGATTCGGAGCGGGAGGCGCTGAAGGCCTCCGCCGGGCGGGTTCGGGAGACGATCGACGCCCTGAAGCTCTAGCCGGCAGGGGTCAGGGTCGGGGCGACCGCCGCGCCTGACCAGGTGAACACCCGCTGATGGCTGGAGGCACCCGCGGAGGCGTAGCGGGGATCGCCGGCGGGAGAGGTACCGGTGAGCCGCACCGTCTCGATCCACCAGCGCATGACATGCGGCGCCGAGCCGGTCGGACGGAAGCTGGTCGGGATGATGTACTTGGTATCGGTCACGTAGTCGATCAGAGTCTTGTTCTGCGTCCCCAGGATCGTCTCCGTCACATCCACCACCGTCACCCGATAGAATTCGCCCTCCCGCAGGGTCGCTACGGCGGCCCACTGCAGGCTGACGGTATCGCTTGCCAGGTCGAAGCCCTCGCCATCCCGCGGCAGGAGCAGGTTTGCGGCCGGGTAGGGCGGCGGCAGAGTGGGCGTGGGGGTGGCGCCCCCGACGGTCAGCCGTTCACAAAGTGGGATGATCAAGCGCTGGCCCTCGAAGACCGTATCACTCAGCAGGCCGTTGTAATCCTTGATTGATTGAATCGACACATTGTAATTCTGGGCAATGCCGAAGAGCGTGTTGTTGGCCGCGACCGTGTACTTCTCCTTCGGGCAGGCAGCATCCGTCGCCTCGGCAGCCGAGAGCGTCGCCGATGGCTCGGGAGTATTGGTCGGGGTCGGATACGGAACCAGGATCTCTTGGCCGACCGTAAGCAGACATTGGGTGCCCAGGTTGTTGAGCTCGATGATCGAGCGGACCGCGACGTCAAAGAAGAATGCGATGCCGCCGCAGGTATCATTTTCCACAACCGTGTAGCGAACTGGCGGCCGAGGGGTCGAGGTCGGGACCGGGGTCGGGCTCGGGCTGGGGCTGGGAGTGAGCGACTGGGTGGGCGAGGGGCTGGGCGATCCGGTTGGAGTTCCCTGCCCGCCGGGGGGCAGGATCAAGCGGTCGGCGGTGTAGGTCAGTCCCGCCACGAGCAAAGTGATCGCGGCCACCAACCCCAGCGCCACTCGCATGTCCAGCCGGATTTCCCGTCGGGTTGCCCGGGCCGCCGTCCCGGCTCGGCGAGCGATGACCGTCCCGCACACTGGGCAGCGGGTGACACCTTCCGCCAGGCGGGTGCCGCAGGTAGGGCACAGGCTGACTGACTTCTCAGCCATTGCCATCCAACCCAAGCTCCGGTGCGATCCGCTGCATCGAGCTCAGCACGTTGCCGACATGCTCCCACAGCTCGACCTCCAAGGCGTTGGCGCCCTGAACGATGTCGTCCCGCTTCACGTTGGCCGCAAAGCGACCGTCTTTCCATTTCTTTCGGACCGAACTGACTGTGACGTCCAGGATCGAGCGCGAGGGCCGAACCAGAGCCGTGGCGGTAATTAGGCCGGTAATCTCATCGCAGGCGTACAGCGCGAGCTGCATCCGGCTCTCCCGCGGAAACCCGGTGTGATCGGCATGGCTCAGGATGCATTCCACAATCTCTTCTGGGACCCCACGTTGCCGAAGAATTGGCGCGCCCTTCAATGGATGATGTTCGAGGGTCGGGTGGATTTCCCAGTCGAAATCATGCAGCAGCCCGGCGAGCCCCCAGCCGTGCGGATCCTCGCCGAAACGAACCGCGTAGTCCTGCATCGCGGCCTCCACAGCCAGCATGTGACGCTGGAGGCCCTGATTCTTGACGTGCTCCTGCATCAGGCTGAGCGCTTCAGCTCGGTCTATGGCTGCGCGGACCTACGATGTTCCCGGGTAGGTGGTAAGAGTGCGGGTACCCCCCATTTTCGACCCCAAAGGGCCGCCACGGACAGAAGCGCAAGGAGCAGCAGACCCGCCGCCATGGTCAGGCCCCGACGGAGCACCGCCGCATTGTACCAGAGCGATTGGGCCGATCCCCTGAAAGGTGGATACGCCAAACAAACATCTTATTGATATAATGAATCCTATGATTAACCAGGCGGTCGACCGGTCCGAGTTCGCGGCCTCTGAGTTCATGCGTTACCTGATCGCGTTGGAAGCGGAGCCGGGCACCCGGCTGCCGCCAATCAGCGAACTGGCAGTGGAGCTCGGGATCAGCTCGGGCAAGCTGAGGGAACAG
>JAHFAU010000004.1:0-28897 GCA_023250385.1 Anaerolineales bacterium
ATTAAAGGAAGTCCCAGCGCAGGATCGAATCCGACGGGGAAACGTGATGGCCCGCACCCGCATGACCGTGCTCTATGATCAGTCGGCCGCGTTTGGCGGTTTGGTGATCGGCACCGGCAATAAGACCGAGATCCTGCTGGGATACACGACTCAGTTCGGAGATGCGGCCTGTGCGATCAACCCGCTTGGCGACCTGTACAAGACCCAACTGCTCCAGCTGGCGGGCGCCACGGAAGTGCCGCAGGTCATCCTGGACAAGGCCCCCACTGCCGACCTCTGGGTCGGGCAGACCGACGAAGGAGAACTAGGATTCACCTACGAGCAGGTGGATCGGCTGCTGTATCTGCTGGTGGATCGCCGGCGATCGCCGGATGCCTGCACTAAGGCGGGCTTCGACCGTGGCTTCGTGGAGCGGGTGGTGGAGCTCATCCGCAAGAACCACTTCAAGCGGGTCATGCCGCCGATCGCCAAACTGAGCAACCGGACCGTAGGCTACGACTTCCTCTACCTGCGGGACTGGGGCAGCTAGGGCTGCTTCCACTCGCCCCTGCAGGCCGGGGGCGGCCAAGCCCGCTCGGAATTTTCCTCCGGCAGGGCTAGGGCCGCGAGGGCTGCAACGCAAGTGGGCCGCGATCGGCGTTATCGGGAGCGGGTTTATCAAATCGTTCGGGCGATTCCGCCCGGCCGGGTAATGACCTACGGCGGGATCGCGGCCTTGATCCCCCCGCCGCGTGGCACGGACTGGACCGGGTATGTGCGAGTCCGGGCCCGCTGGGTGGGATATTCCATGGCCGAGTGCCCCGACGATCTCCCCTGGCACCGGGTAGTCAACGCGCAGGGCCGGATCAGCCCGCGGCCTGGACTGAGTGCGCGGCTGCAGCGGGCGGTGCTGAGGGAGGAAGGGGTGCGCTTCGACCGGAATGGCCGGTTGGACTTGGACCGGCTGTTTTGGCGGCCTTCCCGGAGATGGTTGCGGGCGCGGGGCCTGTTGGATCCCGCCGCTTGAAGCCCCTGGACGAGTTAGGGCTGCGGGAGCGAGGTCTCTTAGAGCCCGCTCCTTGGGCTTAGGATCCGGGAACCGGGCGCGGGCCGTAGGCCCAGTCCGCCCCTAGGATCACCATCAGGTCGAGATCGCCCTCCGGATACACGGCCTGCAGGATCTGACCCTCCGTGAGGCCGAGCAGCTCCGCCAGATAGCGAATGGTGTACGGATAGTTCTGGCTGTAGACAATCACCCGCGACTTGTCGTAGTCAATCCGGTCGGCGTTGGCGATCTGAACCACGTTGAGGCCGTGCCCCTGCAGGTATTCGGCCGTGTCGGTGGCCAGTCCTTCCAGGCCGGCTCCGTTGAGCACCGCCAGCCGGGCTTGTTCGATCTGTACCGCTTCGGCCGAGGTCTCCGGCGGCACCGAGGGCGCGATCGCACCGGTTCCGGTGAAGATCTCGTCCCGCAGCGCCCGGATCTTGTCCGGCACCGGCTTGAGCACCATCGCGCCATCCAGATGGGTCTCTAACAAGACCATCTCCGGCGGAGCGATCACTCCTTTGGAGACGTGTTGCAGGTCAACCTGGGCGGCCAACAGTCCCAGCGCGACCATTTGTTCGAGGCTCAAGTTGGTTCGAATTCCTTGCTGCAACTCCTGATATAACGCCGGCGCCTTCCGGAGCAGCCCCGCCACCATATCTAGCTCCAGGACCTGGTCCCGCACCGCCATCAGCACTTGCTGCTGCCGTTCGGCCCGATCAAAGTCCCCGCCCTCGGTCTTGCGGGCCCGGGCATAGGCCAGGGCCTCGGGTCCATCCAGCCGATACGCCTTCGCCTCCAGCCAGATGCTGTCGCGTCCCAGCGGCGAAATCTTCATTCGCTCCGGCACCAGGACCTCGACCCCCCCAATCTCGTCGATGAACCGCTCGAAGGCCGAGAACTCGATTACCGCGTAATACTGAACCGGGACTCCGATCAGGTTTTCGACCGTCTGCATAGCCAGCCCCGGACCGCCTCCCGGGAGCCGATAGGTCTCGCCCAGGAAGTAGGCCGTGTTGATTCGGTTGTGTTCGAATCCCGGGACCTCGACCCACAGGTCGCGCGGAATGGAGAGCATGCCGGCCGATTTGGTGATCGGGTCGATGGTCACCAGCATCATGGAATCGGTGCGCGGCGGACCCTCCCCGGTCAACCAGTCGCGGTAATCGAGCCCCATCAGCAGGATGTTGATCCGGTCGACCCCGTTCCAGCTCGGGGAGTTTCCGGAAAGATCGGGGGTGGGCTGCGCCCCGCTCGGCTGGTTGCCGGTACCAGGCTCGGCGTTGCTCTGATTCGTGAATAGGTCGGGCAGGCCGACACCGGTCCAGGCCGCGGCGATCCCCCGCACGGTCTTGAAGACCAACGCGGCCGAGAAGACGGCCATCACGGCGAACCCGCCGCCCAGGACCCAGACCATCCAAGTCGGGGGGCGCCTCATGGCCTGAGCTTCGCGCGAGGAAGGTGTGTCATTGGATCGGACTGGAGTTGAGTTGCCGTCGAATGCGGCAGTGGCGAGGGCAAGGCGGCGAGTATATCACCGACCGTGGGACTATAATCCCCGCGCATGTCGGACCGTCCCTCGCCCCAGTACCGGGGGCTGTTTGCCACCGCACTGCTGTTGATCGCGGTCGGTTGGACGGGTCTGTACCTCCTGCTCGCAACTGCCCTCCCTACTCTCGGCCCGCGCTGGCTGTTTTTCTTCCTGCTGACCCTGGCTGCCACCGGCACCGCGCTTCCTTTCCTCTGGCTGCTGCACCGGCGCTTCGACGCCCGGCAGTCGGCCAGCCCGACGGTGCTGCTTCGCCAGGCCCTGTGGGCTGCCCTCTTCGTAGCGCTGTGCGTCTGGCTGCAGATCAACCGCTCGCTGACCCTGTCGCTCGGCGTGCTCTTGGGGGTCGGTTTCATCTTATTGGAGTGGTTTCTGCAGCTGTTGGAGCGGAGCCTCTGGAGACCGTGAGTCTGCGGGACCTGCCTTCCGTCGACCGCCTCATGCAGCTGGAGGCCGTCGAGGGATTGGTCGCGGCCTTTGGCCGCTCGCTGACGGTGGAGGCGGTACGGGAGAGCCTCAAAGCCGCGCGGGAAGCCGTCCGCAGCGGGCAGGTTGCCCCCCAACCAACCGAGCTCGTGTCGCAGACCCGGGCCAGGCTCGAGACCTGGCTGGCTCCGACCCTGCGCCCGTTGATCAATGCGACCGGAGTGATCATTCATACCAATCTAGGCAGAGCGCCTTTGAGCCAGGCCGCTCGCCAGGCGATCCAGGACGTAGCGGCCGGCTACAGCAGCCTCGAATTCGACCTGCCTCACGGCCGGCGCGGCAACCGGGACGAACACTGCGAACAGCTGCTGCTACGGCTGACCGGCGCCGAGGCCGCTCTGGTGGTCAATAACAATGCGGCGGCGGTGCTGCTGGCCCTCACCGGACTCGCTCGGCGCAAGGAAGTGCTGGTCTCCCGTACCCAACTCATCGAAATCGGCGGCGGCTTTCGCATCCCGGATATCCTGAAGCAATCGGGCGCCAAGCTGGTCGAAGTCGGCACGACCAATCGCACCCATCTCCGGGACTACCGCTCCGCGATCAGCGAACGAACCGCTCTGATCTTGCTGGCTCATCACTCGAACTTCAAAATCATCGGATTCGCGGCCGAGCCGGAACTGGCCGAGCTGGTTGAGCTCGGCCGGGAGCACGAACTACCGGTGCTGCACGATCTCGGCTCGGGCAGTCTGCTCGATACTCGGGCCTATGGGCTCGGCGCCGAACCGAGAGTGCAAGATTCGGTCCGGGCTGGGGCGGCCCTCACCGCCTTCTCGGGCGACAAGCTGCTCGGCGGCCCGCAGGCCGGGATCCTGGTGGGCGAGCGAGTCCTCATAGGCCAGCTGCGGCGTCATCCGATGGCTCGGGCGGTCCGCGCCGACAAACTCTGCCTGGCCGCGCTGTCGGCCACCCTGCTGCACTACATTCGGGAGGAAGCCGAGACCCACATTCCGGTGTGGACCATGATCGCGGCCGCGCCGGCGGATCTCTCGCGGCGGGCCCAGCGCTGGCAGGCCCGCCTTGGGCTGGGCGAGGTGATCGAGGGACGCTCGACGGTTGGAGGCGGGAGCCTGCCGGAGGAGACCCTGCCCACCTGGCTGCTGTCGGTGGACGTACCCCATCCGAGCGAACTTGCCCGGCGGCTGCGCGAGCTGGATCCACCCATCATCGGCCGGATCGCGGACGATCGGCTGGTGCTCGACCCGCGCACAGTGCTGCCTGACGAGGAAGAGCCGCTGCTGGCGGGCCTGGCTGCCGCGCTCGAGGGTCCCGGAGGAACTGCCCGGTGAAGTCCGACCTCGACCGGTTGATGCAGCAGGCCGATCTGGATGCGCTGCTGGTGCTGGGGGCCGGATCGCACAACGCCAACATGATGTACTTCACCGGCCGGGCTCACCTGTCGGATGGCAGCCTGCTGTTGAAGGTGCGGGGCCAGCCTCCGGTTCTCTTTCACCACTCGATGGAGCGGGACGAAGCGGCCCGAGCCGGCCTGACGACCCGATCGCTGAACGACTATGAACCGATCAAGCTGCTGCAGGAGGCCGGCAGCGACACGGTGCAGGCCGCGGCCAGGCTGTGGTCGCTGATCTTCGAGCAGTATGGGGTGCAGGGGCGGGTGGCGCTCTATGGGAAGGTGGAGCTGGGGCCGCACTTCAGTGCGCTCAACCGGTTGACGGCCGGCCGCAATTCGCTCGAGTTCGTGGGAGAGCCGTCGCGGACCTCCGTGCTTACTCGGGCCCGGGCTACCAAGGATCCTGACGAAGTCGAGCGCATCCGTAAGATGGGTCAGGTCACGGCCGCGGTCGTCGGGGATGTGGCCGAGTTCCTCAAATCCCATCAGGCCAAGAACGGCAGGCTCGTCGACCGGCAGGGGGAAGTTCTCACTATTGGGCAGGTCAAGCGAAAAATCAACTTGTGGTTGGCGATGCGGGGCGCCGACAACCCGGAGGGGACGATCTTCGCCATCGGGCGGGATGCCGGAGTGCCGCACAGCGTGGGCGTGGACGACCAGCCGGTCGAGGTCGGCAAGACCATCATCTTCGACATCTTCCCCACCGAGGCCGGAGGCGGATACTTCTTCGATCTTACCCGCACCTGGTGCCTGGGTTACGCCCCCGACGAGGTAGCGGCGCTCTACGAGGACCTGCAGGAAGTGTTCGACTCAGTTTTCCAGCAGCTCAAGCCCGGCGCACCCTGCCGCGACTTTCAGGTGATGACCTGCGAGCGGTTCGAAGCCAAGGGCCATCCGACGGTTTTGAACACGCCCGCCACGACCGATGGCTACGTCCATGGGCTGGCGCACGGCGTGGGGCTCGACGTGCATGAGGGCCCCTCGTTTAGCCATCTGGAGAGCAACCCCGATACCCTGATTCCCGGAGCCGTGTTCACCTTCGAGCCCGGGCTGTACTACCCGGAGCGCGGGATGGGCGCTCGGATCGAGGACACGGTCTGGGCCCGGCCGGATGGAGGGTTTGAGGTGTTAGCCGAGGTTCCCAAAGATCTGGTGCTTAAGATTCCGGGAGTCTAGACCATGAACCCTTGTGCGTTTGTGAATTCTGTCACAATTCGTGGAGTATTCATCGAATCGTCGAGAGAGCCTACGATGGGCATCCACTGGATGTCTGCGTGAACTGGAGCTAGCTGCCCGGCATGCCCTCGGAATCGACCCGCATCCTAGGCATCGAGACCTCCTGTGACGAGACCGCCGCGGCGGTGGTCGAGAACGGTCGCTCGATCCGTTCCAACATCGTCGCCTCGCAGGCCGCGCTCCACGCCCAATACGGAGGCGTCTTTCCCGAGGCGGCTTCCCGGCGCCACATCGAGACGATTTACTCGGTAGTCGCCGAAGCGCTCGCAGCCGCCCACGCCGGTTTGGAAGCGATCGACGCGATCGCGGTCACCCGGGGGCCGGGCTTGGCCGGTTCGTTGGTTGTCGGCATGAACATGGCCAAGGGCATGGCACTGGCCTCCAACCTGCCGATCCTGGGAGTCAACCATCTGGAGGCTCACCTGTACTCGATCTGGCTGGTAGAGGCTGAGCCGGAGCCGAAGTTCCCGCTGCTGGCGCTGATCGTTTCGGGCGGACACACCGAACTAATTCTGATGCTCGATCATCAGAAGTATCAGCGCTTGGGGGGTACCCTCGACGACGCGGCCGGTGAATCTTTCGACAAGGTGGCCCGCCTGCTCGGCCTGGCCTATCCAGGTGGGCCGGCCATCCAGGCGGCGGCCGAGAATGGTGACCCGACTGCCTACAAGTTTCCGCGGGCCTGGCTGGAGGGCACCTGGAACTTCTCGTTCAGCGGGCTGAAGAGCGCCGTCGTGCGCGAGGTGCGCAAACGGCAGCCGGAACTGGAGGCCGGCGTCGAGGCTCCGCGTCCGGGCCTGCCGATCGCCGACATCGCGGCCTCTTTCCAGGCCGCCGCGGTGGAAGTGCTGGTGGGCAAGACCCTGGCCGCGGCCAAGGATTTCAAAGCCAAAGAGATCCTGGTGGGCGGGGGCGTCTCGGCCAACCGGCCACTGCGGGAGGCCTTCCAGGCCAAGGCCACCCTGCCCGTGCGCACTCCGCCTCTGGAATTGTGCACCGACAACGCGGCCATGACCGCCGCGGTCGGCCACCGACGCTTCCTGGCCGGCCAGCGCGACGCACTGGATATGGATGTGCTGCCCACCTGGCTGCTGGACGGGGTGTAGGCCGGATTTAGGCCCCAGGGCCGTATAGCCATCGCCTAACTGCTGCGTCCGCCGGCGCAGAGCTGGGCCACCCCGCGATACACGCAGGCAGCGGACTTTTCGTGACCCATATTAAGTCCCACTTGACGTCGCATTTAAAGCGACATATACTGCGACCAGCGTGGGCTCGCGTCAGCCAAGGAGATCCGAATGGCCATTGCCGTTGATAAGCTAGACCGGCGTAAGGGTCGAAGGACCAAGACCAAGGGCGCCCCCTCTCGAAAGGCAACTGAGCGCGTTGCGGCCGCCGATAAGCTCGAGCGAGAGGCAGCCCGCAAAACCATTGAAGGCGCGCATGAGGCGTTCGGCCTCAAGTATGTCGACCTGGCCTCGGCCCTGGACGTCGACCGGCGGACCTTGCTGCGGTACCGGAATGAGAAGAGCGCACCCTCGCCGAAAGTCCGCGGGCGGATGGAGTTGCTGCGCGAGATTTCCCATCTGCTGGAGGAAGTGTTCGACACTCCGGAGGCTGGGTTGAGCTGGCTCTATCGCCCGGTCCCCCTCCTGCGTGGCCGCCGGCCAATCGACCATGTCCGTCGCGGACAGCTCGGTGAAGTCTTGTCGATTCTCGCCGGCCTGTACGCGGGGACCCATTCTTGAGGTTCGCGGGTAAAGTCTGGCGTCATGTCCCGGCCGGTGCCCACCCGCTGCATGTCGGCTTCATCCTGAGAGCGAGCGGTCGATGGAACCGGGCGGGCAAGTACGGGTGCCTGTATACCGCGCTCACCGAGAGCGGTGCACACGCCGAGCGCGTCAAGAGCCTTGAGAGATCAGGAGCAGAAGGCCTCCCCGCAAAGCCACGCGACCTGGTATCGATCCTCGTTGACGTGGAACCCGTAGCAGACCTATCAGATCGTACGCCCTCACCGGTTTCACCCGGAGAGCCCTTCTTGACCGGCGATGACCCGGCCGATGTCGAGGCCTGTCGAACCCTGGCAGACACCCTTAGGGCAGAGGGGTACGTGGGGATCCTCGTCCCCTCGGCCGCCGCCTCCGGCGAGAAGAACCTGATCATCTACATCGATGGCCCGCCGGACAGGATTCATCTGGACGACGGTGGGGACCGGATTCCTCTTGAGTAGGTGATTCGAAATCGAACCAGGGAAGGGTCAATCCCTCACCCGGTATCAAGCCCTGGGAGGTCTCGGGGTCGTACTCGCCTGTGTCGCTTACGGCGCCCTGGTTCTGTGGCGAGAAGCGTGGCTCCTATCGGCCCTCCGCCCCCCACCACTTGGTCCCTTTGTCGCCTTCACGCTGGCCGCCCTTGTGCTTCTCTCAACCGGGCACCGGCTCCGGAAGCAACCATTAGGAAGCGGCTCCAGCCTAGGCGCACAACTCTCCATAGATGAGTTCCCACATGCTTTTCTGGCCAGGCCGTGGCGAATCGCTGTCATCCTGTTAGCCACAGCGGCAACCGGATTCACGGCCTACCTGCTTCTCCACCTTCCTCCGGAGGCCAATCGTGCCTCACTGCTTCCATTCTGGGCGTCGTCGATCTGCCTCTATGCGATCGCTTTTGTGCGCCGGCCCGACTCACACAATCCAAATCCATCCTCGCCGCGAATTCGATGGGAGACGCCGCTGCTCATCGGAATCCTGGCGCTCGGCCTTTACCTGCGCCTATCGGACCTCGGCACCATCCCATTCACGCTCGGCGGAGACGAAGCGGCCCAGGGATTGGAAACGCTTCGGGTTCTTCAGGGGGAGATCCGGGATCCCTTCGCCACGGGGTGGCGCGGAGTTCCGGCGATTAACTTCTACTTCAGCAGTCTGTTCGTGAAGGCAATGGGGCCGACCGTAGCGGCATTGAGGCTCCCATGGGCGTTGGTCGGGGCAGCGACGATCCTGGCTGCCTATGTTCTGGTCCGGACGCTGATCGATCCACCGACTGCCTTGCTGACCGCGGCCCTCCTTGCCACGTACCATTACCACATCCACTTCTCCCGCCTCGGGTCCAACCAGATCGCCGATCCCCTACTGGCTTCCCTGGCTCTCGTCTTCCTCTTTCGGGCCCTTAAGGCGAGACGTCAGATCGATTGGGCTCTCGTCGGGATCATCAGCGGCCTGGCGCTTTACTTCTACATCGGAGCGCGCCTCGTGCCGCTGCTGATGGACCGTCCACTATGACCAGTTTCGGCGCGCCGCGCTGGCGTTCAATTACTACCCGGATCGGACGACATGGTATGGCCTCAGCCAGCCTCTTCTGGATCCGTTCTTTGGAGCAGCCTTCCTCGTGGGGCTCATAACGGCATGCCTAGCTGGACTCAGCTCGAAGCGTGAGCGCAGTCTCCTCTACTTCGTCATTTGGTGGTTGGGCGCCACGACCCTTGGAGGGATGCTCGTTGACAGTCCACCTTCCAGCCAGCAGCTCGTGACGCTCACGGTCCCAGTCTGCCTCTTCGTGGCTTGGACACTATGCAGGCTTTCCCAGCTCAGTTTGTCGGTTGTCCCGAGATTGAAAGAGGGGATGCTCCTCGCGTGTGCGGGCAGCCTCTTCGCCGCACTGAGCCTGCGCACCTATTTCCACAGCTACACGCCGAAACGGCTCTATGGAGGCCCATACGCCGAGCTGGCGACCGCCATCGCGCCCGAGCTCGAGCGACTGGAGCCCGGTTACGATTCCTACCTGCTCGGCGCGCCCCGGATGTACGCCAATTTCCCGACTCTGACCTACCTGGCGCCCTCCGTCGAGATGACCGACCTGCCGGAAGAGATCAGTGTGGCTCTCCTCAAGAATCTTCTGAATGGCAGCCAAGGGCTGATCTTCGTCGTCATCCCACAGCGCGCCCAAGATCTGGCTGTGCTAAGAGAAGCATTTCCGCACGGTCGTACCCAGAGTTTTCTCCGCCCATCGGACCAAAGACTCGTCGCAAGTCTCTATCTCGTCCCTTAGACGTGGCCTGAACCTTCGCGGTCAGCTCGCAAGTACGCCAAGTCCGCTTCCAATTCGGGGGGCCCCTCGATACAGCGCCCATCTCACCGTGTTGCGGGAAGCCATGGCGGTGGACAGCGCCGATCAATACGGGGTGTACACGGGCACCGCGACCGGCCAGCTCTTCTTCAGCCCCAACGAGGGCGATCGCTGGGGGCCTCAACCGATAGCCTCGGCTCGCAGGCGCTCGAACTCCAGCTGGTACTGTTCGGCAAGCTCGGGACTGAAAATAAACAGCACGTTCTCGTCGTTGCGCTCCTCGGCGCTGCGGCTGAAATTGTACGAACCGGTGATCAGCAGTTCGCCGTCGATCACGATCACTTTGTGATGCATTAGCCCCCGGTTGCCATCCAATAAGACTTCCAGTCCGGCCTGCGCCAGCCGCTCGACGTCGCTGCCCTGATTCTTGGCCTGGCCCTCATCGAAGACTCCCTGCACGACGACCCCGGCCTGGGCCCGTTCCAGAATGGCATCCCTAATTTCGTCCAGGGTCAGGTTGTAGGCCATGATCTGGATGCTGCGCTGCGCGCCGCGGATCAGTTCGACGATCCGCTCTGCAACCCGATCGTCCGGCGAGAAGCGAACTTCCACCTGGACCCCCTCGATCAGGCTCCCCGGGACCGGCAGGGCCGGCAGCGACAGTGCACCGAACAAATTCAGCACGAACATCTCCTCGAACTCCCGCCGGTACTGATCGGCCAGCCAGGGAGATCTCACCCGCAGCAGGTTGTTGTTGTCGTGGTAGACGCCTCCGACCGTCAGGTTCATCGAGCCGGTCCAGACTTCGGCCCCATCAATAATGACGAACTTGTCGTGCATCAATGGGTCGCGCTCGTCGCCCCGCACCTGGATCCCGGCCGCCTCCAGCGATCCGATTTCGGGAACTGCCAGGTTGTCCGACTCGGTCACCAGCCTGACTTCGACGCCTCGGGAGTGAGCCCGCAGCAGCGCGTCCCGGATGCTCCACAGGTCAATTTCATAGACCGCCAGGTCGACCGACCGGTCGGCCGCGTCGATCGCTGCCGCGAGCACTTCGTCGGGTCCGCCGCGCAGGCTGGCCTCGGGTCCGAACTGCGGGTTGGTGAAGTAGACCTCGTACCAACCGCTCTGGGCGGCGACGGGCTCGGACCTCGCCGGTTCCGGAACCCCAATCCTGAAGACAAGCGAGGCTCCGTAGAGCAACAGCAATAGGGTCAGGATCCGGGTGATCTGCCGGCGGGGGATGTTCATGGTGTCGGCATGGGGGTCAATTCTCGGCGCTCGAGTCCTGCCAAGATCTCGCGGACCAGCCCCGGGCCACGATAGACCAGGCCTGTGTATAGCTGCACCAACACCGCGCCGGCCTGCAGGGCGGCGAGCGCGTCTGCCGGTCCCAGGATGCCGCCAACCGCGATCACCGGCAGCCGGCCTCCGCTTAGCTCGCGGATTCTGCCGATCATGTGCAAGGACTGATCGCGCAGCGGTGCGCCGCTCAGCCCACCGGTTTGTTCCCGATGGTGTGAACGCAAAGCGGGCCGGGCAGTGGTCGTGTTGCTGGCGATAATCCCGTCCATCCCACTCGCCCCGATCACCTGAACCGCATCCGCCAACTGCGGATGGCTTAGATCCGGGGCCAGCTTGACCAGGATCGGGATTCGCCGGCCGCCGAGCTCGGCCCGGGCCGCAGCGAGCGCGCCCAGCAGACCCTGCAGTTGAGCGCGGTCTTGCAGTTCACGCAGCCCTGGTGTGTTGGGCGACGAGACGTTCACCGCCAGGTAGTCGGCGTACGGGTGAAGGGCGCGCAGCAACAACAGATAGTCATCGGCCGCGGACTGCAGCGGCGTCGAGGCAGCTTTCCCGATGTTCACTCCGATGACCACGTCCTTCGGCCGCCGACGAAGCTGAGTCAGCAGCCGGTCGACACCGCGGTTAGGAAATCCCATCCGGTTGATCAGCGCCTGGTCTTGCGGCAGCCGGAAGATCCGCGGCCGGCGATTCCCGGCTTGTGGCCGCGGAGTGACGGTGCCCAGCTCGACGTGTCCGAAACCCAGGCAAGCCAGCCCGTGTATCGCGGTGCCGTCTTTGTCGTAGCCGGCGGCCAGGCCGACGGGGTTGGCAAATTTCAGTCCGAAAGCTTGGACCGATTGGGAAAACTCGGGGAAGGAAAACGCTCGATTCAGCAGAGACCGAAGCGGGGCAGCATTTCCGGCCAGCTCCAATAGGCTCAGGGAGAGCCGGTGGGCGGTCTCCGGGTCGAGGCGGAAGAGCAGCGAACGAAACGGGGCGTAGGAAAACAACGGGCGGCGGGCCCGGCCGCTCAGCCGGGGATAGCGCGAAATCCGGCTAACTGTAACTCAACTCCAGGCCGCCGGGGTCGCGGCGAGAGTGGGAACTAGTGGTGGATCAGCCTCTACAGGTCGGGATCGCAGCCGGGGCGTAGGCGGCCGCGGACCAGCAAATCAGGGGGTCGGGGTTGCGGTCGGGCCGTAGGCCGGCCAGGGGACTAGCACCCACTGGGTGTAGCCGTGCTTCTCGGCGGTATAAAGCCGGGCGCCGGAGGGTTCACTGCAGCCGGCCTCGTCGGTGACCACAACCTGAGTCTCGTCGCTGCGCAGCGGAGTGAAAAGCAGCTGACCAGCCTGACACAGCCAGGCCTCGATCAGATATCCACGGTAGTCGTCCTCGGTCATCCACACCGGATCCCAGGCGATCGTGACCTGATCGCCATTCCGGCTGGCCCGCACATTGGTGGGAGGCTGGTAGAGCTCACCGAATGGCAGCCGCGAGTAGTAGGGAGGCGCTTCGAACAGATCGCCCCGGATATCCAGCAAGTCGGCCTTCACCCAGCAGCGATCGAAGTAGGTCCAGGGATGGACGTAGGCCCAGTCGCCCAGGTCGTTGCGGCCGACGATGTCGACCCGCACCCCTGGATACAGCCCCCACTCATACAGATAGGCGGCCCCCGGTCCGTAACGACAGTTGGCTTGCTCGCGCACGATCGCCGCGATCGGTTTGTAGGTAGCCGTGGCGGTGGGAGTCAGAGTGATGGTCGGGGTCAGGGTAATCGTGGCCGTGGAAGCCGGCGTCGCCGTCTCAGACGAAGTTGGGGTGGGGGTGGGAGTCGGCGTGTCGGACGGAGGCAGCGTCGCAGTCTGGGTAGGCGACGGAGTCGGCGTGTGCGACGGGCTGCGGGATGGGTTGGCGGTCGGAGGCAGGGCGGGGGCCGGACGAGCTGCCTCACCCACCAGAAACCCCAGCGTCCCGCCAGCCACGAAGAAGCCTAAGGCAATCCATAGCGGAAGCCAGCGCCGCATGGGGCTAATCTTCGCACGTCACCGGCCGCTCGCAAATAGGCACTTCGTGCGAGCGGAGGAGATGGCCAGGGGCGTGGATCGATGGGCTAGCCTCCCGGGCGCCAAGGTTCACTTGACCTTCCGGCGAAACGTCTGCGCCTACGGGCCGGCCCCGAGCGGGGCCGCGACGGTTTCTTCCCCGCGATACCGCTCGAGTTCGGGATAGCGAGAACGGGTCCATCCGACGGCGACCAGGCAGCCGATGCCGCCGCTGACGACCGCCACCGCCGGGCCCCAGAACTGCGCCACGAGGCCCGCCTCCAGCTCCCCAAGCTGCGGACCCCCCAGGAAGAAAATCTGGTTGACGCTGGTCATGCGCCCGCGCAATCCGTCCGGGGTGCGCAGCTGGCGGATTGTGTTGCGGATGATGGTGCTGATGCTGTCGGTGACGCCAGTGACCACGAGCGCCAGGAAGGTCAGCCAGAAGGAGCGGGACAGGCCGAAGACGATCGTTGCCAGGCCGAACCCGGCGACCGTCGTCAGCAGCCGGCGCCCCTGGTTGCGGATCGGGCCGCCGGTCGAGAGTACCAAGGCTGTCGCCAGAGCGCCGACCGACGGCGCGGCGATCAGCCAGCCGTAGCCTATGGAGCCGACCTGCAGGATCTGGCGGGCGAAGATGGGCATCAGGGCGGTAGCCGACGAGAAGAATGTGGCGAAGAAGTCGAGCAGCATGCTGGAGAAGATCAGCCGCTGGCCCGCGACGAAGCGCAGGCCTTCCCGCACCGCCGCCACCAGCGCCCGTGGACCAAGCCCGCCCGCCGGGCGCAGAGCCCGATCTTGTGGAATCGGGCCCATCAGAACCAGAACCAGCAGGACCGCCAGGTAAGACAAGGCATTGATCAGGTAGCAATACGCGATGCCCAGCGAGGCCAGCACCAAGCCGGCCAGCGCCGGGCCGACAATGGCTCCCAGCTGGAAGGCAATCGCGTTCATGCTGAACGCGTTCGTCAAGTCCTCCGCCGGCACGAGATTGGGGATGAGCGACTGACGGGCCGGCAGGTCGAACGTGGCGATGGCGCCGCTCAGGGCAACCATGCTGTAGATCAAGGGCAGGCCGGCGCTACCCTGCAGAGTCTTCCACCCCAGGAAGAGCGCAAGCAGCGCCAGCCCGGACTGGGTCAGCAACATCAGGCGGCGTCGATTCCAGACATCGGCGGCCACTCCCGCCACCAGTGAGAAGAGCAAGAACGGGAGGATGCGCGCCAGACCGACGGCCCCCAGGGCGATCGGCTGCGGATTGAGCTGGTTGACGTGCCACAGGATGGCGGCGGTCTGCATCTGTGTCCCGGCCAGGGAGAAGATCAGACCCAGCCACAACAGCCGATAGGGGCGATGCCGGAGAGCGGGAGGGAAGCGCGCCAAGTAAGACCGGTTGGCCGGCCGTTTGATCGGACGACAGAGCCCGGAGGGTGAGCTAGTTCAGAGCCAGCCCGCCCTTAGCCACCAATCGCAGCCTTGAACTCGGTCCAGATCCGATCATAGAGCTCGATGGAGTCGCCGACATCCTCGATCCACTGCAAACCGGCAAAGGTTGCTTCGGTCGGGTAGATGCGGGTATCGGCGAGGATCGCTGGATCGATGAACTCATAGGCAGCCTGATTTGGGCTTCCGTAGCCGACGAACTCGGCGTTCTGGGCCGCGATCTCGGGATCCGAGAGGTAGTTGATGAACACCATGGCCGTGTACTTATTCTGCGAACTGACCGGCACGGCAAGGTTGTCCTGCCAGATGGTGCATCCCTCTTGAGGGATCAGGTAGGCGATCCCCTCCCGACCGCCGACATCTGGCAGGCCGGCCAGGAGAGCGTCCCCCGTCCACATATGGCCGATGACCGTTTCGCCCTGGACGATCAGGTCGTCGTTGGTCTGGCTGTCGTAGGCCTTCACGCAGTCGGATTGCTCGACCAGCAGGTCCTTGGCTTGCTCGAGATGGGCAGGATCGGTGTCGTTGATGGAGTAGCCCAGGTACATCAGGGCCGCCCCGATCGTCTCCCGTTCGTCGTCCAGCATGCTGATTTTGCCGCACACCTCGGGCGCCGGGTCGAACACCATGGACCAGGTCGGTTGGGGATCGGAGACCACCGAAGTGTCCACCGCGAACCCGGAGGTCCCGAAGAAATAGGGCACGGTGTATTTCTGACCGGGGTCAAAATACTGATGGGTGAAGTTATCCCCGAAACCCCCAATGTTGGTGATCACACCGAAATCGAGCGGTTCGATCATGGCTTCTTCGATCAGGATCTGGACCATGTAGTCCGAGGGGACGATCACGTCGTAGTTGGCACCACCCGCTTGGAGCTTGGCCAGCAGCGTCTCATTCGAGTCGAAGTTGTCTTCGATGACCTCGACCCCGCACTCGGTCTGAAAGGATTCCTTAATCGCCGGGTCGATGTACTCGACCCAGGTGTACAGGTAGAGCTGCTGGGTGAGCTTAGAGCTGTCGCCGCAGCGGCCCCCAGCGACCGGGGGGCCGCCGGCAGGCTCGGGCGTGGCTGCCGGGGCGCACGCCGCCAACACCAATCCGCTCAGCAGGGCAACCGCTATCCAAAGTTTTTTCATCGATCTCCTCCTTGCGAGTCGCGGTTCGTCGCCTGGCCGACGCCGCACCTACCGTCTGCGTTGTAAGACCAGCGAAATGACGACCAAGCCCATCGAAGCCGCCAGGAGCACAGTCGAGAGAGCATTGATTTCCGGCGTCACGCCTCGACGCACCAGGCTATAAATATACAGCGGCATTGTCGGCGAGGCGGTCCCGGCCGTGAAGGCCGTCACCAGGAAGTCGTCCAAGGAGAGGGTAAAGGCCATCAGCGCACCACCCAGGATTCCCGGCAGGAGCAAAGGAAAGGTAATCCGCCAAAATGTCCGCCATTCGTTGGCCCCCAGGTCTTGCGCCGCCTGCTCCAAGGTGCGGTCGAAACCAACCAGCCGGGCCCGCACAATCACGTAGACGAAGGGGATGTTGAAGGCAATATGCCCGACGGTAATCGTCGGCACTCCCAGGGTCATCCGGAAATGAAGCAGGGCCTGCAGCAGCGGGAAAAATGCCAGGTTGAAGAACAAGAGCAGCGAGATGCCCATCACGATTTCTGGGATCACGATCGGAAGGTAGAGGATCGCGTCGAAGCTGCTTCGCAGGCGAAATGGGTAGCGGTCCATTCCCAGCGCGGTCAGGGTGCCCATGGCCGTCGCGGCCAGGGTGGAGACGCCCGCTATTACCAGGCTGTTGCGGGCCGCCCGGAGCAGCGGCTCATTGCTGAACAACCTCAGATACCAGTCCATCGAGAATCCGGTCCAGTGTGCGACCGACCGGCTGTCATTGAACGAGAAAACGATCAACACCAGGATCGGAATGTAAAGGAAAGCGAAGATCAACCAGGCATTCGCCCCCAAGGCCGTCTTCCCCAGGCGCAGCAACAGCGAACCGCGCCCTCGCCGGGTTGCGCAACCCGCGATCACAAGGGCCGCTCTCCCTCCTGGCTCGTTCGCAAGTAGTAGACCACGCCCACCACGACCATTGCCATCAGCGCCAGGGACATGGCCGATCCGAAGGGCCAATTGCGCGCCACTCCGAATTGGCGGTTGATGAGGGTGCCGATCATCTCCACCTTCCCCCCGCCCATGATGTCGGGGGTAATGAATGCTCCGACGACCGGTACAAAGACCAGGATCACCGATGCGACGATCCCCGGAGCGGTTAGCGGCAGCATGATCCGGAGGAAGGCCCGGCGCAGGTTGGCCCCCAGGTCGGCGGCGGCCTCCACCAGGGTCAGGTCAAACTTCTCGATCGAGGTGTACATCGGCAGGACCGCAAACGGCAGGTAGCCGTACACCAGCCCCAGGATGACTGCGAAATTGTTGAACAGCAGATTTAACGGCGCATCCACCAGCCGCGCCCCGACCAGCAGGTTGTTGACTACTCCTTCGGCCGAGAGCAGCAGCTTCATGGCATAGGTACGCACCAGGAAGTTTGTCCAGAAGGGGATCATCACCAGGAGCAGCACGGCATTCCGCCGGCCCGGGGCGACCCGGCTGATAAACAACGCCATAGGATAGCCCACGAGCACACACGCGCCGGTGACGATCAGGCCGATGCGAATCGAGCTCCAGAAGATCCCGAGGTAGAGCGGGTCCACCAGCCGCTGGTAATACTCGAGGGTGAAAACAAGCGGCAGTTTGACCCCACCCGCCCGGCCCCGCTCGACAAGACTGATCGCGACGACGATGAGCAGCGGAAGGGTGAAGAACAGAATGAGCCAGAGCGCGGCCGGGAGGACAATCAGTGGGCCGCGTGATCGGCGTTCAGTCCGTACGCTCACCTACCCTCCTGCCGAGCCGCTCCGGCGCCGAACACCCGGCCCGTCACTCATCGGCCGCCTACCTGACCAGAATCCGGGCGACCGCTGGATCCCAGGTCAGATAGACCCGATCGCCCTGCCGGAAGCCTGCCTGGTCGGCCGAACCGCTGTTCTGCACCCGCACCACGAGCCGACTCCCTTCGCTGACCCGCACCTGGTAGCGGGTGTCGGTCCCGATGTAAACCAGTTCCTCGATCTGGCCAGCCACCGCGCCGTCCAGCTGCCGCGAGTGCAGGCTAATCTTCTCCGGCCGCACCGTGAGAATGATCGGTTGGCCGCGCCTCAGATCGCTGGCCGCGGAGCCGGCGCTCAGCCGCAGCGTCCCATCCACCAGCACGGTCGCTAGTCCGTCCCGGACGGTCTCCAGCTCCCCATCCAGGAAGTTGGTCTCGCCGATGAAATCGGCCACGAAGCGGCTGAGCGGCGACTCGTAGATCTCAGCGGCGGTCCCCAGCTGCAATACCTGACCCTCGCTCATCACAGCGATCCGGTCGGACATGGTGAGCGCCTCTTCCTGGTCGTGGGTGACGTAGATAAAAGTGATCCCGACTTCGGCCTGGATGTGCTTGAGCTCCAGCTGCATCTCTTTCCTGAGTTTCAAGTCGAGCGCCCCGAGCGGCTCGTCCAGCAATAGCACCGCCGGGCGCTTGACCAGTGCCCGGGCCAGCGCCACCCGCTGCTGCTGCCCTCCCGAGAGCTGTTTGGGACGTCGGTCCTCCATCCCCGGCAGCCGCACCAGGCGCAGCGCCTCGGTCACTCGCTCGCGGATCTCCGGACTCGGGATCTTGTCCATCTCCAGCCCGAAGGCGACGTTGCCGTAGACCGTCATGTGCGGGAAGAGGGCGTAGTTCTGAAATACAATGTTTACCCGGCGTTGGTACGGCGGAGTCTCGCCCATCGACTCGCCAAGGATCCGGATCTCGCCTTCGGTCGGCAGCTCGAACCCGGCGATCATCCGCAGGGTAGTCGTCTTGCCGCAGCCGGAGGGTCCGAGCAGGGAGAAGAATTCGCCGTGTTTGATCGACAACGAAATCCGATCGACGGCAGCAATCTGCTCCCCCTTACTGGTTGGAAAGCTCTTGGAGACCCCGATCAGCTCGACGGCGTAATCGGACATTTCAATGAGCCTGTTTGGTTTCCTTCACCGCCTCCTCGAACGCGTTCAGGGTCTCCGCCACATCGGCCTCAGAGTGGGCCGCCGAGAGGAACCACGGCTCCCGGCTGTCCGGATCCGGCATCACGCCCCGCCGGATCAGGTTGGTCATGATTGATTCGTACGTGTGTTTGTCGCTGTTTACCCAATCGCGGAATTCCCGCGGCGTTGAACCCGTGAACATGATGCCGAACATGCTGGGATGGCCACTAATGGTAAAGGGCAGGTCGGCCGCCTCGAGCACGTCGCTGATCCCCTTCTGCAGGGCCCGCCCGCGGGCGGCGACCACCTGCAGGGCGTCGGTCGTGCTCAGGATGTTCAGGACTGCATCGGCGGCGGCCATTCCGACCACATTGGCCGAATAGGTGCCAGCATGGGCCACTCCTTTTCCGATCAGGCTCATGATCTCCCGTCGTCCGCCGAAGGCGGCCACCGGGTAGCCGTTGCCCAGCGCTTTGGCGTAGGTGGCAAGATCGGCGGTCACCCCAAACAGTTCCTGGGCGCCGCCCTTCGCCACCCGGAAGCCGGTCTTCACCTCGTCCATGATCATCACGATCCCGTATTCGTCGCAGCGGGCCCGAATGAACTTCAGGAACTCATCTTGCGGTTCGATGGCGGCGCAGTTGCCCATGATCGGCTCGAGGATGATCGCCGCAACGTCGAACCAGGACTGCCTCAGTGTCCGCTCGAGCAACTCCCGGTCATTGAAGGGCAAAGTGATGATCAAGTCCCGGATTGCCCTCGGGATTCCGGAGGAGGCGGCCACCGGGATCGGATCATTGCGGGCGCCGAGGTTCCGCGGAGAGCCGTCGGTGGACCAGAGCAAATAGTCGTGCATCCCGTGATAGTGGCCCTCGAACTTGAGCACCTTCTGGCGACCGGTGAAGGCCCGAGCGGTCCGCAAGGCGTGCATGGTGGCCTCGGTGCCGGAGCTCGTGAACCGCAGCATCTCAACCCCCGGACAGAGCTTGGTGATCTTCTCTGCGACCTGCACCTCGTACGGGTTGGTCATCGCGAAGCTGATGCCGTTCTCCAGGGCCGCCCGCACGCTGGCGTCTACTCGCTCGTGGGCGTGACCCAGGATGATGGGGCCGAAGGCCAAGCGGTAGTCGATGTAGCGGTTGCCGTCGAGGTCCCAGAGGGAGGCGCCCTTAGCTCGGGCCGCCACCAGCGTTTCGTCATCGCCCCAGTAACGGAAGTTGGAGGAGACGCCGTGCGGCAAGACCTTGGCCGCCCGAGCGAACATGGCGCGAGACTGAGTGTCGTTGGGTTTCATCGTTTACCTACCTGAAAGCGGTTTGGCGGACGACCCAGGTCTTTGGGTGGGCGCGATCGGCCGCGCCTACCTTCCGAATTGGTCGTGAAAACGTTGGAATAACCCGAATGATATTTTCCTGACCACTGTGGGTCAAGGTCGAGTTTCAAAGGCCGCCGTCGAAAGGTCTCAGTACAAGAATGGAAGCAGCCGTTTGGTGCGCCGCATGTGGGCCGAATAACCCTCCAGAGCTTGGCTCAACAATCGCTCTTCGTAGTTTAGCTTGATCAAGAGGTCCACGAACAGCACTAGCCAGACCACCAGCCGCTGCGCTGAATATGCATCGAGCACCAGAGCCAGGCCTCCCAGCAATAGGGCCGAATACATCGGATGCCGGATGGTGCGGTACGGTCCGCTGGTCACCAGTCGGGCTCGCTGCTTCACGTCCGGTGTCAGGTTGAAGTTGTCGAGCCCCATCGTCCAGATTGCCCAAAGGCCGAGGAACCCGGCGACCCCTTCCAGCAAGAGCAGCATAGGATTCTGGGCGAAGAGCGGTCCGGTAAGGGCGATCAGGCCGAGGCACAGGAGTTGGACTCCGACCAGGCCATAGGAGAGCAATGGGTTCGAGCGGGTCATTGCAATGTCTCCAAGCGGCTGCCGGGTTGCACTCTGGTCGCTCTCGGCAGATTTCCCGAGTCAGCGGATTAATTGCGGGCTCGACAGCCAGCGCAGGCGTCTGTCTCGCGCAATCGCTGGACCGCGGCGGATGCGGCCGGCTCCCAGATACTGCATGAAGTCTCTCAAACAATTTATCAGTGCCACACTCATCCGGTCGTCCACTCGAACTCCTGCTTCCCACCACCAATTGGCGATCGTCAATTCGCCTGAACTCCGCTCGAACTTCGGATCGAACCTGGCAACGAATCGATTGCCATAGAGCACCGGAAGCACATAGTATCCGTACTTGCGCTGGCGCACCGGCTTGTATACCTCCCAGACATAGTTGAAGTCAAAGATCGAACGCAGCAGGTCCCGGTGCCACATCAAGTTATCGAGCGGCGCGATGACGCTCGCCCGAGCTTGCGGCGACCGCTTCGTGCGGACGGCCTCCAGAGTTGGCAGATCGGAACGTCTCAAGAAGTAGTTTTGATTGGGCAGCGCGTCAATAGCAACCGAGACGAGGTCGCCGGCCTCGACCAGCCGGCTAAGGATAGCCTGCCGTTCCCCGCTCTTCATCTGATGGATGGCGAGCCAGTATTCAGAGGCAACCGGACTGGCGAGCCCCAGGCCCCCAATTCGGCGCATAACGCGCCAGGCTCGGTAGTCTGGGTCGTGCGCGATCGGATCGGGGGCGGCGAGCAGCTCCGCCGGGAGCAGGCGCTCGGCCAGATCGAACGCTCTTCGGGTTCCGACTCGATGATCCACGAGTACTTCACCCATGGCATGCAGAATCTCGAGCGCAGCCCGGGCCAGGGTTGTGGGAATGCCCCACGACCACTGGATTCGGTCTTGATTCTTGAAGTCGATCGACGATTGGGGGCCGCGTTCGCGGATGGCATCCATGACTTGAGTTGCGGCCTTCATCTGTGGATTGGAGTCCCTGCCATGCTCCCGGCGCACGCGATCCCGGTACCGGGCGAACCGCGGCCAGTCGCTGGTAAGGAAGATTGAGGCCATCTTGTCCCAGCCGTCCACCAGTTGGCGCTCACTATAGAGCAGCTCATCCAGCAGGCCGGGCTGATAGCGGCTGACCCGTGACTGCAGCACCAGATCGGGGTTTCGCCCGACTACGTTGATCGGGTCGAATTGAATCGCCCCGACCCTCCGGACGAACTCGAGGATTCCATCTTTCCCCCGCAAGCGTCGCGGCGGCCAGAGCATCTGGTGGGCCAGGATGAATCGGCGGGCCTCACTGTTGCTGAGCAGCAGGCTGGGAGCCGGCCAGCGCGAATTAGGCGACATTGAGCAGGGTACCCCGACAGCGGCGGCTGCCGCAGTTGCAGCCGAACGTTGCTTGCAAGCGGCGGGTCATCGGTTCCTCGGTCTCGAGCCGGTAGTCGTAGGTCAGCTCTTCCCCGGGCAGGATCGCGCGCAGCGCCTCGATATAGATTCGCCCGCCCTCATTCAGCGACTCGCAGTTCGGCGAGCAGGAATGGTTGATGTAGCGGGCGGAATTGCCGCGGACGCCGGCGTCAATGACTGTCGTTTCATCGACCTCGAATAGAAAGGTGAATGGATACTGGGTCGTTTCTTCGTATCGTCTTGTCGCTTCATCCTGCGATATCCGCTCACCCAGATACTCGATCACTCGAGTGCCCTTGGGGATCCGCCGCAGCGCGAACACGCCGCGCCCATGGATTGGCGAATTGCGAATCGAGTAGAGGCGGTAACGGCCGGCCTTCGCACCGGTTGCGACAAGGCGCTTGAGGGCTCGAATGGCAGGGGCAATCCACTCGGCCTCTCGACCCGACCGAACGGAGAGCCAGGCCCGTCGCCGATCGGGCCAGTAGGTCGCCTCCAATGTCCCGCGCCCTTTGCCCTGCTTGAAATGCCAATGAACGGAGCCGGGAAACGTCGAGAGGGTCGTGACCTGGGTGGCCACCAGACCAAGAGTCTTGGCAGCCTCCTCGATGATGGAACGGACGTCCTGCCTAGAGTTTCCCTCGAGTTGGAGTTCGACGCGCTCGATGACCAATCAAGATACTCCGATCAAACCATCCCATGATAATCCGACCTAGGAAGGAGGGACGCGCCGGATCGAGCCTCATACCGTAGGGCGATAGGCGAGGTCGTGGCGGTGGGCAAGAACCCTGGTCGGGCCGCAACCTGCGACACCTGGGACGACAGTCAGAGGGCGACGCCCGAGATGAAGTAAGTCAAGGGCGTAGGTCCCGTGCCCTGGCCTCTAAAGGCTGCGAGCCAGGGATGCCGGCCAGCCGTCGTGGGCGGCTATGGCTCCGTGGCCCAGCGAGGAACTCGATCGGGCAGGCGGTTGGCGCCCAGCTCCTTGCAGAGCTTTCTCAGTCGTTTCCGCGCACCGCGCCATTGCAGGTCTTTGAGGTTTTGTTCGAGGGGGACGTCGGTGCGAAGAGTCGCCAGGCGGCGGAATAGCAGGGATTCCTCCCTGTGGGTCCTGAGGTTCTCGGCAAGGCGGAGTGCCCGACCGGCAGGCAAGCCCCACTTGCGATGATCTTCCGGGATGGCCTCGAGGTGTCCGTACTTGGAGAGCACCGCGGAGGCGGACTTCTCACCCCAGGCGGGGATCCCAGGGTAGCCGTCCGCAGAGTCGCCCACCAACGCGAGCCAGTCGGGGATGGAAGCTGGCGGTACACCAAACTTCTCGATGACCACGGCTTCGTCATAAATGATGTCTCGCCGGCGGTCCCAACTCACGACCCGAGTCCCCGAGACCATTTGGGCCAGGTCTTTGTCGGGGGAGCAGAGCACGACTTGTTCGACGGAGCGCCTGCGCTGGAAACGAATGGTTGCCGAGGCGAGTGCGTCATCGGCCTCGAACTCGACCATCGGCCAGACAACCAGACCCAAGGCCGCGACGGCCCTTTCGGCAAGACGGAACTGGGCCAGGAGGTCCGGGTCGACCCCTTCGCCGGTCTTGTAGCCTGGGTAGAGCTTATTGCGGAACGACTCAATGACGTGATCGAATGCGCAGGCAACATGAGTCGCTCCCGACTTGGTCAGGAGCAGGAGCAGGCTGTTGAGCAGTCCGACCGTGGCGCCAACCTCACGCCCATCGGGCGCCTGCTTGGAGGGCGCGCCGTAGAAACTGCGGAAGAGTTCGTAGGTGCCATCGACCAGGTGGATTTTCATTGGTTACGCCCGTTTCAGCAAAAGGTCGGGGGGCCTGTTGAACGTAGGCGGTTGCCCAACTAGTGATTATCTCGCATTAATGCCATCCATCATTGTTGATCGCGGGCCATGAATTCTCTCAGGTTGGCGAGGTCATCCGCGCCAAGTGCGCCCTCGAACTCCCAATGATCGAGCAGCTGAGCGAGGGTGAAGACCGCCTGAAGCCTCAGGCCAGCCTGGGCAAGCGCCTGGCGCGCCCCGGCTTGCCGATCGATCAGCACGACGACATCGCGCACGCTGAGGCCGGCTGCAGCGAGCCGTTCGATGGCTTCGAACTTGCTTCCGCCGGTGGTTGCCAGGTCGTCTATGAGCAGGGCGACCTCGCCGGGCTCGAACCCGCCCTCGACCACCGCACCTGTACCATGCTCCTTGAGCTCCTTGCGGGGGTAGACCAACGGGACACCGGACTGCAGCGACAGCGCCGTCGCGATCGGCAAGCCCGCATAGGGAACCGCGGCCAGCCGATCGAAGGACAGCCCGGCCAGCAGCAGAAGGTAGGCCGCCGCGGCCCGGCGCAGCAGCGCGGGATCCCCCGTGAGACGGCGCAGGTCGAAGTAGATCGGGGAGCGCTCGCCCGATTTCAACCTGAACTCGCCGAACTGAACGCAGCCCGCCTGCAGCAGCCCGTCGGCGAGGCTCGCCAGCTCAGGCGAGAGCAGGGGCGTTTGGCTGGGCTCGTTCGCTCTCAAGCTGAGCCGTCCAGGCCTGGTTGAAACCCCCTTACGGATCTCGTTCACCCGATCTCGCATCCGAGCCGCTTGCATCCCCGGGTCCTCGACCTGGGCGATCGCCCGCGAGACGGCGACTAGCACGCCCGACCCGTCCTGCCGCAGCCCTGATCGCAGCGCGGCCTCCAAATCGCCTCCCTGCGACCCGACCCCGGGAGCCAGGATCCACAGATTCGGGGCGACGTTCCGGACCGAGGCCAGCGCTTCCGGATCGGTCGCCCCGACGACTAATCCCAGATTGTCCAACGTGTTCCAGGCAGTCGCCAATCGGGCGACTCTCAGATAGAGAGTTTCGCCGTCCAATGAATGGGACTGCAGGTCCGCGGCGCCCGGATTGGAAGTCTTGCACAGCAGAAACGCTCCGTGAGCCGGGTCAGCAATAAACGGGACGACCGCATCGTGGCCCAGGTAGGGGCTGATGGTCACCGCGTCGGCTCCCAGCCACTCGAAGCACGCTCGGGCGTAGGCCTCGGAAGTTGAAGCGATGTCACCCCGCTTTGCGTCCAGGATCACCGGGATACCGCCCGGCACCGCGGCGATCACCTCCTGCAATGCCGCCCAACCCGGCGCACCGTAGGCTTCGAAGAAGGCGCTGTTGGGCTTGAAGGCCCCGGCGATCCGGGCGGTCGCCTCGATCAATCGCAGGCAGAAATCGCGGGCGCCGACGGCCGAAGGCTCGTGCAGAAACTCCGGATGGGGGTCGAGGCCCACACATAGCAGTGAGTCGACCTGCTCGATGCGAGCCGTAAGGCGGCTGAGGAAGGAATTCGAGCTGCTCATGCTCTGGATGCGGCCGGATGGTCTCTGATCTTGGGGTGCTGCTGGCGCTTTTCGCAGCGTCCGAGGGTGCGGCCTTCTCGGGCCGCACCGGCGTACGACGCGAATTAGGCCTTTCCTAACACCATCGCCAGCAACGCCATCCGGACGTAGAGACCGTATTCCATCTGCCGGAAATAGGCCGCCCGCGGGTCGGCATCGACCTCGGTGCTTATTTCGCCGACCCGAGGGAAGGGGTGCATCACGATCATTTCATCCTTCGCCCGCCGCAGCGTCTCGGGCGTGATCACATAGGCGCCTTTGACCTGTTCATACTGCTCGAGATCCTGGAAGCGTTCCTTCTGCACCCGTGTGACGTACAGCACATCCGTCTCCGGGAGAACCGCCTCGAGGCTGGCGGCCCGAGCTTGCGGGATGCCTCGGTGCTCCAGCTCGCCGACCACCTCCTCCGGCATCGGCAGGATCTCGGGCGAGACGTAGTTGATCCGAACCTCGAATGAGGCCAGCAGCCGGGCCAGCGAGTGCACGGTGCGGCCGTACTTCAGGTCCCCAAGCATCGTCACTGTCAGGCCGTCCACCCGGCCGAGTTCTTCCTCGATCGTGAATAGGTCGAGCAGGGCCTGGGTCGGATGTTCCCCCACCCCGTCCCCGGCGTTGATGATCGGCTTACTCGCGTACTGGGCTGCCAGCTGAGCCGACCCGACTTCCGGATGTCGCAGCACGATCACATCGGCATAGGCCTGGAGGGTTCGGATGGTGTCGGGCAGCGACTCGCCTTTAGCGACCGAAGAGTAGGTGACCTCGTTGATCGGAATCACACTGCCACCCATGCGTTCCATGGCCGCCAAGAACGAGGAGGAGGTCCGAGTGGATGGTTCGTAAAACAGATTGGCCAGGATCTTGCCTTTGAGCAGGTCGAAGGTGCCGACCCGCTCCACCATCGAACGCATCTCCTTTGCCACTCCGAAGATGTACTCCAGGTCTTCCCGCCGAAACTGCAGCACCGACAGGATGTCCATGCCGTAGTAGGGCGTCTCGCGTCGGTCCCCGAACGGCAGGTGCGGACTGCGGACGCGTCGATCGGTTGCCGGAACAAATGTCGCCATTGCTCTCTCCTTAGGCCGGAACGGATTGAACTGCCGCGACGAGATCCCGGCCGTAGCCCATCGGCCCCAGGACCTCGCCGTCCTGATACGCAAGCCGGCCGCGCAGCGTCACCCGCCGCACCCGGCCGATCAGCTTCATGCCCTCGAACGGGCTCCAGCCGCATCGGCTCTGCAGCTCGGCGGCTCGGACTTCCCAGGCTGCATCCTCATCCACCTCGATCCAGGTCTCCGGCTGGGGGGGCAGGCCAAAAATCTTTTGCGGGTTGACATGCATGCGCTGGATCAGATCCTCAATACTGAGCCGCCCCTCCCGGATCCCGCCCATGAGCAATCCAAGCGCGGTCTCAAGACCGGGGAACCCGGGCGGCGGCTCGGCGCCGTCCTTCTCCTGAAGCGTATGCGGCGCGTGGTCGGTGGCAAAGCAATCTACCACCTCCAGCCCCGCCCACAGCGCGGCGACATCGCTCGGGCTCGCCAGGGGCGGCCGCACCTCGGCTCGACCGGGCCCGATCGCGGGCAGGTCTTCCCGGGATAGGAACAGGTGATGCGGGGCGACCTCGCAGGTCACCCGCGTTCCGCGCTGCTTGGCCAGCCGGATCAGCTCCAGCTCGATGCCCAGGCTGACATGGCAGATATGTATTCGCTGTTCGAACAATTGAGCCAGCGCCAGCACGACCGCCAGGCTTGGCCCCTCGGCGTGGCAGGCGATCGGCCCGGGTCCCGGCCAACGCTTAAAGTGCGCCAATAGCGCGGAAAAAGATCCCATGCGCAGCGGGCCATAGGTCTGATCCATATAGACTTTGAGGCCGCAGACCTGCGGCGCCAGTTCGCCTGCGACGTCCAGATTGTGCTCTCCGGCCCCCAGGAAGAGACCGTAGTCGCAGCGGGCCTTGGCGCGGGCCGTGCCCCGCGCAAGCTCCAGGCTGGCGGCGTCCGCCAACGGCGGTTGGGTATTGGGCATGGCCAACACCGCGGTGAAGCCGCCCGCCAAAGCGGCTGCCGTGCCGGTGTCGAAATCCTCCTTGTGCGTGCCGCCCGGTTCGCGCAGGTGGACGTGCGGGTCGATCAGCCCCGGCAATTCAAGCATGCGATGCAGTTACGGGCCAGCCGGCGGGCTCGGGCCGCACAGGATCCAGGGTCCCAATTTGTACGGGCGACAGGCAAAAAAAGAGAGCCCTGCGGCTCTCGGCGCGATGGTGATTAAGAGACGCCCGCCGCGGGGCCGAAGCCCCCGGGCGGGCGGTTTGCGGTCTGATTGCGGCTGGCATCTCGTGCGACCGGAGAGATTGTAGGGAAAGACGCCCGGCTGTCAAGGCCTTGCCCGAAAGATTCCCCGTCGGGCTGAGAACGGCTAGCTGCGGGATTCCTTCGGCACGATTACCCAGAGCACGATGTAGGGCACCAGGCCGGGCAGGCCCCCTGGCAGCAGCAGCAAGACAAAGAGCAACCGGAACCAGAAGGCGCTGATTCCGAAGAACTCGCCCAGGCCGCCGCACACTCCGCCAATGACCCGGTTCGAGCGCGATCTCCTCAGTGCCCCGCGGGCCTCAGTCATGACAGTTGCTCCACCTAGACAGGAACTGCCTCAATTCTCTCACGGGAAAATCCCTCGCCCCCGGTACACCGTCTCCAATCGCGAGAGTGCAATGATATACGCACCGGTACGCCAGTCGGTCGCGTATTCCTCGGACTTTTGTTTGACCCGCTCATAGGCCCGCATCAGTTTCTTGTGCAGCTTACCGTCCACTTCATCCAGTTCCCAGAATTCGCTGCGTTTGTTCTGCAGCCATTCGAAGTAGCTCACGATCACCCCGCCCGCATTGCACAGGATATCCGGCAGGATCTGGATGCCGCGTTCCTGCAGGATCCGATCGCCGTCGGTGTCGGTCGGCCCGTTGGCCCCTTCGGCCACCAGCCGAACACTGAGGGCAGGAGCGGTCTTGGCCGTAATCTGATTTTCCAGGGCGGCCGGAATAAAGATGTCGGCCTGGGTGCTCAGGAACGTCTCATGGGCGGCCGGGCTGGCCTTCGGATAACCCGCCATCCCCCCATGGGCGCCGGCATACTCGGCAAGCTCGCCGGGATCGATTCCCTCTGAATTGACCAGTGCACCCGAGGCATCCTCGACGCCAACCAGCTTCGCTCCCAACGGTTTCAATAGCCGGGCAGTCCAGGAGCCGACGTTTCCGAACCCCTGCACGAAGTAGGTTGCACCCGCCAGGTCCAGATCATGATCCTTGGCCCAGCGCTCGATCAGATAGACCACCCCCTGCCCGGTGGCCTTGTCTCTCCCGAGGCTGCCCCCCAGCTCGACCGGCTTGCCGGTGACCACGTGGTAGCAGCGCTGCCGATCATGGGGCGGGACAATCGAGAGATACGTATCCAGGATCCAGGCCATGATCTGGGAATCGGTGTTCATGTCCGGCGCCGGGATGTCGAACTCTGGCCCGATGTTGTTTCCGAGGGCGAAGGTGAACCGGCGGGTAATTCGTTCCAGCTCGGTCCTGGAATATCGTTTCGGATCCATCTGGATGCCGCCCTTGGCCCCACCGAAGGGAATATCGACGATGGCAGTCTTCCAAGTCATCCAGGTCGCCAATGCCCG
>JAHFAU010000004.1:28997-31770 GCA_023250385.1 Anaerolineales bacterium
ATCGTGGCTTCGATCTTCTGCCGGTTGCGCACGATCCCGCTGTTCTTCAATAGCCGCCGCAGGTCGCGGCTGCCGAATTGTGCCACCCGCTCCGGATCGAATCCGGCGAAGGCCTCCCGGAAGGCCTCCCGTTTGTGCAGGATGGTCCGCCAGGAGAGCCCGGCCTGAAACCCATCCAGGGCCAGGTGTTCGAAGAGGGTCTGATCGTCGTGGACCGGCCGACCCCACTCTTCGTCATGGTAGGCAGTCATAAGAGGGTCATCGCTTCCCCAGCAGCGGACGATGGGTCTGGCCATTCGATTGCCTCAAACTCGCGCAGCCTGCTCCGGGGAAAGACTTGCTTTGGCCGCCTCTTTGCGATAGCCGATCAACTTCAGGAGATCGTTGATCCCTTTGGTCCCGCCGGTGAGCAGCAGGGCGGTCAGCACTGCGTCGGCCCAATCGGGCAGCTTGGCTCCCAGCGGTCCGAGGCTGCGCAGGCCGGCCCCGAAGGTCAAGACCAAGCCGGCTACTAGGCTCACGACGCTCAGAATCCACTTCTTCCGCGCCCCGAACGCGGCGTCCAAGATCGGATCCAGCAGCTCGATCAACTGCTGCAGCGCGAAGCTGGCGATGAAGATCGGACCGATGGCTCGCACGAACTCATCCATGCTTCCCTCTCCTCCAGGCTTCAGATCTGTGGGCGGAGTTTGTACACCACGGTCGGCTCAGTCCCGCACCGACCAGACTACGGGGCCGCGCTCCCCCCTCCGCCGGCGTGATACGCCGCTCAGTCCTGTGCCAACCAGACTATTGTCACGCCTTCTCCCCCTTCTGCCGGAGCACCACTCTTAAAGGAAGCGACGTAGGCGCTGTCCTTCAAGGCCTGGCGGATGGCTTGGCGTAACCGGCCGGTTCCCTTCCCATGGACCACCCGCAGGAACGGCGCTCCTGCCAGATAGGCCGCGTCCAGGCTGCGCTCTAACTGGTCCAGCGCCTCATCCACGGTCCGGCCGCGGACGTGGAGCTCGAGCGGCGGCGGAGCCGATGGAGTCGGGAGCCGGCCGTCGCTCACGGCCGGCTCGGCGGGAGACTCCGGCGGCAGGGGGAGAAGGTCCTCGGCTTCGGCTTTGATCCGCAGCCGCCCGAGCCTCACCTCAGCCTGTCCCGCTTCCAGCGACGTGACGACACCCTCGGCCGCGATAGAACGGACCAAGACTCGGTCGCCAACCGCAAGCTCTTGCGGATCGCTCTCGAGTCCGGCGAGCTCCGGTTCGGGCTGTGGGCCGGGAGCTTCGAGGGTCTTCCCCAGCTGCTCCAGCTCTTCCTTAATATCGCTCAGCGCTTGCAGCGGTTCACCCGCGGCGGTCAGCCGGCGACGAAGGTCCGCCAGCTGCCGTCCCACCGCCTCCAGCTGTCCGCCGGTCTCCCGGCGGACCAGCTCCAGGATCTCGGTCCGCTCCTCCGCGATGCCGTCCAACCGGCGTCGCAGTTCGTCCCGCAGCGATCTAGCCTCCATACTCGCCTGCTCGGCTTCGGCCCGGGCCTGAGCCGCCGCGTCACGCTGCCGGCGGATCTCGTCCAGGAGACTGTCGGCCTGCAGGTCATCTGGGGAGATCTCCGCCCGGGCCGCCTCCACGATCCGTTTGCGCAGGCCCAGCCGCTCTGCGATTGCCAGCGCGTTTGAACGACCCGGAAGACCAACGGTGAGATGGTAAGTCGGCTGCAGGCTCTCCAGATCAAACTCGACGCTGGCATTCTGCACCCCGTCGGTGAGATGGGCGAAGGCTTTGAGCTCGGGATAGTGGGTGGCCACCAGGGTGAGGCAGCCGCGGTCGAGGAACTCGACCAACAGCGCCCGCGCCAAAGCTGCTCCCTCCCCCGGGTCGGTCCCGGCTCCCAGCTCATCCAGCAGCACCAAGGAGTGGGCGTCGACCACTCGCAGGATCCGAACGATGTTCGAGATGTGGGAGGAGAAGGTGGACAGCGATTGCTCGATCGACTGCTCATCTCCGATGTCGGCGTAGATGCCCTGAAAGACTTCCAGCTCGGAGCCCGCCGCGGCCGGGATCTGCAGACCGCATTGGGCCATAGCGGCTAACAGACCGGCCGTCTTCAGGCTGACCGTCTTACCGCCGGTGTTCGGGCCGGTAATCACAATCGCCCGCACTTCGGGGTCGAGGTTCAAATCGATCGGTACGACGATCGCCGGATCCAGCAAGGGGTGGCGGGCGGACAGCAGCCGCATCCGGGTGCTGCGCGGCCCGGCAGGCTTGAGCGCCGGCTCGTTCGCATTCAGCTCCTGGGCGAACCGCGCCTTGGCAAAGGCCAGGTCAAGTTGAGCAAGCGCCTCCACCGCCAGCTCGATCGTCTCCTGCTCCGAGCCAATCGCGGCGGACAGCTCGGCCAGCACCCGCCGGACCTCATCGCGCTCCTGCAGTTCGAGCTCCCGCACGGCATTGTTCAGCTCGACCGCCTCGAGCGGCTCGACGAACAGAGTAGCGCCGGAGGCGGATTGATCGTGCACGACGGCGGGGAGGCGGCCCTTGTACTCCGCCCGCAGCGGAATCACCGAGCGCCCCTGCCGCTGGGTGACGATCGGCTCCTGCAGCATGGCCGTAAATTTCGGATCCCCAACCATGCGTTCGAGTTTGCGGCCCAGGCGCGCCCGGGCGGCTCGTAGCTCGCGGCGGAGGGTCCGCAGCTTGGCAGATGCGCTATCGAGGACGTTGCCGCGGTCGTCTACAGTACGAGAGATTGCCTCGATCAGCCCGGTGTCCTCCACCAGGCCCGC
>JAHFAU010000061.1 GCA_023250385.1 Anaerolineales bacterium
CCAACTGAGCCTCCGGATTATGGGCCTGCTCGTAGTAAACCTGCGGCATGGCGTAATCGCAGCCCTCCAGAAACTCTGCGAATGGGAATGGCGTGTGTCGCTTTGGAAAGCGGTAGGTAGTAAGGGCGACTGGGAGGTCCGGTAGCCCTGTTCGAAGCTCTTGGACAAACCGGCGGGCCGCGGAGTTCTTCCTGCCCGTCTGGAATTCCCCCTCGGCATCGATGACATAGCCATCCAGCCCCAGCCCCAGAGTGCGCTGAACCGCGACCCGAGCTTCTCCGATCGGGTTGCTCCCCCGGATGTAGTGCCAGCCCCAGACCTGGATCCCCTCCTTCCGACAGGCCTCAATCAGCGGAGGAACCAAGTCCTGCTTGCTGTTCTTGTCTACGTTGTACAGCAGGGTTCCATCCGCGATTTTCACCAGCACATGCGAAAGGCCGGCCGACTTGGCCTTGGAGGCGATCGCGGCAGGATCCCCGCCTTCGCAGTTCCAGATCTGCCAGATGTAGTATCCCTTGCCGAGTAGCGTCATGGAAAGGTCAGCTGGCAGCCCGACGGATCATTTGTAACCTCAAGGTGCTCATTCCCGGTCGGCCGATAACTCGCCGGCGCGGGTCAATACGTCCGAACCGTATTTTGTGCGCAGCCGGTCGATCGCTTGGAGCAATTTGCGGTCGTGTTCCCACCCCCGGTCGAACAGTTCGAGCTGGCGGAGGGGAGGTCCCAAGTCCGACACTCCTACGCCGAGCAGGCGGACGGGCCGACCAGTTCGCCAGTTGCGCTGAAACAACGACCAGGCGGCCCGGAAGATCTCCTGGTCCTGATCCGTTGGCTGGGCCAGCCGAGCCTGCCGGGTGATCGTCGCAAAGTCGGGCCAGCGCAGTTTGACCCGAACGATTGATCCGGCCAGCTCGGCCCGGCGCAACCGCCGCCCGACTCTTTCGCTCATTTCCAGCAAACAAAGGCGCAATTTCGACTCGGATGACACATCCTTTGCGAAAGTCTGCTCTGCAGAGAGCGAGCGCGGCTCGTAGGAATCCTCGACAGGCCGGTCGTCGAGTCCCCGGGCTCTGGCTGCAAGTTCTATGCCCCAGTCTCCAAAGGTCTCGGCGAGCCGGCCTTCGGAGACACGCGCCAGTTGGCCGATGGTCCGAATCTCGAGCTCCGCCAGGCGGGCTTCGGACTTGGGGCCGATCCCCCAGAGCATAGAGACCGGCAATGGGGTGAGGAACTGGGCCTCCGAGCCTGAAGGCACGGAGATCAGACCGCTCGGCTTGCCAACTTCGGTTGCAATCTTGGCGATCAGTTTGTTGCTGGCTACCCCCCAGGAAGTAGGAAGGCCGAACCTGCTTCGGATCTCGGCCTGCATCACTTGAGCCGCACCCGGGCCGCCGCGGGGGTCGTCGCTCGCATCCAGGAAGGCTTCGTCGATCGAAATCTGTTCGACAATCGGAACCGAATCTCGTAAAAACTGCAAGACTCGTTGCGAATAGTCGGAATACACGCCGTGCCGCGGTCGAACAATCTGCAAATCCGGACACAATCGCACCGCCTGGGCCATCGGCATCGCAGATCGAACACCGAACTTGCGGGCCGCGTAGGAGGCCGAAGCTACGACCCCCCTGCCCTCCGGCCGGCCGCCGACGACGAAGGCCTGGCCTTTGAGCTCCGGGGCCAGCAGTTCTTCCACCGAGCAAAAAAACGCGTCCAGGTCTACGTGCAGAATCGCTCGGCTCATCCCAGACCGCCCGCAGTGTACAATCCGGAACGCCGATGGACTCGCCCGCCTCGATAGGTAGCCCCCAGGAAACTGCGCTGGCCCGAATGCGGGACAACCCGCGGGTGAGCCGAATTCGGGTCATCGTCGCTCACGATGCCTGTCCGGCCTGCCGGGGGCAGGAAGGCGAATACGAGAAAGCGGCGGCCCCGGCTTTGCCGACAGCAGGTTGTTCCCACCCGCTGCATTGCCGCTGTTTCTACGAGCCCACCCTCACCGAGATTTATCCCTGACCTCCGTGGGCCGGCGGCGCGGGCGGCCTGATTCGAGCTGCTCACGGGCCACTTGCAGCGCCGAGTCTCGGTCGTGTACCAGGCCTTCGGCTTGGGCCTCCCGGATGGCTTCCAGCAGCTCACCAATCACGCTCCCAGCCTGCAGTCCGAGGGCTGAGGCGAGCTCGTCTCCGGCGAGCAGTTTCGGAGGTCGAACCACCTGGTCTGCCCGCTCAAACCAGGCTTCGAACAGCGTTCGGGCGAGGCCAATCCTTGACCTCCATTCGGCGGGAGGTGGAGCCGAGCTCAACCTGGCCAGCGAGGCAGCCAGGTACAGCAGAACGACCTCGATCCCGGCCTCCCCGCTCGCCCGAAAGAAGCGGTAGACTTCACCGTCGGAAGTTGGCTGAGTGGATGCAAGCTGCCGCGGCCTCCAATGGTTGAGTACGATCGACTCAATCCGGCCGGCCTCCGGCCGGCTGAGCCGCAGCTCCAATGCCCGCCGAACCGCTAGCCTGGCGGCCTGGGAGGCGGCCTCGGCAGCTGCGTCGGGGTCGACGCTCTCGCTTGGCGTGAAGAGCGCCGCCAGGGTCAGTAGCTGGGCCACCTGTCGCCCGCCGCGCAGCCGGCGCTCCAGGTGCGCGCTGAGGTCCACCCGATATTTAGCGAGTTGAAGTGAGAGTTCGCCCAACGCCAGGTTCCCACCCCGCTCGCCGTCGCTTCGCCGGGCCAACAGAGGCACAAGCTCTGCAAGCCGGTCCAGGGTCGAGAGGCTTAGCTCACGACCGTCCCGCTCGGTGCCTGGAAGCTGGTCGAGCTCCGGGCAGACTTGGACGAGCAGTCCCAGATGATCCATCAAGCGGATTCCGGTCCCTGCGGTAGTCGGCTCGAGCACTCTCATGAACTCATCCCGCACCCGCTCGGCCGACACCTCCGACAACCGGTCGCCCGCGGCTCGGACTTGCTGGACTGTGTTCGGCTCCATACGGAGCCCCAGCCGGGCCGCCAGCCGAACCGCCCGCAGCGCGCGGACCGGATCACGCGAGACGGCGTCCTCAGCACAGGGCCGCAGCCGCCGGTCCTTGAGGTCTTGCAGGCCGCCAAGTGGATCGATCAGGTGGTCGTCGGTGTTCAATGGCAACGCGAGGGCGTTGATCGTGAAATCTCGCTCACGCAGATCGGTCTCAATCGACGGTCCAGATCTGCGGACAAAGTCGAGGGTACCGGCCTGCCCGGGAAGAATGACTCTGGCCGCATCGCGTTCGTCGTCCATGGAATAAAAGCCGGCCTGCAGGTCATCCGCTAGCAGGCGGGCCAGGGTGGCCGCCTCCCGATCGACAACGAAGTCGAGGTCAGGTCGGGTCAGACCGAGGAAGTGATCACGCAGCGCGCCACCGACCAGCCAGATTTCCCGATTTCCAGCATGCCGTCGCAGGAGGGTCAGGATCTCAGGTTGGATAAGTCGCTCAGCCAGCTTGGTCAAGCTCGGAAGCTTTGTCGGGCCGCAGGACGCCGACGAACGGTAAGTTTCGGTGGTACTCGTCGAGATCGAGGCCGTAGCCGAAGACGAACTTGTTCGGGATGGTGAAGCCCCGATAGTGGATCGGGACAACGACTTCGCGCCGGTCGGCCTTGTCGAGCAGGACACATACTCGCAGGCTGCTCGGCCGGCGCAGGCTGAGCATCTCCAAGACCGAAGCGATCGTGTGCCCGCTGTCAATGATGTCTTCGACTAGCAAGACGCTGCGGCCCTCGATGGACGTCGTCAGGTCTAGGGTGATCCGGACTTGACCTTTCGACTGGCGGGAGCCGGCGCCGTACGAAGAAACCGCCATGAAATCGATACTGAGCGGCACATTGATCTGCCTCATCAAATCGGCAAGGAACAGCACTCCTCCCCGCAGGACGCAGATGAGCAGGAGATCCTGATCGCGGTAGTCCCGGCTGATCTCGGCGCCGAGCTGACGAATCCGAGTTTGGAGTTGCTCCTCACTGATCAGAACCTCATCGAGGAACTCGTTGTAGTCGCTCATTGCGGAACTTCGTGATGCTTGCGGCAACGTGCTTCGTAGAGCTCGCTGGCGCCCACGACGATTACCGGATCGGTAGCGCGGGCCGGCCGGCCATCGATCAGCCGTTGGGTGCGGGTGGCTGCCTCGCCACACACCATGCAAATCGCCTGCAGCTTGTCCACCCGCTCGGCCACCGCCATCAGGACCGGCATCGGGCCGAACGGGTCGCCACGGAAGTCGGTATCCAGGCCGGCCACGATCACCCGCAAGCCTCGATCGGCCAGGTCCCGGCACACCTCAACGATGGCCCGATCGAAGAACTGAGCCTCATCAAAGGCAACGACGGTTGACTCCTTCGCCACCAGCGCTGGAATCTGGCCCGCGTCGGCAACCGGCGTCGCCTCGAAATGACTCCCGGCGTGGGAGGTCACTTTATCCACCTGATAGCGGGTGTCCAGTTGCGGTTTGAATACTTGAACCTGCTGGCGGGCTATCGTCGCCCGGCGCAGGCGACGAATTAGTTCGTCGGTCTTCCCGCTGAACATCGACCCACTGATCACCTCGATTGAGCCAGTCAATCGTTGAACTCTCCCCGGATAGAAAAGGCAGGTGCGATTGCACCTGCCTCGAGTGTACTTCATGCCGGAAGGGACCGGCGACCTACACCTGGGGCTCTTTTTCCGCGCTGGGCAGCTCGAAGCCGCGTGCTTTCAGTCGGCGCTTCAAATCGGCCAGGCTCTTGCGACCGAAGCTCTCGATGGCCAAGATCGCAAGATCTCCTTGCTGCATGAGTTCAAGCGCCTGGCCGACCTGAGTTATCCCGGCCTGAGCAAGTGCCTGCTCGGCTCGCTTGCCGAGCTCCAACTCGGAGATCGGGGTCGCGGGCGAAGTGCGGGCCACCTCCCGCTCCCGAATCTCCTGCAAGTACTCCTGGCGGGCTTCGAGCTTCCGGTAGAACCGGTCTACCTGGCCCTCGGTGTCGACAATCCGCTGCTCGCCGGTGTAAAAGGGATGACAGTTGGAACAGACATCAGTGCGAATTAGCTCGACCGTCGACCCGGTCGTCCAGGTGTTGCCGCACGAACAGATCACCGTCGCGTTCGGGAAGTAATTGGGGTGAATCCCTGGTCTCACTTGTCGCTCTCCGCTTGGGGAATGACATTCGCCCGCCGGCGTCCGCCCGGCCCGAAATCGAACTGCAAGACCCCGTCAATTGTGGCAAAGAGTGTATCGTCTCCGCCCTTCCCGACATTTAACCCCGGATGAATCCGACTTCCACGCTGGCGGATGATGATGTTGCCAGAATGCAAGTACTCGCCGCCGTAGCGCTTCACCCCCAGGCGTTGAGACTGGCTATCTCGGCCGTTACGGGTCGATCCTCCACCCTTCTTGTGTGCCATGTCGGTACCCCTACTTCTTCTTCGCCCGAGTCGACTTGGTCTTGGTGGGCGTCTTCCGGGCCTTGGCGGGCGGCTTGACCGCGCTTCGCTTCACGGCCGACCGCTTGGCGGGAGGCTTGGCAGTCGCTTTGCGGGCTGGCGCCGAAGCCGGCTCGTCAGGGCTGGAGGCCCCGACCACCTCGATCGAGATTTGGGTCAGCCGGCGGCGCTGGCCCTTTGTCCGGCGATAGCGGTGCTTGGGATGGTGCTTGAAGACGATGATCTTCTTGCCGTTCGGGTGTTCCAGCACCGTGCCCTTAACAGTGGCGCCGGAAACGTACGGCGATCCGACCTCGATCTGCTTGCCGTCTGAAATGAGCAGGATCTCTTGGAACTCGACCCGCTTGCCCACTTCGTCTGGCATGCGATCGACCTCGAGCTTGCCGCCTTCCTCCGCAAGATACTGTTTGCCGCCGTGGGCGACGATTGCGTACTTCATGGTTTCTTCGATTCACTCTGGCGCCTCGCTCGTGCGAGGCGCCAACCTGAATTATATCAGTCGGCGGCGACCGTCTCGGGCTCGGGGACCGGCTCCTCCCCAACCAGTTCAGGGACGGGCTCCAACTCCAATTCAGGACCGGTCCCGCGCTCTCCATCCAGCCGTTCGTCGTGGAGCACTACTGCCTCTCCCGGGAAGCCGGTGCCGGCCGGAATCAGCTTGCCAATGATCACGTTCTCCTTCAGGCCGCGTAGATAATCGACCTTGCCCTCAATCGCCGCCCCGGCCAAAACCTTGATGGTGTGTTGGAACGAAGAGGCCGAGAGGAAAGACTCGGTGCTCAAGGACGCCTTGCTGATCCCGAGCAACGCCTGCATCGCCCGGGCCGGTCGCTTGCCCTCGGCCAACACTTGAGCATTTAGCCGGTGCAGATACAGCCGATCGATCAGGTCGCCCGGCAGCAAGCTCGTTCCACCTGGCTGCGAGATCTGGACCTTCGAGAGCATCTTCCGAATGATGACCTCGAAGTGCTTGTCGTTGATGTTCTGGCCCTGGGAGCGGTAGACCTTTTGCACCTCCGTCAGCAAGTAGAGTTCGCAGGCCTCCCGGCCGAGAATGCGCAAGATCCGATGTGGGTTGAGCGATCCTTCGGTCAACTGCTGGCCCGCCGAGACCCGCTGGCCATGTTCCACCAGCAACCGGGCGCTCGCCGGAACCTCGTATTCGACCTCCTCCCGTTGCTCATAGGAGATCGTCACTTTGCGGTCCTTGACCCGGGCCTTGCCGCCGTGGCTGGCCGCTATTGTCGATTCGCCACGGCTGGCCAGCGTGTCGCCGGTCTCCACGTTGTCGCCGTTCTCGATCCGCAGCGACCAATTGCCTGGGATCGAGTATTCGTCCCTCAGCATCTGGCTGTCCGTGACCTGGATCACCCGCTGGCCATCTGGGCGATCCGACGAAACGATCCGAACCGTTCCCTCGATCTCGGACGTCACCGCCTCGCCTTTCGGTTTCTTGCGGGCTTCGAAGAGCTCCTCGACCCTAGGTAGGCCGGTGGTGATGTCGCCCCCGGCCGCCACGCCGCCGGTATGAAAAGTGCGCAGAGTCAGCTGGGTCCCCGGTTCGCCAATCGACTGGGCGGCGACGATCCCCACCGCCGCGCCGAGCTCGACCATGTTCCCTCGCCCCAGGTCCATTCCGTAGCACTGAGCACACATCCCGAACTGCAGCTCGCAGGTCAGCGGCGATCGGACTAAGACGTCCTCAACCCCGGCTGCGACCAGCTGCCTGGCCGCCTTGCCATCTAGCACTTTGCCGCGGGGGAAGAGCACCTCCCCGGTCTTCGGGTCTGCCACCCGTTTCGCCAGCACCCTGCCTAGCAAGCGGGAGACAAAATCCTGGCCCGCCACATCGTCGGCTGTCCGGATCATCATGCCGTCTTCGGTCTCGCAGTCGTCCGAATTGATGATCAAGTCCTGCGCGACGTCAACCAAACGCCTTGTCAAGTATCCGGCGTCCGCGGTACGGAGCGCGGTGTCGGTTAGACCCTTGCGGGCCCCGTGGGTGGAGATGAAATATTCCAGCGTATTGAGCCCGTCTCGGAAGTTCGATCGAATCGGCAATGGGATGATCCGGCCTGCCGGATCCGCCATCAGACCGCGCATGCCCGCCAGCTGGGAGATCGGTCCAAAGCCACCCTTGGTCGCGCCGGAGATCGCCATCGTGCTCAAGTTCCCGGCCGGATCCATCCCGCTCTTGACCGCCGCTGCAACCTCGGCGGTTGTGTTCTGCCAGAGCTCGATGATCCGCTCGTTCTGCTCTTGCTCGGTCAACAAACCACGCAGGTAGTCCTTTCGGACCGCCTCCGCCTCTTCCAGCGTTCTGGCGACGATCGCACTCTTTGCTTCCGGCACGGTGATATCGGATACCGCAATGGTGGTCCCCGAGCGAGTCGCGTAGGCGAAACCAATGTCCTTGATCGCGTCGACGATCGCCGGAGTCCCATCCTCCCGCAACAGGTCGTAGACGTCGCCTACCAGTTCTTGCATCGCTTCCTTGTCCAACACTCGGTTGACGAACCGCAGTTCTTCCGGCAGAACGCCGTTGAAGATCGCTCGCCCTACGGTTGTGTCGACCAGCCGCCGCACAGGCTCGGCCAGCCGCTCACCCTGATCGTCGTACCAGGTCGGCGTCTGCAGCCGGATCGGGGCATGGACCTGGATCTGTCCCAACGCGTAAGCCATTTCGACTTCTTCCAACCCGGAAAACGCTCGACCGGCGCCCTTCTGGCCACGCCCGTCCAGCGCCATGGTCAGGTAATACACGCCGAGCACCATGTCCTTCGAGGGTCCGACAATTGGTTCGCCGTCGGCGGGCTTAAGCAAGTTCCTGCTGGACAGCATTAATTCCCGCGCCTCAACTACGGCTCGCGCAGAGAGTGGCACGTGGACCGACATCTGATCGCCGTCGAAGTCGGCATTGAAGGCAGCACACACCAGCGGATGAAGGTGGATGGCCTTGCCTTCCACCAGCACTGGCTCGAAGGCCTGGATTCCCAGGCGGTGCAGGGTAGGGGCACGGTTGAGCAACACCGGGCGGTCCTTGATGACCTCCTCCAGCACTTCCCAGACCTCGGGACGTTCCCGTTCAATGATTCGCTTGGCGCCTTTCACGTTCGCTACGTAGTTGTACAAGACCAATTTTGAGATCACGAACGGCCGGTACAGCTCGAGCGCCATGGCCTTGGGCAGCCCGCATTGATACAGCTTCAGATGCGGCCCAATCACGATCACCGAACGGCCCGAGTAGTCGACCCGCTTGCCAAGCAGATTGCGTCGGAAGCGACCTTTCTTGCCCTTAAGCATGTCGCTCAGCGACTTCAGTTCTCGCCTCCCGCGCCGCGAGAGTGCCTTGCCACGCTGCGCGTTGTCAATCAGTGAATCGACGGCCTCCTGCAGCATTCGCTTTTCGTTGCGCACGATCACGTCCGGCGCGCCGAGTTCGACCAGCCGCTTGAGCCGATTGTTGCGATTAATGACCCGACGGTAAAGATCGTTCAGGTCGGAGGTCGCGAATCGACCACCATCCAACTGAACCATCGGCCGCAGGTCCGGTGGGATCACCGGAAGCACCGTCAGCACCATCCACTCCGGCCGATTGCCGGAGCGACGAAACGCCTCGACCACCTTTAGCCGTTTGGTCGCCTTCTTCTTGCGCTGCTTGCTCTTGGAGGTCCGCACCTCCAACCACAGCTCCTCGGCCAGCTTGCTCAGGTCCAGCCGCTGCAGAATCTCGAAGAACGCTTCGGCGCCCATGTCGGCCCGGAAGACCTGGCCCCACTGGGATTTGAGCTCTCGGTAGCGGGTCTCCCCCAGGAACATCATCTGGTTGATGGTCTCGAGCTCTTCGCGCTGCTTCGTCAGCACTTCGGCCTGAGCCAGGTTTTCTTCCTGCGGAGCGCCCTTCGCCTGTTCGGCTTCCTGCTCCGATTCCTCTTTGATCTGTTCGATTTGGGTCTTGAGCTTTTCAAGCTGCCGATCGAGCTTCTTCTTGGCGCCGGCTTCGATCTCCTCGAGCTCCTGCTTCACCAGGCTCTGGACCTGGCTGACATGCTCCTTCGAAATCGTATCGCCCTTCGCCGCGATCAGCTTCTTGACCGCCTTGAAGTGAATGGGTGCTCGAATGGCCTTCCCGATTTTTTCACGTAGCTCGCGCTCCAACCGCTGCCCTTCCCGGATCAAGGGATCGAACAGCTGAGCGACCTGCTCTTCGTAGTCGGCCTTCAATTCTTTCTGGCGGGCCTTGAGCTCCTCCAGTTCTTCTTTTCGTCTGGATTTGATCTCACCCAGCGCGGCGGTCAGGGCCTCTTGCTGGGCCCGATCGAGAGCCACAATCTCGTCCTCGATCCGCTTGATCGCCCGCCGCCGAGCCTCTTCGTCGACGTGGGTGACGATGTACTGGGCAAAATAGAGCACCCGGTCCAGATTGCGGCGCGAGATGTCCAGCAGCAACCCGAGGTAGGATGGCACCCGACGGGTGTACCAGACATGGGCGACCGGGGCAGCCAATCCAATGTGGCCCATCCGCTCGCGGCGGACCGACGCCCGAGTCACCTCAACGCCGCACTTTTCGCAGGTGATTCCCTTGAATCGGATGTTCTTGTATTTGCCGCAATAGCACTGCCAATCCTTGGTCGGACCAAAGATCGCCTCGCAGAAAAGCCCATCCTTCTCTGGCCGCAGCCGGCGATAGTTGATCGTCTCCGGCTTCAGTACTTCTCCATAGGACCAGCTCAGAATGGTCTCGGGAGATGCCAAACTAATCCGCAGGGCTCGAAAACCTTTCGCTTCCACGCGGTCCCCTCCGCCTTCTCTGGTGAATCTGGGTGCGGTTTGTCGGTCCAAATGGAACAAACGTGCTAGGTCAAGTACGTGCGAAAAGAACGCTTGAGTTCAGCTAGCCTCAAGCGTTCTCACGCCCAATCCCTGGGGCGTATACTCGCCATGCGA
>JAHFAU010000062.1 GCA_023250385.1 Anaerolineales bacterium
CCCGGGTCAGGGCGTAGTAGGCCCGATAGGCCAGGGCATGGCCATCGATGAGGTACAGCCTGGGGGAGCGGGTCACCGAGGCGGGCCGACGATCCGGGGCGCCAACCAGAATGCCCAATCCTGGCCGGATGACCCGTTGGCAAGAACTGCCAGTACGAACTCGACCGATTTCCCGGCTAGCGATGAGAGATCGAGGTCCAGCGACTGGAGGTTGCCGTCATAGGTCTGGTCCCACTGGCCCATATTCTGGAGTGCCCCGCCATCGGCCCGATAGTTGAGCTGGAAGCGGACATTGCAGGACAGGCCATTGAACAGGCAGCCGATCAGGGCCCGGAATCGGTCGCCGGCCTTGACCTGGAAGGCCGGGAACTTACCGGTGATCACGCCGTTGTCAACCCATTGCGGATGGGTCTCGAGAGCCGCCTCGTTCTCGATGGTCCCGTTCTCGAGTTTCGGCGCATCCAGCTTAAGGATGAAACCCTGACTGTCGCCGGGGTTGCCGGGGCAGGTCAAGGTCATCACGCTGGGGCCACTCACCCATTCCGCGGTGCAATAGGTAGCCACGAAGTCCTTCACCACCGCGGGTTGGGGGGTGGCCGTCGCCCCAACGACGATCTGGACAAAGAACGGCTGATCGAAGTTGACCCCGATCCCGAAAAGCACTCCGCCTGCCGACCGCAGCATCCAGTTGCCACGATGGGAGCCATCGGCGCTCGGTGCCTTCAGCGAAACCCGGATGTCCACTTCGGATCCCGGAGCGACCGTGCTCGGCAGCGGAAAGGAAGGCGGGCCGGACATGATGTTCCCACTCTGAAAAACGAGGTCGTAGTCCGAGGTCCAGGTACAGGTCCCTGAGTTCTGCAGCCGCCAGATCTTGTCGAATGAGTTCCCGGCGGGGATGTTGGTATTGTCTGGGATGCTGACGTCACGAATGAAACGAGCCTGATTGGTGCAGGAAGGAGTTGGGCTAGTGGTTGGAGATGGAATCGGAGTTGAGGAGGGCGTGGCGAGCGGAGCCTCCGTCGCCGATGGTTGCGGAGACGGCGCCCCAACGGTCCCGGCGATCTCGGTGAGCTGGGCGGCCACCGTCTGGGCGGCTGCGGTGGCAAGGCTGTCTTCTGCGGGCTGAGCGGCTTGGAATCCCGGGAAGTTGCAGGCGGCGAGCCCGAGCACAACTGCAGCAGCGAGCCATCGGAAGCGGCGAATGGATGGTCGAGTCATTGGCGAAAACCCTCGGGTATCGGTTGGTTGAGAATAGCGAGCGGTAGGAGAGCTGGCGCACGGGAGGACTGTCCGTAGCCGGTGACCGATCCGCGCAGGCTCCATGGACCGGTGTGTTCAATCTTCACCTGGACTAACTCTCCGCGCAGCTCGGCCTCCGACTCAAAGAAGACCAGCTTGTTGGTGCGGGTGCGCCCCATCCAGCGGCCGCGGCGCCTGCCTTCCACCAGCACCTCCAGCTCACTCCCGAGCAGCCGGCGATGGAGTCTCTCCACAATGCCGGTCTGCAGCTCCTCGAGCTGCTGGAAGCGGAGCATCTTCTCTGGTTCCGAAACATCGTCAACCATGCGTCGTGCGGCGACCGTCCGAGGGCGAGCAGAGTAACGCGCCAGGTGGGCGACATCGAGCTCGAGTTCGGCGAGCAGAGCGTAAGTACGCTGGAACTGCGATTCACTCTCACCCGGGAATCCTACGATGATATCGGTCGCGATCGAGCCACCGGGCAGTCGTCGGCGAATGCGGTCGATCAGGCGGCGGTAGTCATCGGCGCGATATCCGCGCCGCATCCGGCGCAGCACCTCGTCGTCGCCCGCTTGGACCGGCACTTCGATATGCTCACAGACTCTCTCGAGCTCTGCCACCGTCTGCAGCAACTCCTCCGACATCCAGTTTGGATGGGAGGTCAGAAAGCGAATCCGCCGGATTCCATCGACCTGATGCACCGCCCGCAGCAAATCGGACAGATTGGGGCCGTCCGGGACATCCATTCCATAGCGATCGACGATCTGACCCAGCAAAGTGACTTCCCGCACTCCCTGTTCCGCCAGAGAGCGAACTTCGGCCACGATCTGCCCGACGCTCCGGCTGCGTTCCGGCCCGCGCCGGAAGGGGATGATGCAGAAGGTGCAGGCATGCGAGCAGCCGTACACGACCGGAACGTGGGCGCTCACCAGTCGACCCCGCTCATCCACGGGCAGCAACAAGTCTCCGTCCATGGCCGCAAAGCGATCCCGGGTTTGAAGATTTTCAAGCGATCGGCCATCGGCCTGAGTGAGGTGGTCGATCAGCGGTTGGGGATCGGAGGGCGGGGAGAAAACATCTACAAATGGGTAGGCGGCTGCCAGCTCGGGACTTCCTCGGACCCCGACCAGGCAGCCCATCAGGTTGATGACGACTTCCGGCCGCCGCTCTTTCAGCGGCCGAAGCGAGGTCAGCCGCCCGTAGGCTCGATCCTCGGCGCTCTGGCGCACCACGCAGGTATTCAGGACTACCACATCGGCCTGTTCGGCTACGGGGGTCGAGTGGTAGCCCAGGCCTTCCAGCGCGGAGGCGACCCGCTGCGAATCCGCCACGTTCATCTGACAGCCGGCGGTCCAGATATGGTAGCGCACGGGCGCCATTATACTGTGCGCAAATTCCACGACCTGGAGGTCGAGTTGGCTGCATGGGAAGGGAGCGGACCTCGGACAGGCCGGTCACTGGGGTCGATCTTCCGCGCGTTTGGATCGAGCTCAGCCCTAGCGTCGGCGCTCTGGCTTGTGCTCATAGCCCTGGCCGGTTGCCTCCCGCCTGAGCGCCTGAACGCGACCACTCCCCGCCCGGTCATCGAGTCATCCGGGTCGCCGGTCTTATCGTTGCCTCCGACCGGCCGGGCACCCGCCCCGATCTTGCCGGCCAGCCAGACCACCCAACCCTGTCAAGAAGCGGCAGGAGAAATCGAGTCCGGCACCTATCCCGCGGTGGCGGTGCCAGGCAGCCTGCCCTATCTAATCTACCTTCCGCCCTGCTACCGCGATCTCAGCCGCAGCTATCCGGCGGTCTATCTGCTGCACGGCTACCCATACAACGAACGCCAATGGCTGGAATTGGGAGCGCAGCAAGCGGCGGATCAGGGGCTGCGAGATGGCAACTGGCCGCCGTTCCTGATGGTGATGCCGCTGCAACCTGAACCACTCTTCCGAGGTTCGGACGGGGGACCGGGCTCCTACGAGACCGAGCTGCTCGGCGGCATTGTCGCTTATGTTGATCAAACCTACCGCTCCGATCCCTCCCGACGGGGTTTGGCAGGGGTCTCACGGGGTGGAGTCTGGGCGCTCGAGATTGCCTTCCGCAACCCGGGGAACTTTCTGGCCGTCGCGGCGCTCAGCCCTGCCTTGGCGGTCAACTCCGCCCGGCCGCCCTACGATCCCTTCGCAATCGTGCAGTCTGCGGAAACTCTTCCCCGGCAGATCCTGTTGCTGGCCGGGGACCAGGACTGGGCCGCCCCGTCAACCGAACGGCTTGGCACTGCCTTGACTGAAGGGGGCTTTGATCACTCGCTGGTGATCGTGCCGGGGGACCATAGCGACCCTACCTGGGAAAGAGCTTTGCCCCGGGTCCTGGCTTTTTTCGCTTGGGCATTGTCCGGACGGCCCTGATCGGGCTTTCACGGGGCTCCGCGGAAGGGATTCAGGTACAATGGCCGGCCTGGAGGGCGGTTCCCCGCCCGCTCAAATGCCCGAAGACGAGCGGTTGGCTTCGGATGTGATTATGGCCTACCGGCGCCGCCGGGAGCGGATGGTCCCTTTCCTGCTCGGGGCGCTGGCGGTAGTTTTGCTGGTCGTCGGCTTGGTCCTGATCGTCATTTGGTTTACCGGCGACAACCCGCCCCAGCTCCCGGCTCTGCTTCAGGCGGATACGCCTACCCCCCAACCGACCGGGACGCCCCGGCCCCCGACCCCAACCCTACCTCCCAGCCCAACTTTGGCACCCTCCGAGACGCCCACTCCGACCGGCCCGATCAGCTATGTGGTGGAGGAAGGCGATACCCTGTTTTCGATCGCCGGGCAGTTTGGGGTGAGCATCGATGCTCTGATCTTTGCCAATACCATCCTCGATCCGAATAACATCGGCGTCGGTAGTCAGCTCATCATTCCGGATCCGAATGCCGAGCTGCCGACTGCCACCGCCTTGCCGGAGACTCTGGTCCCGGGAAGCCGGATCGAGTACGTGGTCAAGACCGGTGACACTCTCCAGTCGATTGCCACCCAATTCAACAGCACGGTCAAGGCGATCGCCGACGTAAACAAGCTCGATCCGACGGATGTGCTGTTCGTCGGCCTGAGATTGCTCGTCCCGGTCAATATCGCCACCCCGGTTCCCACAAACACCCCCAGTCCCTTTACGCCGACACCGAGCCCGCGGCCGTAGCCCAGTCAGCCGGGGGTCACGGCCTCGAAGTCGCGCCGCCACCCAACGACAAGCCAACTGACCGGCCGCGAATTCAGTTCCAATCTCTGACCAATGCAACCCACCGGTTGCCAGTCAGGGAGGGATGCATTAGGGAGAATGAATGACTAGACGCTGGATTGTGATCGGTGGAGTGGTTGTGGTGATCGTAGCGGGCGTGGCGCTGGTCCGAGGTCGCGTGCGCGCCCGCGTTCAAGCCACCCAGACCGAACGGACCGCCGAAGTGGTAGAGGGTCCGCTGCAGATCTTCGTAACCGGAACCGGCAAAGTCGAGCCGGAGTCGCAAGCTGCCCTGTCATTCAAGGTCGCCGGAACGCTCGGGGATCTGACGGTGGAAGTTGGACAGCGGGTGACCGCCGGGCAGGTGTTGGCGGAGCTCGACCTCGCCTCGCTCGATCCCAGCCTGGTGGCGGCCGTGGCCGACCTCATCACGGCTCAGCAAGCCCTGGATGACCTCCTGGAAGGTCCGACCGAGCAGCAGCTCGCCCAAGCCGAGCTGGCGGTCGCAACCGCCCGAGACGGCCAGCACGATGCGGAGTACCGCTGGAGCGTCCAGCAAGAGGGTCGCCGGGCCTCCTCATCAACCATCCGCGGTGCCGAGGCCGGGCTGGTGCTGGCCGAGCATGAAGTGGATCAAGCCAAGGGCAACTATGATCAGTTCTCCGGTTTGTCGGCGGATGATCCGGTTCGAGCGCTGGCACTGACCCAGCTTGTGGCCGCCGAGCAAGGGCGGGATGCCGCTCTCCGGAACTTGAACTGGCTCACCGGCCATCCGACCGAGATCCAGCAGGCAATTCTCGATGCCGAAGTCCACAGCGCGGGCGCGAACCTGGCGCAAGCCGAGCAGAATCTGGCCGACCTGCAGGCCGGCCCGGACCAACAGGCCGTCGAGGCGGCCGAGGCGCGGGTGCGGGCGGCCCAGGCGGTCGTCGATCAGGCCCGGCTGATTTCACCCATCGATGGGACGGCGATGGCGATCACCCATCGGCCTGGAGATAGCATCGTGCCCGGGGAGGTGGAGATCGTGATCGCAGGGCTCAGCACACTGCATGTGGACACCATGGTCGATGAGCTCGACATCGCAACGCTCGAGCTGGGCCAGGAGGTCGAAATAACATTAGACGCCCTGCCGGACCTGATTCTGGACGGGCAAGTGGCAGGAATAGACTTGGTGCCTGCGGCCGGCACGGCCCAATACCCGGTCCGGGTTGAGCTGGACGGCTCGGAATCCGGGGTGCGGGTAGGAATGACCGCTGCGCTCAGCATCCTGGTCGCGCAGCGGGAGAGTGCGCTCTTGATTCCCAACTGGGCCCTGGGCACCGATCCAAAAACCGGTGACGTGATTGTGACCGTATACCGAGGCGAGGCCCGCGAAGTGCGGGTGGTGACCCTTGGACTGCGAAACGAGACCTACAGCGAGGTGCTGTCCGGTTTGGAACCAGGCGAAGTGGTCGGGATCACCATCGTCGAGTCGCCTGCCGGCGCGCCGGGCGGGTTCTTTGGGCCAGGCTAACTCCAACCACCAGGTCATCGAGATCGAAAATCTGACCCGCACCTACCGGCTCGGGAAAATCGACGTTCAGGCGCTGCGGGGTGTCACGTTTCGGGTACGGCGCGGCGAACTGCTCTCGGTGATGGGTCCTTCCGGATCCGGGAAGTCCACCCTCATGAACCTGCTGGGCTGTCTCGATCAACCCGACGCCGGAAGCTATCTCCTGGATGGAGAGGAGGTCGGCCAGCTCGGCGACGACCAGCTGGCCCGGATCCGCAACCGCAGCATCGGATTTATTTTCCAGACCTTTAACCTCCTGGCCCGGACGACCGCGCTGGCCAATTGCGAGCTCCCCATGCTGTACGGCGGTGTTCCGCCGCGGGAGCGCAAAGAGCGGGCCAGCAAGGCGCTCGCCGAGGTTGGACTGGCCGACCGGGCAGACCACCATCCGAACGAGCTCTCGGGCGGCCAGCAGCAGCGGGTAGCCATCGCGCGGGCGTTGGTCAACAATCCGGCCGTCATACTGGCCGACGAGCCAACCGGCAACCTCGATAGCAAGTCCGGGATTGAAGTCATGAGCATCCTGCAGTCTCTGAATCGGGACGCCGGGATCACGGTACTGATCGTGACTCACGATCCCTTCATTGCCCGCCACACGCAGCGGGTGATCCGGCTGCAGGACGGGCGAGTCGTCGTCGACGAGGCGGTGGCACATCCGCTCCGAGCCGGTGAAGCGGAGCGCCCCTCGGAGGTCAGCCTGGAAGAGGAGGCTCGCGCCTAATGAACCTGCTGGAAAGCGGACGGGTGGCGCTGGGCGCGCTCTCCGCCAACAAGCTTCGGGCGGCGCTGACGATGCTGGGCATCATCATTGGGGTGGGGGCGGTGGTCACCCTGATGTCGGCCGGCAACGCGGTCGAGGCCTATATCACGAATCAATTCCGGAGCATCGGTTCCAACCTGTTGTTCGTGGCGCCGGGAACGTTTGACTCACAGCGCGGGGGTGCAGCCTCCGCCGCGATTGGCGGCAAGGGTCTGACCAATGGAGACGCCGCGGCGCTGCTGGATCCGGTGTTGGCGCCGGATGTGCTGGCGGTCGGGCTGGAGTTGACCGGCGCGGCCGTGGTCGACTACCGGGGGGAAAGCCGGATCCTGTCGATTTCCGGGGTCGGCCCCAACTATGACGATCTGCGCAACGCCAAACTGAGCGCCGGACGTTTCCTGGATGAGGGAGATCAGGTCGCCGAGTCGCGGGTGGCAGTGATCGGGCCGCTGGTCGTGGATGAGCTCTTCCCGGAGAATGCGCTGCCCATCGGCGAGCAAATCCGGCTGGATGACATTCAGTTCCGGGTGGTGGGGGTCCTGGAATCCCGAGGCGGATCTGCGTTCGCCAACGAGGACAACATCATCTATATCCCCCTCTCGACTGCCCAGACCCGGGTCTTTCCCTCCCGCGGGAGACGGGGGGATTTCCACATCTCGCTGATTTATGTGCAGGCGATCACGGAGGACCGAACATCGGCGGCGGAAGACCAGATCACCGCGATCCTCCGCCAACGGCACGAGATCCAATCCGGCGACGATGACGATTTCACGGCGATCAGTCAGGCTGAAATCTTGACCTCTGCCGCAGGGGTGTTGAGCGTCGTCACGATTTTCCTAGGAGCCATTGCGGCCATCTCGCTGCTGGTCGGCGGGATTGGGATCATGAACATCATGTTGGTTTCTGTCACCGAGCGGACCCGCGAGATCGGGCTGCGCAAGGCCGTCGGTGCGCGGCGGCGGGATATCCTGCTGCAGTTCCTGTTGGAAAGTGTGGTTCTGGCCGTCGCCGGCGGCTTGCTGGGAGTCGGGTTGGGAGGCCTAGGCACCGCGGCGATCGGCCGGGCGGCGAGCGACCTGGCCCCGCAGCTGTCGCTTCAAGCCGTGCTGCTGGCGACCACCTTTTCTGGCCTGGTCGGACTGTTCTTTGGGATCTACCCCGCCACCCGAGCCGCCTCGCTCAACCCGATTGACGCGCTGCGGTACGAGTAAGGGCTCCGCCTTTAACTCAACCTGCGATGCTGTATTCGTAGCGGCCGCGAACGAGGTCGTCTTCTTGAAACCGGGTCAATCGAAATAGGCGGCGATCCATCCCCGCCGTGGATTGACCGGAAATCATGTCAGCGACCAACAGCCCCACGGCCGGACCAAGCTTGAAGCCGTGACCGCTGAAGCCCGAGCATATGTAAAACCCACTTCCCTCGATCAGTTCGTCAATCACCGGGTGCCAATCGGGCGTAATGGCGTAGAGTCCGGCATACCCGGATGCGCTTGCGCTGTTTTCCATCGCGGGAAAGCGCCGAACCAACCGGTCGCCTGCGTCGGCCATGAAATCCAACCCCACGTTCTCGTTGTAGGCATCCGGATCCACCACGTGGTTCAATTCGGATGGATCGATCAAGCCCACCAGCGTCAAGCCCCCGGTCTCCGGGCGCCAATAGCTGGCAGTCGTGAAATCGGCGACAACCGGATGTTCGTCAACGTAGCCATCCGGCCGGCGAAAGAATGCCACCTGAACCCGGCAGGATTTGATTGGCACCTCAATCCCGACCCAACGGGAAACCCTCGCGCCCCAGGGGCCCGCGCAATTGATTACGACCGGAGCTTCGAATGTCCCGCTCGAGGTGGTCACGCCTTGAGCCTTGCCAGACCGCAGGCGAAGGCCTGTCACCTCGGTATCCAGGTGGAACACGACACCTCTCGCTTGGGCGGCTTTGGCGTAGCTGCCGGTCGTGAGATTCGGGTCGGCGTATCCCGAATCGGGCTCGTAGGCTGCGGCGACCAGATCGGTAGTCTTTAGGAATGGCCACCGTCGTCTGATTTCTGCCTCCGGCAGAATCTCGGTCCTGATTCCAACCCTCTGCTGGAGCGCCACATTGGCCCGCAGTCCCTCCAAGTCTTTCTCGGCGGTCAGGACCAGGAAGCCGGCTCGGCGGAAACCGGCGTCACCACCCACAACCTCTCCGAAATTCTGGAAGACCCGCAGGCTGTGAAGCGCCATCCGGGCCGTGATCTCGTTGGAGTAGTGCTGGCGAATGATGGCGGAGGATTTCCCGGTCGAACCGGCTCCAAGGCCGCCCTTGTCAAACACCCCGACCTTCAGCCCCCGGCCCGCGAGCTGAAAAGCAGAACTGCAGCCCATGATCCCGGCTCCAACGATGATCACATCGAATCCCTGAGACATATCCGGCCTCCTGGTTGCGCTTCCACTCTACGGGAGGAGCCGTCCGCGAGTAAAGCGTTGCCGACCACCGGAGGATCAGCTTCGGTGGAATTGATGACTTTTGACTGATTTCAGGCGGGGTTATGAGCAGTCCGACCGGGCGATGCCTTCGTCAGGTACGGCTTGAGGTGTCGCCCGGTGTAGGAGGCCTTCACCCGGCTGATCTGCTCCGGCGTGCCCTCGGCGACCAGACGGCCGCCGCGGTCCCCGCCCTCCGGCCCGAGATCGATCACCCAGTCGGCCACCTTGATGATGTCGGGGTGATGCTCAATGATCAGGACGGTGTTGTCCTGATCCACGAGCTGCTGTAACACTTCGATCAGCTTGTGCACGTCGGCAGCATGCAGCCCGACCGAGGGCTCATCCAGGACGTAGACAGTGTGGCCGGGGCCGCGCTTGGACAACTCCCGCGAGAGTTTGACCCGCTGGGCCTCGCCGCCGGATAGAGTCGTGGCCGGCTGCCCGATCTTCAGGTAACCAAGACCGACATCGCGCAGGGTCTCGATCTTGCGCAGCATGGCTGGGAAGGCGGCGAAGAATTCGGCGCCCTGCTCAACGGTCATTTCCAGTACTTCGGCGATCGATTTGTCTTTGAAGCGAACCTGAAGAGTCTCCCGGTTAAAACGGGCACCATTGCAGACTTCACAGGGGACGTACACATCCGGCAGGAACTGCATCTCGATCCGCAGCTGGCCCTGACCCTGGCACGCTTCACAGCGGCCGCCATGGACGTTGAAAGAGAAGCGGCCCGGTTTGTAACCGCGGATCTTGGATTCGGGCAGCTCGGCGAACAGCTGGCGGATGTGGTCGAACAACCCGGTGTAGGTGCCGGGGTTCGAGCGGGGGGTGCGGCCGATCGGGCTCTGATCGATATTGATCACCTTGTCAATCCGCTCGATGCCCTCCACCGCTTCGTGCTCACCCGGCAGCTCACGCGAACCGTGCAGTTTGCGCGCCAGGGCTTTGTACAGCACTTCCACCATCAAGGTGGACTTGCCGGAGCCCGACACCCCCGTGATGCAAACAAATTTCCCTAGCGGCACCTCGACGGTCAGGTCGGCGAGATTGTTCTCGCGGGCTCCCCGGACTCGCAGCACCTGGCCATTCCCGGGCCGCCGAGTCTTCGGGACATCGATCCTCAGTTTTCCAGCCAG
>JAHFAU010000154.1 GCA_023250385.1 Anaerolineales bacterium
CGGCGTCTGCAGCGGGGGGACCACCTGCCCGCCTTCCACGGCTGCCATCAGGTCTCCGACGAGCTCACCTGGGTCCAGACTCGCCGGCCGCCAGGCCGTCAGCACCGTGGCCACGACCGCCGCAACCCCCAAAGTGACGGCGAGCTGCCGCGGTACTTGGTTATGAGTCGGGTTGGGGGAGCGCGGGGATTCGCCTGCCGCATGCCTGGACATGGCAGGCCGCATGCTATCCCGACAGAGGCATTATAGCAAGGTGTTTTCACCGGTGACCACCTGACCCGGGTCCCATCCCCGCCCCGAGCTCGCCGCTGCGGCGTGAACCTTGACAGCGATCCGGCACCAGATATAATATTGATCAACAAGGTTAGAAATATTAGGCGATCATGACACCGTGCATGTGTTGGCGGCGGGGGCACAGCCACCCGCCTGAGGGATAGGAGCAGACCGCAGATCCAGCGTACCTGCCTCAAGCGGACACCGAGTGGCTCGCCCCCGCGATGGAATCAAAGGCCATCGAGCGCAACGGGTGCGAGCTACATTTTTTTGTCTGAGGGAATGGATGATCGGAGCCAGCCAACTCTTAGAGCGGCGAGGATTGATCGACCAGGTCGGCAATACGCCGTTGATCCGACTGGAGCATGTGACCTCCCACCTGTCGGATGCCGTTCAGGTATTTGGGAAAGCCGAGTGGCACAACCCCAGCGGGTCGGTCAAGGATCGGGCGGCCGCGGAGATTCTTCGTCAGGCGCTTGAAGCGGGAGCCATTCGCGATGGGCGGACGTTGCTCGACTCCAGCTCAGGCAACATGGGGATCGCCTACGCGACCCTGGGCGCTGCGCTCCGAATCCCTATCCGACTGGTAGTTCCGGGAACGATCAATCCGGTAAGCAAGCAGCTGCTGCAGGCCCTAGGCGTCGAATTGGAGATCTCGGATCCATTGGAAGGTTCCGACGGTGCCCGCCAGGTGGCGGCCGAGCTGGCCGCCCAGCATCCAGACCGCTACTTCTACGCCGACCAGTATTCAAATCCGGCGAACTGGCAAGCGCACTATCGGACCACCGGACCGGAGATCGTGCGGGACACCCAAGCCCGGCTGACCCATTTCGTGGCCGGCCTTGGCACGACCGGGACGTTCACCGGTGCCGGACGCTGGATCAAGGAGCAGGTCCCTGGTGCCTCGATCGTTGCCTTCCAGCCGAATAGCCCCCTGAATGGTCTGGAAGGGCTCAAGCACCTCCCTACAAGCAGAATCCCCGAAATCTTTGATCCAACTCTGCCAGACGAAATCCTCGAAATCACGACGGAGCAGGCTCACGCGATGGCACGCCGGCTGGCCCGAGAGGAGGGCCTGCTTGTCGGAGCTTCCGCCGCGGCTGCCGCGGTGGCCGCGTTGATCGTCGCCGAACGTTTGGAATCCGGCACGGTGGTGGCCGTGTTTCCGGATTCCGGCCTCAAGTACTTAGATGAGTCATTCTGGAGGGGGCCGTGAGCTTGCGGATTGCGGCTCAACTGTTGGCTGAGATCCACCGCCATGCAGAACAGCAGTATCCCGAGGAAGGCGCAGGCTTGATCTTGGGGTGGCTGAATGGGGACGAACGCAGCGCGCACTCGGTGCTGCCGGTGAGCAACAACTTCGAGGCACCGCAGCGCGGGCGGCGCTACCTGATCGACACCCAGGACATCCTCAAGGCCGAAGACGAGGCCCAACGTCAGGGCTTGAGCGTAGTGGGAGTCTTTCACTCTCACCCGGATCATCCTCCAACTCCTTCGAAATTCGATACTGATTGGGCCGTGCCCTGGTACATCTATTTGATCACGACCGTGCGCCAGGGAGTCGCCGAGCAGACCCGGGCCTGGCGGCTGCAGGAAGACCATTCCGAGATGATCGAAGAACAGCTTGCGATCAAGCAGGAGGCGAGATGAGCAATATCCGGGTGCCAACCGCGCTGCGAGCCTACACCGAAGGGCAGATTGAAGTCCCGACAAAGGCAACCACCGTGGGCGGGGCGCTGCAGGAACTCGCCGACCGGTACCCCGGGCTGGCTCCCCATTTGTTTGGGAGCGAGGGGCAGCTTCGGCCCTACGTAAATCTCTTCGTCAATGACCAGGACGTGCGGACCCTCGCTGGCGTGCAGACTCCGCTTGCCGAGGGGGACAAACTCATGATTCTTCCAAGTGTGGCAGGAGGTTGAAGAATGTCGACTCCATTGAAAGCCGTCGACCACAGTGCGCTCCAGACCAGCATGGCCGTGAGACTGGGTGTCTTGCTGGCGGTGTTCGTGACCGATCAGACCTGGCTAATCCCGATTCTGGCGATCCTGATGCTGGTCGGAACCGCCCGCGGAAAACCGGAGTTCACATTCGTCTATCGCGCTCTGCGAAAGGCGAATTGGATCAGGCCGGAGCTCATTCAGGACAATCCGGAGCCCCACCGATTCGCACTGGGGGTGGGTGGGGCGTTTCTGGCGGGCGCGACCCTGGCCTATGGTTCTGGTTCCCCCACCGTGGGCTGGGTGTTGACCTGGATCGTAATCGCGCTGGTTGGGTTGAATCTGTTCGGAGGTTTCTGCGTCGGCTGCGCGGTGTACTATTGGCTAAACCGAATTGGGGTCCCCGGCTTCAGCAAGACCCCCCTACCGGGAATCTTTCCCGGGCGGCGCCCGGGTTGAGATGAGCCTGGACCGGTTGGCGCTGGCGCTCGGCCTTATAGTTCTCGGCTACGTGGCTTACCGGGCCTACGGCTGGGCTGTGCTGCGCCGGCGGGTGCGCCACGGCCTCGGGATCGAGGAGTATCGCCCGGGGCGGCCGGCAATCCTCTACTTCACCGATCCCGGCTGTGCGCCCTGCCTGACGGTCCAGGATCCCGCCCTGCAAGAAGTGGCTGCCCAATTCGGTGAAGGCCTGCAGATTATCAAAGTCCAGGCCTTAGAGCATCCTGAGCTCACCGATTCCTGGGGTGTGCTATCGCTGCCGACTACGTTCATCATCGACTCAAGCGGCCGGCCGCGGGGGGTAAACCACGGGATTGCTCGGGCTCCCCGTTTGCTCGATCAGCTGGCCGCGATCGGCGAGTTGGGGGCTGCCCGCCCGGCCAGCGCCAAGCCGGCGGTCGTCGATTGAGGGTTAGAATCGAGTTTGGGGGCTGAGAGCAGTCAAGCAATGCGGCCGATTCCACTGTCACCGAACGGCACTGAACTCACCCACGAAGAGATCCTTCGTTACTCGCGGCACCTGCTCATGCCCGAGGTCGGCCTCGAGGGACAGCGCCGGCTGAAGGCGGCCTCGGCCCTCATCATCGGGACCGGAGGATTGGGCTCCCCGGTCGCCATGTATCTGGCGGCCGCCGGTGTCGGCCGGTTGGGGTTGGTGGACTACGACGTTGTCGACTTCACCAACTTGCAGCGCCAGATCCTGCACGGCTCCTCGACTCTTGGGGAACGCAAGGTGCTCTCCGCGCGTGCCAGAGTGTTGGACATCAACCCCGAGATCCAAGTGGACGTCTACGACGAGCCCTTCACCTCCGAGAACGCCATGCGGATCGC
>JAHFAU010000155.1 GCA_023250385.1 Anaerolineales bacterium
CATTATCTGGTTGGCCAGATGCTGCATCGCAATGGCGGTGAGCGGGACCAGACTGGAAGGCTTCCAGATGACCGGATCACCGCAGACCGCCGCGATGGCCGCGTTCCACGACCAGACCGCAACCGGGAAATTGAAGGCGGTGATGACGCCGATCGGACCCAGCGGATGCCACTGTTCGTACATGCGGTGGGCCGGCCGTTCGGATTGCATCGTCAATCCGTAGAGCTGGCGGGAGAGCCCGACCGCGAAATCGCAGATGTCGATCATCTCCTGGACTTCGCCGAGACCCTCGGCCCGGATCTTCCCCATTTCCAGGCTAATGAGATCCCCGAGCGGCTCCTTGTATTCCCGGACCAGGGCGGCGAGGTCACGAACCAGCAATCCCCGTTTGGGCGCCGGCTGCTCGCGCCAGCGGCTGAAACTATCCACTGCCGCACCGGCAACCCGGTCATAGGTGCTCGAGCTGGCCTGGATCACCGAGGCGATCGGCTCACTGGTCGTGGGGTTATAAGACACGAGCTCCATCCCAGCCGGATCCCGAATCCAGCCGTCCGGTCCCAGGCAGGCACCCGCATTCACCGCCTCAAGCTTGAGTTTCTTCAGCAGCGAGTCCATCCACCACACTCCACGTAGTTAAAGAATTGTTGCCCAGTTTAGCACGGGGGGCAGAAGAGGCGGCAGAGGCAGCCACCCTCGCACTCGCGCCGCCGGCGAGTCAGCAAATTGGGCGGACGCCTAGCTGCGGCTAGCGCGCACTCGGGTGCCCTGGGGGTCACCAAACTGCGCTCAGGCCTAGCTGCGGCTAGCGCGCACTCGGGTGCCCAGCGCATAGCCAAGCAGCGCGGCCTGCACGTTGCCGGACATGCCGCCCGAGAAAATCCTGACCTCGACTCCGGGGATGGCTCGAGCCAGCTCGATCGACAACTGAACTTTCTGGCTCATGCCCCCGGTCACGTCCGGGGCCTCAGCACCGCGCAGGTCGATCCCCGGCAGGTCTTCCGGGGCGATCTCTGCCAGTAGCCGGTTCCTTTCCGGATAACGCTCGTAGACCCCCTCTTCCAACCCGGCGAGCAAGATTCGGGTTGGCTTGAGCCGGTTGGCGAGATGTGCCATGACCTGCTCGGTTGATAAGATCACGCCGCCCCGGACCCGGTCGAAAGCCACATCACCCTGAACCAAAGGAATCAGACCGGCCCGCAGCGCCTTGCGGATCGGCTCATCCGGGAAAGCGACAATCTCGCCCTCATTGGCGACTGCCAGTGCGGAAGGCAGGAATGAGATGATCGGCAGTCCGGCCTCACCAAGTGTGTCCAGAACGAGTCGGTGCAGCCGCTGAGCGGCAGCCCAGGTGTCGAGAAATCCACGCCAGTCATCCGGGGTCCGCACGCCGTTCTGGATCCCGGCGAGTTCGGCCGCCGGGTGCCCGTATGAGCCCGACCCGTGCCCGATCAAGAGCCTCAGCTCCGGTTTGATCCGCCTGGCCTCCTGGATCTCGCGCGCCACGCGCTGCAAGACCGTGACCCTCGGGGTCTCGCGCCGGGCCTTGTCGGTGATCAGAGATCCACCAAGCTTGAGAAAGATCATGCCGTGACCTCGGTCCGAATCGTGCGGATCGCACCTGCCTCGCGCAGGGCTCCGGCGACCAGCTCTGCCGACGCCGGCTCCACCAATGCGATCATGATCCCGCCGCGCCCCGCCCCGGACAACTTGGCGCCAAGCGCTCCGGCTCGCTTGGCGGCCCGGATCAGCTGCTCGAGTCCTTTGCCGCTGACTCCGATCGCCTTGAGCAGAGTCTGGTTGCGGTCGAAAAGGAGTCCGAGCTGACGGGTATCGCCGGATTCAATGAAGCGGCGGCCCTGCTCGCTGATGGCCTCGATCTCAGCAAACACCCGATCAACACTCTCCGGATCTGCGGCACGCCGCTCGCGGACCGCCGCGACCGACTCGCGAGTTGGCAAGCGGTCGCCGCTGTCCCCAATGATAAGCGTGAACGGGCGGCCGACTTGCACGAACTGCAGTGGTTTGCCCGCCGCGAAGAACAACGGGCGTTCGTAGGCCACCACCGTGTTGTCGATACCGGAAGGCGTGCCATGCTGCAACTTCTCGACCTCAAAGGCCAGGGCCGAAACCCGCTCCGCCGAGAGCTCCTGCCCGAGGTGCGCCGCGACCGCCCGAATCACGGCAACGCTAACGGCTGCGCTGGAGCCCATTCCGGCCCCGACCGGGATCTCCGAATTGAGGACCACCCGCAGCGCAGGTGGGGCGGATCCGCCCAGATCCTTCAAGATCAGGCGGACCGCACTCGCCAAAGGATCTGCTTGGAGCATTTCGTGTAGCCACGCGCTTATCTGGGTTCCCGGCGCTTCGAGGCGGACCCATCCGGCTGGCTCGCCAGGCAGGTCGGAGACCTCGGCCCGGGCGCGGGTGGAGTGGACCGGCACGGCCAGGGCAGGCTTCCCGTATACCACGGCGTGTTCCCCGAAGAGGATGACCTTTCCGGGAGCGCTGCGCTCAGTCATATTGGATCTGTCAGGGGTCGTGGGTCCGGAGGGCGAACCCGGATCACGGCGTCCGGCGGCTGCTTGCGGCGATGCTCACCGGCCAAGGTAGAGGATGACGACCGAGAAGAAACCCCACAGGAGCAGATTGATCAAGAGCGGCCGGTCGGTGAGCACGAGTTCCTCCGGCGCGCCGCCGATGTTTTCGACGTGGATCAGCCGAAGATAGCGAAATACCCCGTACAGCACAAAGGGGATGGTCAGCATCATGAGATGGTTGGCCGGAAGGTTTTCCGCCGAGAAGGTGTAAAGCGAGTATGCCATAATGGTCGTGGCCGAGACGACGACGATCAGCTGATCCAGCAGATCGACGTTGTAGCCGTCTAGCACTCGGCGGTGTGAGTTGGCGCCCTCGGCCAGCAGCAGCATTTCGGCCCGCCGCTTGCCGAATCCAATGATGAGGGCCAGCAAGGTCGTGCACACGTACAACCAGGGGGAAAACCGCGCCACTTGGATTAGGCTGACCCCCGCCGCGACCCGGAGGACGAATCCGGCCGCGATAATCAACACATCGATGATCGCGGCATGCTTGAGCCACAGCGAGTACAGCAGATTCAATACGAAGTAACCGGCAACGATCCAGCCGAACGCGCTTCCAAGTGCGAAGCTGATCACCAGCGAAGACCCGGCGAGCAGCACGGCGGCGGCGGCCGCCACCCGCACGGCCAGCTTGCCGGCAGCGATTGGCCGATTGCGCTTGACCGGATGCCGGCGGTCGGCCTCGAGGTCGGCGATGTCGTTCAGCAAGTACACCGAGCTCGAGATGAGGCACAGCATCCCGAATCCGGCTATCGTGCGGGCAAGCGGTTCCGGCCGAGCAAGCTGTTCGTCGAAGACCAGCGCGGCGAATATAAAGACGTTCTTGGCCCATTGCCGCGGCCGCATCGCCCGCAGGAGCACCTTGAGCATGCCGCGTAGGATAGCAGTTGCAACTGCGGCGGGCAAGCGGACGCCCATCCCATGCGGGGCGGGT
>JAHFAU010000063.1 GCA_023250385.1 Anaerolineales bacterium
CCCCTACCTGGCGATCGGCCGGACTTACCTGCAGGACGGCGAGTTCTTCATCGCGGCCCGCAATCTGGAACAGGCAGTGCTGATCGACCCAGGGAATCCCGAACTCTTGGGCTTTCTCGGGGTGATCTATTTCAAGGCCCGGAACTATGAAAATGCCCAGGCAACTTTGGCGTGTGCCGTCTCCGGCTGTGACGATGCTCAGCATGCCGTACTGCTGTGCGAGACGCTGCAGATTCTGGATTGCGATGTACCAGCGCAAGCGCTTCAGGCGGCTGGCGTCATCGGTCTGGACTTGACTGGCGACAGCCTGGAGTATTACTACACCTACGGCTCGGTGTTGGCGTTCGATGGGAAGTGTGACCTCGCCGAGGCCGTGTTCCATGACCTCGAGCGGGAGTACGGCAGGGATCCCATCGTGGCGGCAATCGTCTCCGAGGGCCGCTCGCTCTGCGCCGGCGGATGACCGGCCATCTCGACTCCCTTAGCGTCCGAACTTGACCGCCCCTGCGCCGCAGACTTCCCGGCCGGCCGCTTGCCAATCCCGGTTCCTGAGCAGCCTCTCGCCCGAGACGATCCCTCACGATCCGTCTTGACAAGCGCCGAGTCTTTTTGTTACACTCACTCCGCTGGTTAGCACTCTAGGCTGGTGAGTGCTAACTGGCGAATCGTGTACCGAGCCCAATCCTAAGCCGTGAGGGAGAACCCCTATGAAAATTAAGTTCAAGCCGTTGGCTGACCGCCTGGTGGTCAAGCCGCTGGAGGAGGAAGAAGTCACTGCCAGCGGCATCGTGCTACCTGAGACCGCTAAGGAGAAGCCTCAAAAGGGGGAAGTGCTGTCCGTCGGGCCGGGGGCGCGCGACGAGGACGGCGACCGAATTGAGATGGATGTCAAGGTGGGTGACAAGATCCTGTTCGCCAAGTATGGCGGCACCGAAATCAAGGTGGATGGAGACAAGCTCCTGATACTGCGCGAGAGCGACGTGCTTGCTATCATCACCGAGTAAAACTCACTCTAGGAGGAGGATTTCACACGCATGACTGCAAAACAACTTGCATTCGGAGAGGACGCCCGCCGCCGTTTGAAGAATGGGGTAGACATCTTAGCCAATGCGGTGGCAACCACCCTCGGGCCGAAGGGACGCAACGTGGGCTTGGATCGCAAGTTCGGCTCGCCGACCATCACTCACGACGGTGTGACGGTCGCCAAAGAGATCGAGTTGGAAGACCCCTATGAGAACATGGGGGCCCAGCTGCTCAAAGAGGCGGCAACCAAAACCAATGACATTGCCGGCGATGGCACCACGACCTCGACCGTTCTTGCCCACGCGATCGTGACCGAGGGGTTGAAGAACCTTTCGGCCGGTGCCAACCCGATGATGCTCAAGCGCGGCATAGAGATGGCTGCCAAAGCGGTTGCTGAAGCGATCACTAAGTCAGCAATCCCAGTTGCCGACTCAGTCGAGAAAATCGCCTCAGTAGCCGCGATTTCCGCGCAGGATAAGGGGATCGGCGACCTGATCGCGCAAGTCATGGACAAGGTCGGCAAAGACGGCGTGGTTACGGTCGAGGAGTCCAAAGGGCTCGAATTCGAAACCGAATACGTCGAAGGCATGCAATTCGATCGGGGCTACATCTCCGCCTACTTCGTCACCGACCCCGAAAACATGGAAGCGGTGATCGAGGAGCCGTACCTGCTAATCCACGACAAGAAGATCTCCGCCGCCAGCGACATCGTCCCGCTGTTGGAAAAACTCGTCCAGGTGGGCAAGCGTGAGCTGGTGGTAATCGCGGAGGACGTGGACGGCGAAGCGCTGGCGACCCTGGTGCTCAACAAACTGCGGGGCATGATCAACGTGCTGGCAGTGAAGGCTCCAGGTTTTGGGGATCGGCGCAAGGCCATGCTGCAAGACATCGCGACCCTTACCGGCGGCACGGTGATCACCGAGGAGCTTGGGCGCAAGCTCGAATCGGTCGCCATCAACGATCTCGGCAAGGCGGGCAAAGTGGTAGCCAATAAGGAAGACACGACCGTGATCGAGGGCAAGGGCGATCCGGCCAAGATCAAGGGCCGGATCGCAGAGATCAAGGTCGAGATGGACAAGTCGACCAGCGACTACGACAAGGAAAAGCTGCAGGAGCGCCTGGCGAAGCTGGCCGGCGGGGTGGCGGTGATCCGGGTCGGGGCAGCGACCGAGGTGGAACTGAAGGAAAAGAAGCATCGGGTGGAGGATGCACTCTCGGCCACCCGGGCAGCGGTCGAGGAGGGAATCGTTCCCGGCGGTGGGGTAGCGCTGATCAATGCCCGCGACACGATCGCCAAGCTCAAGGACTCGGACGAAGATATCAACACCGGGATCAACATCGTGCGCAGAGCCTTGGAGACGCCGCTGCGGGGGATCTCTCACAACGCCGGCATGGACGGCGCGGTAGTGCTTGAGACCGTGCGCCGCCGGCAGACCGAGAGTAAGAATAAGAACATCGGATACGATGTGATTGCGTCAGACTATGTGGACATGGTCACAGCCGGCATCATCGATCCGGCCAAGGTTACTAAGGGTGCGCTGGAGAATGCGGCCTCGATCGCGGCCATGATCCTCACCACCGAGGCTCTAGTGACCGAAGTTCCCCAAGAGGATAAGTCACCCACTCCTCCGATGCCGGACTACTAGTCCCGTGGTCACATAAAACAACAGCCCCTCCGAGAAGGAGGGGCTGTTCGCGTTAAGCCCCTGAACTGCGCCGCTTGGGCCCGGCTCACCTTAGCCAGCCGGCAATGCCGCCAATGATCACCAGCACCGCAAGGCCCAGGCAGCCGAGGGCAAACAGCCGCATGGTGATCCGAAGAACGAACCGGATCGAGAACCAGGCCATTGCGGCAACTGCGACAATAAGAATCGCTCGGACCCCGAGCGATACTTCAGTCCAAGCCATCGGTCCTCTGAGCCACAACGATTTGGCCTTTCTTGATAACGGTCGATACAAGGTTTGTGCCAAACCGGTACCCAAGCTGACGGAAATCGGACACGCCCAGGATGAGCAGGTCGGCCTGTTTGTCCGGCTCCAGGCTGCCGATCGACTTGTCCCTGTGGATGGCAGCCGCGGCGTTGATGGTGGTGGCGGCAATCGCCTGGGCGGGGCTCAGGCCCATAGTTCGGCAGGCCAAACCAATCGCGAACTGCATGCTTTCGCACCAGGCAGTTCCCGGATTCAGGTCAGTTCCGAGGGCGAGGATTCCACCGTGCTGCAGGATGGCCCGGGCCGGCGGGTAGGAAGCTGCGCCGAGGCCAAATGGCGTGGCCGGCAGCCCCACGGCCACGGTGTCCGAGCCTCCAAGCAGCTCAAGTTCGGAATCCGGGGTCTGCAGCAGGTGATCGGCGGAGGCAGCCCCGAGCTCCACCGCTAGCCTGGTGCCTCCCAGCGGGTTGAATTCGTCCGCGTGAATCTTGAGCGGAAAGCCGAGCGAATGGGCGCGCTCGAGCACCCGGCGGCTGAGTGACAGGTCGAAGGCCCCGAGCTCGCAAAAGACATCAACAAACGGCGGCGGGCGGCCCTGACCGTAACGGGCCCACCAGACAACCAGGGCCGGCAGCATCTGATCGCAGATCAGAGCTACGTATTCCTCGGGCTGCCAGCCTTGCGGGATGGCGTGGGCCGGTAGGAAGGTCGGCACCAGCTCGACCGGCCCTTCGGAATCCAGGGCCAGGATTGCACGCAGAATCCGCAGCTCTGCCTCGAGTTCGAGGCCGTAGCCGGTCTTGGCCTCGGCGGTCGTCGTTCCGTACGCCAGCATCTGTCGCAACCGGGGCCGACTCTCGGCCAGCAAAGTCTCCAGGCTTGCGAAACGGGTCCGCCGCACGGTCGATAGGATGCCGCCACCGGCCTCCAGAATTTCCAGGTAGCTGGCGCCTTGGATCCGCTGCTCAAATTCGGTGGCCCGGTCTCCAGCCCACACCAGATGGGTGTGCGGGTCGACGAAGCCAGGCATCACCACCCGGCCGGCGGCACTCAGTTCGCTCGCTGCAGAAAAGGTCCGGCGCAGATCCTCAGTCGATCCAGTCGCTGCAATCCGTCCGGCGCGGATGGCGACGGCCCCATCCTCGATGAGTCCCAGCTCTCCGAGAGCCCTTCCCCGCTGCGGACCGCCCGCGAGGGTCAGCAGCTGAGCAGCAGAGTGGACGAGGAGATCGATCGTCTGTCGCGACTCCATTCTCAATTGCCTCGTTCCTTCACCAAGCCAAGCAACAGACCCAGCGCAATCAGATTCAAGGCCGCAGCGGCTGCCCCGTTGGCCTGAATGCCGAGCGAGAATAGGGGAGCTCCGGTGAGGGCTCCTAGGCCGCGGCCGAGCGACAGCCCGGCGAGGTTGGTCGCCAGCAGGGTCGCCCGGGCCTGCGGCACCTGCTCACTCATGAGCGGCAGGGTGCTGACGATCGTGGCCTCGAAGCTCAGATAGAACGCAAACAGGCCGAAGAGGCCCCCCGCGAGCGATCCGCCCAACAGCGGAAGAGCCAGTGCGGTCCCGGTGCTGACGACGATTCCGACCGCGACCAAGCGACGCTTGCCAATCCGATCTGCCAGCCCCGCCACAAGCCCTTCCCCGCCGAGCTCAGCGAGACCAATCACGGCCGTCGCCGCCCCCAAGGCGGCGATCCGCAGGCCAAAGCCCTGCTCCATCCAAAGTCCATACACGATGTTGATGGTCTCATTGCCCGCCGAGATCAAGACCCCGACCGCAATCCCGGCGAGGGCAGATTTCCTCGCAAGGATTGCGGAGAAGCCCTTTGTGACCGGGGCCCGGGAGACCGCCGAGCTGGAGTTCGGGCGGAGACCGATCCAGATCCAAAGCGCCCCTACGGCCGCGCATGCCGCCAGAGCAGGGAAGGGAGCTACCCATCCCGCAGCCCCAATGAGCAAGCCGACCGCCGGCACCCCCAGCAAGAATGCGCCGGACCAGCTGAACTCCACCAGAGCCATGGGGGTCCCCCGCCGCTCGAAGGTCACCGTGTCACCCACATAGGCGTGCAGCGCCGGGTCGAACAGCGATTTGGACAGGCCGACCGCCAGCAAGGCCACCACTAAGGTGACATAGCTCGGGTGAAGCCCCACACTCAGTCCGCCGGCGATAAAGACAGCCACCCCGGCCAACATGGCTGGCTTACGGCCGATGCGGTCGGCGAGCGCTCCCAACAGGGGCGTCCCGAGGCCGAAGGCCGATCGGGCAGTCACGCCAAGGATGATGGCCTCGGGTGCCACCCCAAGGCCGCGGGCAATCACCGGCAGGAACGGATATACCAGCCGATACCCGGTATTGATGACGGTCCGGGTCAGAATGAGGGGGATTAGTTGAACGGAGAGCCTCAGGGGAGCGGATCCTGCCAGCGCTCAAAGGAGACAAGCTGGGATAGCGGTTTTCGGCCGCCCGGGCGCGGCGGCGCCGTGAGCACGCCGGGGTCGGCAGGGTAGCCAAATGAGAACACAACTCTCAGATGCAGGTCAGCCGGGAAACCCAGTAACTGGCGGGCCTGTTCCGTCTGGTAGATGGTGGCGGGACAGGAGGCGATCCCTAGGTCCCAGGCGGCCAGCTGCATGTAGGCCGCAGCCTGACCGGCATCGAACATAATCGACCAGCGTTCGTCCGGGTTGGGGGTCAAGATGCCAATCGCGGCGGCGGCTCCCGAGAGATGGCTGGCGTAATTACCGAGTTTGGCGAGCTCCACCAGCGTCTGGCGGTTGCGGAGGACAATAAAGTGCCAGGCCTGGCGGTTCTTCGCCGATTGAGCCCTACGGCCGGCGTTCAAGATGGCCCGCAGCGCCTGTTCGAGAAGCGGCTCAGCGTCAAATTCGCGCACTGCCCTCTTCAATCGGATTGCCTGGCCGACTTCCACAGCTTCCTCCAGGGTAGGACCCCGCTGATTGTACTGCTCGCAAGCCGGGTCGGGGCGACTGGGGGTCCCCGCCCCGGCAGCTCACGGCAGAGCCGCCCCCGTCGCTACGGGCCTTGGACCGGGGGGCGGAGGGCATGGTATTATTTCCGCCCCCTCTAGGAGACAGGAGCTTTGAAGAATCTGACGGTGGTCGGGGTCGGCCATGTGGGCCTGGTGACCGGAGCATGCTTTGCCGATCTCGGGAACCGGGTTGTGGCGCTGGACACCGATCAGGACCGGATCGCTGGGCTGCAGCGCGGGGAGCTGCCAATATATGAGCCGGGGTTGGAAGAGCTGGTTGGGCGCAATCTGGAAGCCGGACGGCTGCGCTTTACCACATCCTATGCGGAATCCGTCGCTGAGGCGGAATTCGTCTTCATTGCAGTCGGAACTCCCGGCGGCGCCGAAGGGGAGGCCGACCTGAAGCACATTCGCCAGGCGGCCGAATCGATTGCCCAAGCCATGATTGCTCCGCTCATCATTGTCAACAAATCGACCGTGCCGGTCGGCACCGGGGACTGGTTGGCGGATATCGTGCGTTCTCACCAACGGGTTTCCATCCCATTCTCGGTCGTATCAAATCCGGAGTTCCTTCGGGAAGGAGCTGCAATCAGCGACTTTATGCAGCCGGCCCGAACAGTCCTTGGCTCCACCGATCCACGCGCGGCAGAGAAGGTGGCCCAACTACACCTGCCGCTGCGGGCTCCGATCATGATTACCGATCTGCGCACGGCCGAGATGATCAAGTACGCCTCGAACGCCTTTCTGGCGACCAAGATCTCTTTCATCAACGAGATCGCCAACATCTGCGAAGCGCTGGGCGCGGACGTCAAAGAAGTAGCTACCGGGATGGGATACGACCCCCGGATTACCCCTCACTTCCTGGAGGCCGGGTTAGGCTATGGAGGCTCGTGCTTTCCGAAAGATGTCAAGGCCCTGGCCTACATGGCTGCGGAGAAAGGGCGGCATCCGCAGCTGCTGCAGGCCGTGATGGAGATCAACGACGACCGGCGGGCCCTGTTGGTTGACAAGACCCGTGAGATGCTCGGGAGCCTGCGGGGCAAGCTGATCGGCCTGCTTGGTCTGGCCTTCAAACCGAATACCGATGACCTGCGCGAAGCGCCCGCTTTGGAGGTTGCTCAATTGTTCAGCTCCGAGGGTGCCCGGCTGCGGGCCTATGATCCGGTCGCGATGGATCGGGCCGCTGAACTTTTCCCTGAGATCCAGATGGCTTCCGACCCCTACAGCCTGGCGGCCGATTGTGATGCGATTGTGGTGTGCACCGAGTGGAACGAATTCATTCAGCTGGATCTCCAACGTTTCCACGATCAAATGCGCCAACCGGTCATCATCGACGGTCGCAACATCTACGATCCTAAGCAGATGGCGCGGTTGGGATTCAGGTATGCCGGATTTGGTCAGGGTTACGGGCCGGATGGGATGCCGCTGTCCGAGCCGGAACCGGCTCGTCACGAGGAGCGCAGCCTATGAGTGGAGCGATGCTGCGGACCAAGCTCCGAAATGGCCTGGAGGTCCGGCTCAAAGAGATCCACACTGCGCCGCTGATCAGTACCTGGGTTTGGTATCGGGTGGGCTCCCGCAACGAGCGGCCCGGGACCACCGGATTATCGCACTGGGTCGAGCACATGCAGTTCAAGGGGACGCCCACCTACCCGGCCGGCACATTGGATCGAGCGATCTCGCGCGACGGAGGCTTCTGGAACGCCTTCACCTGGGTCGATTGGACGGCCTATTTCGAAACCATGCCGCAGGACCGGGCGGACCTCGGTCTCGAGATCGAGGCCGATCGGATGGCGAATAGCTTGTTCGAGGCGAAGGAAGTGGAGTCGGAACGAACGGTGATCATCTCCGAGCGGCAGGGCGCTGAAAATGATCCTTCCTTCCGTCTATCGGAAGAGCTGCACGCAGCGGCCTTTCGGATTCACCCGTATCACCACGCGGTTTTGGGCGACAAGCCCGATCTGGAATCGATCACCCGGGACGACCTGTATAACCATTACCGAACCTACTATGTGCCGAGCAACGCGGTTCTGGCGGTGGCAGGGAACTTCAAAGTTGGGCCGATGCTCGAGCGGATCCGGGAGCTCTTTGGGCCAATTCCCAAGGCAGCTCGCCCGGTGTACAAGCCGCGGCCGGAACCGGCGCAGCCGGGAGAGCGCTGGGTGGAAGTCGAAGGACCGGGGGAAACGGCTTACCTCGAGCTGGCCTACCGCGCCCCGAGCGCAGAAGAGGGTGACCTCATTCCGCTGGCGGTGCTCGACAGCGCGCTGAGCGGAGCCTCAAACCTGGGATTCTTTGGCGGCGATATCTCGAACAAGACCTCTAGGTTGTACCGGCGGCTGGTTGAAGGGGAGCTGGCCGCCTCCGTTTCGGGGAATCTGACCGCCAGCATCGACCCCTATCTCTACTCGATCTCCGTCACCGTCCGGCCGGATAGCACCGTCGAGGCTGCCTTGGCAGCCTGTGACGAGGAAATCTCCAAGCTGCTTAACGATCAGGTCCGCGAGGAAGAGGTCGCCAAGGCGATCAAACAGGCCCGAGCTCTATTTGCATTCAGCAGCGAGAGCATTACCAACCAGGCCTTCTGGCTGGGATACAGCGAAATGTTCTCCGGCCAGGAGTGGTTTGAAACCTATTTGGACCGGCTGGCGCAGGTCACTCCCGAGTCGATGCTCGAAGTGGCTCGCAAGCGCCTGGTACCGTCGAATCGGACGGTAGGGGTGTATCGACCCAATGGACGAGTTTAAGCAGCTCGATCTGCGCAGCCTGCCCGGACCGGAGACGATCCGCAGGCAGGTCCTGCCGAACGGAATCGTTTTCCTGGGTCGCGAGAATTTCTCGAGCCCGTCGGTGGTGATCTCCGGTTATCTCTGGGCTGGTGCTCTGCAGGAAAAGCCTGATCGGGCCGGCCTGGCCGCGATGACTGCAGCCAGCTTAATGCGCGGGACCCAGGAGCGGACGTTCGAGCAAATCTACGAATCGATCGAATCAATTGGCGCCCGGCTGAGCTTTTCGGCCGGCAAACACAGCACCTCGTTCTCGGGGAAGGCTCTCGCCGAGGACCTGGGAATGTTACTGGACCTGCTGCTGGAAGTGGTCCGCCAACCGACCTTCCCCAAGAAGCAGGTCGATCGCCTGCGGGCTGAAATGCTGACCTCGCTCGCGATCCGAGATCAAGAGACCGGAGCCCGCGCCGACCTGGCGTTCAATGGGTTAATCTACCGGGGCCATCCCTACTCGGTCCCGACCGATGGATACAAGGAGACTGTCACCAACCTCACGGCGGCTGATCCGCGGGCGTTCCATCGGGCGCACTATCGCCCGGGTGGAATGGTGATCTGTGTGGTCGGTGGAGTAAAGGTCAAAGAGGCGGAGGCGTCGGTTGCGCAGCGGTTCGCCGATTGGAAGAGCAACGGCCGGGCGGTCCAGCTCGAGCTCCCGGGGATCGACAAGCTGAAAGGACTCCATCGCGATCATGTGACCTTGGAGGGCAAGAGTCAGACCGATGTGGTCATGGGCGTGCCGGGCCCGCCTCGATCAGATCCTGATTTCCTGGCGGCTGCGCTGGCAAACAATATCCTAGGCCGCTTCGGGATGTACGGCCGGATCGGAGATGTCGTGCGGGAGGAAGCCGGCCTGGCGTATTACGCTTACAGCAGTTTGGTCGGCGGACACGGACCCGGCCCCTGGCAAATCGTGGCCGGGGTGGACCCGAAGAACCTCGACCGGGCGATTGAGCTGATTAGGAAAGAGATGCGCAAGATGAGTACCCGCTCGCCCAGTCAGACGGAGTTGGAGGACAACCAGGCCAACTTCATCGGGCGGCTCCCCCTGCAGCTCGAGTCGAACGAAGGGGTCGCCGGAGCAATCGTCAACGCCGAGCGCCATGCGCTCGGCTTGGATTACTATCAGCGTTACCCCGGCCTGGTACGGAGTTTCACCTCCAAAGACATTCTGCGAGTCGCCAAGCGGTTCCTCGATCCGGACAACATGGCCATCGCCAGCGCCGGTTCGAATGGGAGGCCGGCATAGCGATGTTGCGGTCCGGCGTCGATGTGGTTGAAGTGCAGCGCATAGACCATGCGATTCTGCGCCACGGCGATCGATTCTTCGAACGCTTCTATACCGATCAAGAATTGATTGATTCCAACGGCCAGACGCCTGCGCTCGCGGCGCGTTTCGCCGCGAAGGAGGCCGTCGCCAAGGCGCTCGGCACCGGGATCGGCGACGTTGCCTGGAAGGAAATCGAAGTGATCAACGGCCCGCGCCGAGAGCCTCAG
>JAHFAU010000156.1 GCA_023250385.1 Anaerolineales bacterium
TGGCTGGATCACAAAGATCCGGTACTCTGGGGAATTGACGACGCGTTCCTGTTGGGAGACAGTCTGCTGGTCGCGCCGGTCGTTCGGGAAGGGGCTCGCTCGCGCGAGCTGCAACTTCCCGCGGGAGGCTGGTACGAGTTGTCAACGAACGCACGCTTCGAGGGGCCGGCCCAGATCTGGCTCTCGGCCGAGCTGGACCAGATTCCGATCCTGGTCCGAGCTGGTAGTGTGCTCCCGCTGGAGGAGGCCGATCGATTGATCCTACAGCTGTACCCGCCGGGCTCCGGCACCGGCGGCGGACTGCTCTACAGCGATGCAGGCGACGGCTACCGCGATTGGCGGGTCGATCGATTTAGTTTGGCTCAATCTGCGGAGACCCTTGAGCTCAGCTGGGAATCGAAGGGAATGTTCGCCTTCCCCTACGCCCGAATCGAGCTGCAACCTCGGGGGCTGCAGGTGAGCAGCCTCCGGCTCGACGGCCAACGGTTGGAGCTGCCCCAGGGGTCGATCGTGGCCCGACCGTTCAGTCGGGCGAGCTTCGAGCTAGCCGGTTGAGTTGCTGCGGCCAGCAGCCTCATTTCCCCCGAAACTTCGGCTGCCGCTTCTCGAGAAACGCCGCAAGTCCCTCGGCGTGGTCTTCGCCACGGCCGGCGATCTCCTGCAGTTGGGCCTCGTATTCCAATGTGGCTTCCAACGTTCCGAGCACGGAGTGATTGAGGGCCCGCTTGCTCAGACCGATGGCCCGGGTCGGACCGCTGGCCAGCGAGGCCGCTAATTCATGGGCCTGGTCCATCAGTTCCGAATCCGCGACAACCCGGTTAACCAATCCCATCTCGAGCGCCTCTCGGGCGGTGACGGTCCGGTTGGTGAATGCAAGTTCGGCGGCCCGGGCCAGTCCGACCAGCAGTGGCAGGGCGAGCGAGGTTCCCGAATCGGCGCTCAAGCCGATGCCGGTGAAGCCATAGATGAAGTTGGCACTCTCGGCCGCGATCCGCAGATCGGTCGCCAGGGCAATCCCCAGGCCGGCTCCGACCGCCGGACCGTTGATGGCGCCCACGATCGGCTTCTCTAGCTTCCGCATTCTTAAGATCACCCGGTTGTAGGTGCGGTGCAGATGCTGGCGAAATGAGACTCGCCCGTCGGCCTGGCTGAAGGCGGTTACATCCTGGCCGGCGCTGAAGAAACGGCCGGCCCCGGTGAGCAGCAGGCAGCGCACCGAATCGTCCCGCTCGGCATCCTTGAGCACCGACAACCACTCCTCGATCATCGGTCCATTGAAGGCGTTGGCCTTGGGCCGGTTAAAGACGGCGGTCAGCACGCCGTTTGTGCTGTCAATTTGCAAAAATTGGAGTTCGCCCATCGGTGGGCTAGTCTAGGGGCTCGAAATCGTCGTCAGGCCCGTCGTCTGGAGAGTCGTCGAATTCAATATGGACCTGAAATGGATCCTGAATCATGCGTACCCAGAGCAGCAGAACCTGACCCTCGTCCACATCCGTCCAGCGGGCGGCGATGATCGGCGCTTGATCGGTGAGACCTTCCTCGGACCGGTACTCCAGGCTGATCGGCTGGCCGTCGCGCCAGGCCCGATAGCAGCGTTGGACCAATTCGGGGGCGTTGGGGCTGCGCAAGCGGCAGATGGCCACCTGCGAGGGGACCGGGCCTTCCACCAGGCCGGGCAGCCAGACATCGGTGTCCAGCTCGAACGTCGGTGGCGGTCCTTCGATGATCGTGATCTTTTCGGGTTCCCTCACAAGTTCCTCGAAGCTCCCCGGCCAAGGGCGCGCCGAATCTTACCACAGGGCCCTCAGCCGCCTTGGCACCCTAGAAAGTGAGGGTCACCTTGATCGATCCACTGCGCTTGTTGCTCGCAGTGGCGATCGCCCGGCGATACTGTTGGAATGGAAACCGGTGGGTGATCAACCCGCTGGCGGACAGCGCGCCTTCCTGCAGCATCTCGATTACCAGCTCGAAGGTATGCAGGGTTCGCCCATTGATCGTCTCCATCCCAAACGTCTTGGCCCCGACCAGGTCGACCTCCTGAAACCAGACCGGGCTGGTATCCAGACTCAACGGGTTGAGCGAGATGCCTACCAACACGACCGCCCCGCCGGCTCGGGCCAGGCGGAGCGAGTCGCGCAACGTGTATCGGTTGCCGACGCAGTCGTAGAGCACGTCGTATCCACCGAGCAACATGCCTCGGTTGAGCAGCCCCCGGTAGTACTTGGCTCCGGTGATCTCGGCCGACTTGGCGTAAATGTCCCCCCGGTCACTAACCACCTCGTCCGCACCCAGCCGCTTGGCAGCCTGACCCTGATGTGCGTAGCGGACCAGAGCCGTCACATGGGCCTGGGGTGCCAGAGCTTTCACGGCCTGAAGCGTGAGCAGGCCGATGATCCCGGCCCCCAGGATCAGCACCCGATCCCCGGGGGCCGGCAGCCGGCGCAGCACTCCATGCACCGCAACCGCCATCGGCTCGATCAGCGAAGCCTGGTCGTCATTCAGGTCATCCGGGACCGGCCAGACCTCGCTCTGGTGGGCGGTGTAGCTGTCACTCCATCCGCTGCCGACACCCACCGGTCCTATGCCCAGCGAGCCGTTCTCGCACAATCGGGTGTCGCCGCGGGCGCAGAAGCGACAGGGCGGATCGATCTCCTGAGTGAGGCAGTTGGGGCTGCCGACCGGACGGGCTTCGATCACCACCCGGTCCCCGACCCGGAAGCGGTCGACGGCCGGGCCTGCTTCGCTCACTACCCCGACGGCCTCGTGTCCCAGATAGATTCGCCGAATTCCGGGCAGAGCCGCCGGCGCGATCCGCGGATCCGCTTTGACGAAGAGCAGCGAAAGGTCGGTGGCGCAGATTCCGCACTGGCGGTTGCGTACTCGCAGCCAGCGCGGGCCCGGCAGGGGCGGGTCGGGAACCTGCTCCACGCCCGAAGGCGAGAGCGGCGACCACACGACCCCGGGCCACAACGGCCGCAGTGCCTTGGTGGCGAGGGCCCGCGGGATAGCTTTGTCGAAGTAGATCGCTCTCATTCGGTTGCGGCCCGGCTCAGCGTCCCTTCCAGTGCGGGGAACGTTTCTCGCCGAAGGCCTGCATGCCCTCTTTCTGGTCTTCGGTGCTGAACAGGAAGTAAAAACTGCGGCGTTCGTCGGCGATCCCGTCCGCCAGAAAACTCTCGAAGGCGTTGTTCACCGACTCCTTGGCCAGCCGGACCGCGATCGGGGCTCGCTCGGCGATCTCATTAGCCAGCGCCAGCGCCTCCTCGAGATACAGCTCGACCGGGACGACCCGGTTTACCAGTCCAACCCGCAGCGCTTCCTCCGCAGTCAGGTTCCGGCCGTTTAGCACCATTTCCATAGCGAGCACCTTGCCGACCGCCCGGGTGAGCCGTTGGGTCCCACCCGCGCCCGGCATCACACCCAGGTTGATTTCCGGCTGGCCAAACCGGGCGGTCTCGGAAGCCACGATCATGTCGCACAGCATCGCCAGTTCATTCCCTCCACCTAAACACCAGC
>JAHFAU010000064.1 GCA_023250385.1 Anaerolineales bacterium
GCGGCCGCGGTCCCGGTCGCCACGAAAAACCCGGACAGCATCACCAAGAATGCCGGGACCATGACCCAATAGGAGAGTAAGTTCAGCCTGGGAAACGCCATATCGCGGGCGCCGATCATCAGCGGAATCAGGAAGTTGCCCAGCGCGCCCGACAGGATTGGGATGATGAAGAAGAAGATCATGATGGTGCCGTGCATCGTCACCAACGCCGGATAGGCTTCAGGGGCGAGGATATTGCCGGAGTTTGCATACAGCAGTTTGCCGATGACCGGGATCTCCCGCCACGGCCAGGCGAGTTGGGTACGCATCAGAATGGCGAGAGTGCCGCCCAAGCTGAAGAAAGCCAGGGCAGTAAACAGGAACTGCCTGCCGATGACTTTGTGATCGGTGGAGAACACGTAGCGGCGGATGAAACTTAGCTCAGTGGTCGTTGTCATCAGCCCTTCACTCTCCCGCCTGCCGGGCGGCAAGCTCAACCAACCAGCCTTCGAAGGCCGCCGGGTCCTCGAGCGTCACCAGGCCCCGCATGCGATAGTGGCCGAGCCCGCACAGCTCGGCGCAGGCGAGCTCGTATTCCCCTCCCTGGGTCGCTTGAAACCAGAGCCGGACCGGGCGCCCCGGCACAGCGTCTTGCTTCACCCTCAGCACCGGTATGAAAAAGCTGTGAATGACATCGGTCGATTGCAGGTGCACGATCACCGGCACCCCGACCGGGAAGTGGAGCACATTGATCGGGGCCGCCAGGTCGTCGGCGGTTCCCAGCAGGCCATCGGGACCGGGATAGGTAGCGTTCCATTCGAACTGGTTCGCCGAAACTCCGACCAGCTGGGCTCGTGATTCATCAGGAAAGGCAATCTTGGCCTGCCGCCAGGTTCCATATTGGAAAACCGCCAGGCCGAACAGCATCAATCCGGGCACGATCGTCCACGTGGCCTCAACCGTACGGTTTCCATGAATGAAGGTCGCCCGGCGACCTTCTCGGTGCCGGTAGCGGACTAGGAACGTGATCAGGATCCCTTCAACCAGAACGAATGCCACCCCGGTTACGATCAATACGACCGTAAACAGCCGATCAATAGGACCGGCAATGGTGGAGACACCTGGAACTAAGCCACCCATTCAGGCCTCCGGCTCGGGATCTCGCGGCCGCGCCCGCAATTCAAGCTCCGCGGGCCGCTCGTTCGGCTAGCTTCCGGTGTACGTGAATTCAATCTGCTCCGTCCCGCCCTCGGCTACCGAGACGGAGATCGTTTGAGTGCCATACAGCTCATGCCAGGCCTCAACCACGTAGTCACCGGCCGGCAGCCCGCTGATCGAGAAGCTGCCGTCGCTCCCGCTCACCGCAAAGAACGGATGGTTGAGCACTCCGATGTAGCCAAGCATCCAGTCGTGCACGTCGCATTCCACCGGGATCATCACCTCGGGGGTGGGGAAGGATTTCTCCGAATCCATCACAACCGGTTGGCCAAGGTTGAAGGGCCGATTATTGACCGGCATGGGATGAATGTTGTGCAGAATGCCATCGCTGTTCCGGATGATCAGGGTCTGACCGGCTTGGATCCCCAGGACATGCGGGTGGTAGCGGCAGCCGTTTTGATCCAAGAGCACCCCTTCACTCGGTACCGGCCACTCCTGATCGGGAAGCCCTTCCTTGACGTACACGAAGACGTTCTGCAGGGTTCCATTGGAGTTGGCGATCACCAATTCAGTGAATGCTCCCTCCGGATACTTGTCGGCGCAGATCGGTTCTGCATCCATCAAGATCGGCTCGGCTTCCGGCGCAGTCCCGGTGAACTTGATCACCCCGCTGATGGTTGCCCCTGCTGGGGTGGCGGCCGGTGGAGATTCCGCCTCTCCCCCGGAGGGGGAAGGCGGCTCCGCACCGCCTCCGCAGGCTGCGAGCGCCAGCGCGACGCCCAAAACGATCAGCAGTTCAGATGCACGACGCAACATTCAGTTCTCCTTGGCGAGCCCGTCGCCCGATAGCATAGATACCCGAACCAGATTCGTCAAGATCGGACCCGGCGATACAGCCACCACTCACCGGCCCCTACGCCCAGCACCGCCAAGCCCGCATACAGGTACGCGGCGATCGGGGTCGGCTGCTCAAGCACCAGGTTGTTCCAGGACGAGAGCGATAGCCGAGTACCAGTTTCGCCCTTCGAGCCATCCCAGGCCTGGAAAGCAATCGGGATGAATTGACCTGGTTTCACTTCGATGTCGTCTGGGTCGCCGGTCGACAGCGGCCGGGTAAGAATCAGCCGATACCGCCCATCGGTCCAATCTGCGCCGGCCGCGACGTTGGTGTTCGCCTGGGCCGCCGGCTCGGTCTTCAGCCCTGTCCCGATGAACTCCTGCACCTGGTCACTGGCATGCCATACCCACAGGTTCACTGGATTCCCCGGTTGGCCCCAGGCGAAGTATGGTTTCGCTACACCTTCCCCCAGCATGGCGGGCATTTGCACCGCTAAGCCATCAGCGAACGGTCCCACATTCTGGGGAAAGGTCTCCAGGTCTACGTAGGTACCGGCCTGGGGCAGCACATCGATTCCTCCGCCCTGTGTATCTTGAAACGGATCGTCCCACTCGATGAGCAGCGCCAGGTTCGTTGAGTTGTAAAGTGCGCGGGCGGTGACCGCGTCCACTCCAGGGGTCTGCCAGCGCGGGCCAACAATCACCTGCCCGGTCAGGAAATACGAGGTCGGGTCGGCCTGATCCCACAATGGGTCGTCTGGGTCCGTCGGCAGGTCTTGGGATGTAAACGCAGCCTGCAGCACACTCTCCCCGCTGGGTTCACCGGTCTGCAGCGAACGCACGTAGGCCGCCAAAGCCCAGCGCTGCTCTTCATCGATGACGTCGTAGAACGAAGGCATCGGCGTCCCGTCCATGCCGGTCGAGAAGCGGGTGTAGATGCTCACCAAATCGCTTCCACCCTTGTAGCGCCAGGCTTTGGTCAGGTCGGCAGGGCGGATCGGCCGATCGGTTTCATCCGTCAGCGATAGCGCCGAGGAACCGTTTCCGCGCCCCTGCTCGCCATGGCACTTCCAACATTGCAACTCCTGGAATTGAATGGCGCCCTCTTCGATCATCCCGGCGGTCACTCGGGGTGGGTCGGGGATCGCAATGACCGGGGGATCATAGGTGCCCCAGAATGGGACAAAGCTGGTCGTGAGGTAATCGACCACCGCTTCGACCTCGGCTTCGCTCAACACGCCTTCCCAACGCGGCATGGCGGTGCCCCGCACTCCCTGCTTCACGATCGTGATCACATCTTCACGAAGTGGGAGCTCTCCCGAGGCAGTGGTCCGAAAGCGAAACTGCCCCAGAGTGAAGTTGCGGGGCCGGGGATTGAGATAACGGGCGACCGGACCGTTGCCGTCCCCGTTCTCACCATGGCAGAAAGCACAGCGCTCCAAATAAATCGACTTCCCATCTACAGAGGGCTGGGCAGACGCCGGTGACTTGCTGGAGTGGAGCGCCGAGAGCACAAGCGCGAGTCCCAGCCCGGCCAGAGCGGCCGGCAGCGAGCGGCGCAGCACTGGAGCAAACGGGAGCCTATTCACTGGCCGCGGACTCTGGCCGGCGGGGCTCGACCCCGGCAGTCTGATATTCGGCAGCAATGATCTTCCAGATCTGTTCGTCGCTAAGCTCACCGGCCCAGGCCGGCATCGCCGAATCCCATGGGCTGCCCTGGCTGGGCAGGCCGATTCCGCCTTCGCGCACCCGCCAAAAGGCATACGCTTCGATGACGGTCGCGATCGTGTCCTCTGAGCTGAAGTTTGCCGGCCGCAGCCGGAACCCATAAGCCATTGGACCCTCCCCGTTTGCCGGCGTTCCGTGACAGGGGCGGCAGTTGATCTGAAAGAGCACCCGCCCTTCCTGGATCACCGCCGGATCGACGGTCCCATCCGGGTTGCGGAACGGGTTGGTCAGGCTCTGATACTCGAATGGAATGGTCGGGTGTGCGATGCGCAAACTGGTCGGAGCGCTGGTCGCCGGCAGGCTGCTGGAATACACGGCCCAGCCCGCCAGCAATGGCAGTGCGCCCAACACGGCCCATCGGGCGTAGCCGATCGCTCGATCGAGCGGAGTGCGAATCGCTTGCGGCCCGCGGATGAACGATCGAATGGGCTGCCAGAACGCTTGCAGCCGGCGTTCGTCGGCGGCCAGGTAGACCAAAACACCGATAAACGTGAGTGCCTGATAGATCACCATGAGCGCGCCGGGCACCGGCAGCGGCGCGTCTCGATGAGCGATCAGCATGGAGAGGTACGGGACCCCCAGCCGCAGCAGCAGGTTGACCCCGATCACGGTCAGAATGACCATCCAAAACAGCGAAAGCCGGCGGGTCATGTTCGGATCTGACCCGCCGACCGGGCTCCCACGGGCCGCAGCAGGAATTGGAGATTATTCAACCGGCAGCACTCCGGCACTTTCTTGCAGGAACGCGATCAGGTCCGCGACTTGCTTCACGGTCAGCAGTTCGCCAAAGTTGCCCGGCATCAGGCTGGGGATGTCCGGGTAGCGGCGCTCGCGCTGGAGGTCTGACTTCTGCACCACAGTTTGCGCCCCCTGTTTGTCGACGACTGTGATACTGGCATCGTCCTCGGCCTTGATCAATCCGGAGAGCACGGACCCATCGGACAGTTGGAGCTGGATCGGCTCATATCCGCCCGCCGCGATGGCTGCGCTTGGGTTCATGATCGACTCGAAGATGTAAGCGAGGGTCTGAGTCCCGGCGACATCGGTCAGTTCGGGGCCAACCTTCCCGCCCTGCCCGGCGACCGTGTGGCACTGCACGCAACCGGCCGGCCCGGCCGAATCGGAAAAGAGCGCCCGCCCTGCGGCCGGGTCACCGACCAGGACGAGGGAGAACGGAGACTCCGCCCCGGCTTGGGCCGCCGCTGCATTGCGGATCGCGGCCGGCAGCTCGATCGCCACCGGATCCGGCGCGCAGCCCTGGGCCTGCAAGTACACGATCACTGCGCTTACTTCATCGACCGAGAGACTGATGGGTGGCAGGTAGACCTTAGGCATTGCGGCCGAGAAGCCTTCTACGATGTAGGCTTCTGGCTCCGCTAGCGATTCGACGAGGTAATCGGTGGCGGTCTGAATCTGAGTGGCGCCCGCGGCCTGCCGCTCGGCGACCCGCAAGTCACGGGCCTTGGCGCAGACGTCGGCGTGATTCGGGCCACGCACGGCCGAGCCGCGGTCGCCGAGGCTGTGACAGGTGCTGCATTTTCCTTTTCCCCAATAAATCGCCTCTCCGGCCTCGACGCTGATCCCTTCGGCGGCAGCGACCCGGATCTCGCCGCCCGAGATGCGGGTCACCAGCGCCCCCATGTAGACAAACAGCCCGAGCATGACCAACACAAATAGTCCTGTGCGGATCCCCGGCCACAGGTAGGCTGCAAGTCCGGCCGCGGCCAAGAACCAGAGAATCCACGGCAACAGCACCGGCGGCAAGTCGGCCAGCAGCGCGATAAAACTTGTCAGACAGACCAGTCCCGCCGCAACTCGGAGCAGCCTCATCCGGCGGGCTCCCGCTCCGGCTCGGGCGGGGTCAAGCTCAGCTTGAACGGCTCCGTCGAGTTTTCCCAGGCCTCCGGATCGAACCGGACCAGCCATTCGCCGATGGCAGCTCTTTGCTTGGGGGTGAGCGAAGCAACCGATTCTTTGCCGAGGGAGCTTTCTTCCGAGGCGTAGCTGGCGACCCCGGTCTGCGGATCTACCAGGATGGACGATACTCCTACGGAGTAGAAACCTCGCAGTTTGCCGTACAAGGCATAGCCGGAGACAACGACCGCAGTATAGGGATCACCCTGCCCGTCGGTTCGCACGCCTTCGATCCGGGCCGCTTCGCTCGTTCCTTCGCCCAGGAGCTGGTCACCCTTAAACAGGAGGTGTGCATACCATTGGGCCATCAGTCCTGCCCGGAGGCCGGCGATAGCTCCGGACGCACGAGGGGCGGCTTCATGTCGCCCTGCTCCCCCAATCCCGCCAACCAAAACACAAATCCAACCAGAGCAACGAACGCTGCTACGATGCCTGCGATGACCCGCGCCATCACCGCCATACTCGGGGTGAATGAGTTCGCAGATGTGTCGCGCAGGACTCCAAAGATATGCCAGTCCTCGCGTAAGCCGGAGCGGATGAAACCCATCAGACTCATCAGCATCACGACCCCGACCACCAGCAGGATCAACGCGTACTGGCTGCGGCTGCTCATCTTTCCCCACTGAATTGTCCCAATCTCCTGGGCGCCGCGCAGCAAGACAATGTCAATGGCGGTGACAAAGACCAGGCTGGACATCGTGATCAGCCACTGGGCGACCGCAATGTTGCGCAGGAACGGATTGGCCTGGGTCATGACCACGAACCCGTACGGCCCGAGGATCAGCACCGAGTTGACCACGGTCGCCCCCAGGTAGACGAGCTGGCCGACCACGCCTCAGTCCCGCAGGGTCAGGCCCACCGCCACAGCTCCGGCCAAGATCTGCGCAACCAGCAGGAAGGCCGGGAGGCGGAAGTAGACTGACTTGTCCGGGCTGAGATCCAGCGCGGCAGGCTCGAGCCGGAAGAGGGTCGAGGCGTACCAGCCAAGCGCTAAAGCAACGAGCGCAAATCCGACCAGCAGGATGACCCTGGATCCGCCTCCCTGGCGGCTGACGGGGACCCGTTCTCCCTTGTTGCCCCGGCGGTAGATCAGGAAACTAAGGAAGGTCGCCACGATGATGAAATTAATCACCGCGTTTTTGGCCGCCATCAGCCCGAGGAACTTCAGAGTCGGATGGAATTGACCGCCGATGATTGCCTGCTCGCTGGGCGTGAGCGGGAGATTGTGCGGGGTCAGCCAGATCGCAAAGCAGACGATCAGGATGACATCCAGCCACTTGATGTACTTGGAGTAGCGCTCGGATCCCGGGATGCGGCTCATCCCGCTCCATAGGTAGAAGTTGGCCCCGATAAAAAGTGCCCCGATGAGGATCGCCTGCATGATGAAGGTCCAGGAAAAAGTGCCGCCCATCATGTTGTTTCCCATCACTGCGCTGTACGAGTACACCTCCCGGCCGAGGTAGTAGCCGGCAAACGGCAACGGGATCAGGGCCGCTACTCCAATGAAATTCCCCATGTAACCCATCCAGTCGTAGTAGGCCCTAGTCTGTTCGTCCTTGGCGTTCAAGAAACGGACCGCGGCATAGGCACCGACGATGAACCCGCCGAAGGCGATATTGCCGATAAACCGGTGGATGTTCAGCGGAGTCCAGAGCGGATTGTTGATCGCTTCCCAGAGTTTGCCGGTCCATTCCAGGGTGAGCGGATTCAGGCCGGTCGACAACACAGCTCCTGTCTCCGCCTCGACCTCCGCCAGAGGCGGACTCATCATGAAGGTCACCCAGGAGTTGGCGATCAACATGACCGCAACTCCGAAGATATTCAGCAAGACTCCGGACAGCAAGTGCCACTTCTTGCGCGGCCCTTGCAAGCGGTTCCAGGAGTAGAGGTAAAAGTACATCGTGAACGCTTCGGCAAAGAACAACAGTCCGTACCAGGCGTAGGTCGGGCTGAAGACATCGGAGAGGTGCGACATGAAGGTCGGGTAGAGGGCGAACAGGCTGAATGCCAATAGCCCTCCAAAGGCCGCGGTCGTGGAAAACGCCGCGGCCAGCAGCTTGGTGAAATCGTGGGCGAGCTTGTCAAAGCGGGGCTGCTTGCTCCGGTGGCCGATGTACTCGGTGACCAAGGCAAAGATCGGAACTCCCAGGACGAAGGCTGCAAACAGCAGGTGGAGCTGCGCGACGATCCAGATCACCAGCCGCGAATCGAGGCCGAAGTAGCTTCGATAATCCGGCGGCTGCCCCCCTTGGGCGCTCGAAGGACCGACCAGCGCGAAGCTCGCAAGCAGCACCAACCCAACTGCCAGGAAGGCGCGCGCCCGTCGTCGGCTCAGCATGGATTCAGCCCTCCCGTTTTGCCTGGCTGCGAGGCGAGGACCTGCCGACTGCTCAGCATGGATTCACCCCTGCCGTTTTGCCTGGCTGCGAGGCGAGGACCTGCCGACTGCTCAGCATGGATTCAGCCCGCCACTATCCCCAGCCCGCGAGGCAAGCAGCTGCCGATTGCTCAGAATGGATCCTGCCCGCTGGTCCGATCTGCCTGCCCCTATCCCTTGGCGGTCCTGTGAATCTATTGGCTATGCGCAAAGTCTCGGTTCGACTCACCTAGTATTCGGCGTTCAGGGTCGAGGTGCCGCCGGCTTCGACAGTCACCTGAAGGGTCCGGGTTCCGAGTTCGAGGTGCCAAATCTCGACCTGGTAGGTGCCGGGTGGAACGTTGGTGAGTGCGTAGCTGCCGTCGGCGCCGGTCACGACCGCGTAAGGGTTATCGACCGCCACAATGGTCGCATGCATCCACTGATGGACATCGCAATCGACCGGGATGACCTCGGGGAAGGTAAACGGGTCGCTCGTGATCTCAGTTTGGGTCCCCGGCTGGGCCACGTTCAGGGGTGGGTTGTCAAACGGGGTCGTGTGCACGTTGTGCAGAATCCCGTCGCTGTTCCGTACGATCAGGGCCGATCCGACCGGCACGATAAGCACCGAAGGCGAGTACAAACATCCGCGCTGGTCGAGCACAAAATCGGTCCCCACCTCGCTCAAGGGCTTGCCAGAAGAAATGTCGGTGATCCTAACCACCGCATTCGTCAGACCACCCGCTGAGTCCGTTTGAACAGCCCTGAGTTCTATGCTGTCGCCACAGACCTCGTTATCTTTGTCCACAGTCACGATTTCCGGCTCGACCGGCGGGCCGGCGTAACTGATCGTGCCATGGATCGTTCCCCCATTCGACACCACACCGCCCTGATAACCCTCCGCCGCCGGCGGCGCAGTGGTGGGTGGGATTTGGGTCGGAGCGGTTGTCGGCTCCGGGGCGGCCCCGCCGCATGCCGCGGGCAGTCCCAAGACAAGCACTATTCCCAGACACAGCAACAATCTTCGATTCATTCTGCCTCCATGTGGAGTTTCTAGTCTCTCAACCGGTTGAAGCAACCCCCAAAGGATATCTTATCTTGCTGAGGGCTTGGGTGCCGAATTGCGAACTCGTCGAGCAATTCCCCACTCGAGGGCGGCCGCCGCGAGCACAGCCGCAGGAACCCAAGCGTAGGCCAGGAGTGGCACCGGCTGCTCCAGGTAGATTAGCTGCCACGATCCGATCGCCCCGGCCTCTCCCTGCTCGCCGGATGCTCCATCCGAGGCCGCAAAGGCGATCGGAACGAATTCGCCCTGCGGGATTTGAAGATCCGCCGCGTCGGCGGTTGCCAAGGAGCGGGAAATCAACAGAACATACCGACCCGCCTCAAATTCGGCCTGCCCCGCCAGTTCCTGGCCCGCCTGGCTGACCCGAGTTCCGACACCTTCACTGGTTTCTTCCTGGACCGTGTTGCCTCTCGCATCCCAGACCCACAGATTCACCGGCTTGCCGGGCTCTCCAAAAACAAAGTACGGCCGCTCATCATTCTCGGCCAATGCGGCCGGTAATTCGACGGCGAGCGAATCTGGAAGATCACCCTGATCGCCGAATCGGTCATTCCACTCGAGGCGCAGTGCCAGTTCGGAACCATTGTGAAGCGCCTGGACCCAGATCCCTGGGATTCGCGCGGTGAAATTGCGCGGAGGGCGCATCAGCTGACCCACAAGCGGGTAATAGCTGGCTTCGGCCTGCTGCCAGATCAGGTCATCGGCGGTCGTCGGGGTCGGACCGTCGATCCGCCGAGCCAGGATGAAGGGTTGCGGTTGTGGGGTCTCGTCGTCCCCGAGCGAGTCAACATAGTAGGCCAGGTCCCACAGCTGATCGTCCGACAGCACCTCCGCGTAGGACGGCATCGGGCTGCCGGTCAGGCCGGTCTTGAGCCGGAGGTAAATGTCATCAGCGCTCGGCCCGCCGCGGAAAAACCACGGCACGCTCAGATCGGCCGGCACGATCGCTTGGCCAAAATCGTCGACGAGCTCGCCTGCGCTCGGACCGTCGCCGCG
>JAHFAU010000157.1 GCA_023250385.1 Anaerolineales bacterium
GGTCGTTGCGAGTGCGGGACCTGCCTGAGGTTTTGGGTCGTCTAGTCTCTCAACACCTTGAAGGCGACGTGCCTGCCCATGTCCTTTGACAGGGCAATCCAAATCCTGAGCACCGAATCCAGCGAACGCCGCAGCGTTCGCCTGGCAAGGTCGGCGTCCCGACCCTGCCAAGTGACACCCGCTGGCTAGGGCAAGCTGGCGAGCTCCGCCAGGTTGGGTGTCCGATGTCATAATTGGTGGCGGACGACATGCAGCCTGGCGGGTGAGGCGTACTCTTATCGCGAACCCGCCCAACCGGAGATAACCCCACTGGCCACCGACGCAGCTCGACTGACCCCTATGATCGAGACCACCCGCCCGCAGAAGGTGCTGCTCGGGGGGATCACCGCCCTGGCCCAGAGCGCCTGGATGGGTTTCGCCCTGGCCGCCAACGTGCTGGAGCAGCTCCGGCTGGCGCCGGCCGGCATCCTGCAACGCCTGTCGGTGGTCCGCCCGGGGCTGCCCCGCCGAATTCGGCTCAAAGGGTTGCTGACCCGTGAGTTCAGCATCGGGGAAGCCAGCTTCATCCTTATGGCGTCATTCTTTCTATCTGCCGCATTGGGCGCGGCCCGTCAGGTGCTCTTCAACGCGCAGTTCGGGGTCAGTCCGGAGGCAAACGCTTACTATGCCGCCTTCCGCCTGCCGGATACGCTCTTTAGCCTCATCGCCGGGGGCGCGCTGTCCAGCGCCATGATCCCCGTATTGCTTAATGCAAAACAGCAGGAGGGCGAGGCCGCCGGGTGGCGGCTGATCAGCGGTGTGCTCACGACCCTGTTTGGCACTTTTGTGCTGCTCATCCTCGCCGTAGAACTATTCACGCCAGCCCTGGTGCAGCGTGTCCTTGCTCCGGGCTTCGATGCGGCGACCTCGGCGCTGACCGTCAAACTGACCCGGATCATGCTGTTACAGCCACTGGTCTTGCTGCTTGGGAGCGTGGCGACCGCGGTCTTAAACAGCCGAAATCAGTTCCTGCTCACCGGCCTGTCGGTCGTGAGCCACAACATCAGCCTGATCCTCTCGATCCTGGCTGTCGGCCGGATTCCCAGCCTGGGAATCCTCGGTCCCACCCTGGGAGTGATCGGAGGGGCGATCCTGCAAGTCCTCATCCTCTCGCCCGGTCTGCGCGGGCAAGGTTACCGCGTCCGATTGCTGTGGGAGCTGGGCAACCGGCGGCTCAGCGAGGTGCTGCGGCTGCTCGGGCCCAATGGGCTCTCGGTTAGCGTCAACTACGCCGGCTTCATTGTGGACACCGCGTTCGCCTCAGCCGCCCTCGATCCTGCAGGACTTCCCGCTATCTACAACGCGTTTCTTCTCGTCGGGCTGCCGATCGCTCTGCTGGGCCAGGCAATTGGCCAGGCAAGTTTTCCACGACTTTCGGAGAAAGCGGAGGCCGGTGAATGGTCGGCGATGCGCCGGATCCTGGTCCGTTCGCTCGTGGGGGCGATCGCCCTGGCGCTGCCGGCGGCGGGCGCCCTGCTGCTCTTGGGCCGCCCGACCATCCGAATCCTGTTCGAGCACGGCGAGTACACCGCCGCGGCCGGCGACCTCACCTACCGGGTGCTGGTGGCGTACTCGTTGGCCCTGCCCGCATACGTGGCTACCGAGGTGATCAGCCGCGGTTTGATCGCGTTGCGGGACACCCGCACGCCACTATTCACCAACTCCGGTCAACTCGTCTTGCGGGTCGTATTGATCTCACTGCTGCTCGGCCGGCTGGGCGTGGTCTCCATCCCGGTTGCCTTCGCAGTCTCGGCTACCCTCGAGACCCTCACCCTCGCCGCAGTACTGCTCGCGAAGCTGGGGCTCCGGCTGGAGGCTGCTCAAGCATGAATGCGACCGCGCCACATACGTTCCGCCCGGATAGGGTCGCCTACTTTGAAGCGGCCGGATGGCGGGCCTACTACGACCACAAGTGGCCGCGGGCCTTCTGGCTGATGGTTCGCTTGAACCGGGAAGAGTTCCACATGTCCCTGCTGGCCGCATTGGCGGCCGCGCTAGACATCGTGCGGGCCAGCATCGCGTTCGCCCCGGCGGACAACGATGTGCCAGAGGCCACCAAGTATGTGCGGCGGTATTACGAAAAGGCCCGCCGTGCGGCGGGCCTGCATGCCGACGCCCAGACTCTGACCGAGCTCGAAATCCGCTACTGGGTAGTGCACCGGCAGCTGGCCTTGGAGCGGATCAAGCAGCCGGATCAGGACAACCTCGGCCCGATGATGAAGGCATTGACCGAACTGCACGCGGCGCTCTTCGAGATTTCCCCCCAGGCCGCCCGTCGCTCCGCGGAGTCGCGCGCCCTGGCAGCCAAGACGGTGGACCGCATCACCGGCCGGTATTCAACCGACATAGCGGGGGACTGGCGACAGGTGGAGACGTATCTGCGGCAAGCCTATCGGGCGGTTTTAGAACACTAACCCACCCAAAGGTTCGGCGCGCAGCGGCCGCGCACGCCCCGATGAGCCCGGCTGCTCTCAATCCATTGAAATGGCCTGCAGACCGGGGCGGATCGGGCCAAGCTCGACGGAGAGCCGGCTCCACGTCTCTCCAGAATCCTCCGAGGCCCAGACCTCTCCATTCTGTAGCGCGGCAATCACGGTCCCGGCACGGCCCGGGACGGTGGCCAGCCCATATGGCATCCAGTCCAACGGTTGCGGCAAGCCCCCGGACTGCTTGACCCATGGCCCTCTCTCTCGCATGCGGTATATGGCGGCCTCGGCGTTGCCGCCCGAATGGGCCTTACCCGGTCCCGGCGAGACCGAGATGTACCAGAGGTCCGGCCGAACGGGATCGGCCGCGCACGCCACCGCATAGTGACGGTCCAAGCCGGCGCCGGCCTTGTTCCAACTCGCACCGCCGTCCCGACTGAGGCTCGCACCCCCGCCGGTGCCCCCAGCCTCGTAGGCCCAGGCGCCGTCGTTGTTGTGGAAGATTAGCGTGTGACAGTCCCGCAGCGCCCCCGGGAGGTGGCGAGACCAAGTCGCTCCCCCGTCCTCGCTTCGAACCACGGCCCCAAGCTCAATTCCGGCCAGGATCACCCGGGAGTCGGTTGGCGACACGGCCAGCGACTGAACGTAGGCTGTCCCCGGAGATTCCGCGGGCGAGCGCCACAGGCTACGCCCCGGGATTCGCCGAAAGCTGTTCTGCTCCTCCCACGACGCGCCGCCGTCGCGCGACACGAAGACCATCGGCGGCTTTGCTCCGGCGTAGAGGGTGCGGCCCTCGCCTGGCGTCACTGCAATCGACTTGATGATCTGGCCCGGGAGGCCAGACTGTGACCACGTTCTCCCGCCATCGAGCGACTTGAAGACCCCGTCTCCCTGCGTGCCGGCATACAGCACCCGGCCATCGGCCGGATCTGCAGCCAGGCTGCGGACATCTTGTCCGGGGAGCGCAGTTTCTGTCTT
>JAHFAU010000158.1:0-1174 GCA_023250385.1 Anaerolineales bacterium
ACCCCTCTACTGGTCTCTGGCCGTCGCGGCCTCGGGACGGTTTTCTACCTTGGGCTGGACCCCGCCAGCGAGCCTCTGCGCGGCTGGGCTGGCTCTGTGGGCCTCTGGCGCTACATCCTCTCCCATGGAGCCACCAGCGCCGCGCTCGCCCAGAGCGGAGGCGGGTCCTATACCGGCTGGGGGCGCCCGCCCCGAAGCGCGTTGACCGACATCACCCCGCTCACCCCCCCCTCGCCAGCCTCTTTGCTTGTCGTGCTCCTTGGCTATCTGGTCGTCGTTGGCCCGGGCAGCTATGTCGTGCTCCGCAGGCTGGGCCATCCGGCCTGGCTGGTCGTTACGGTCCCACTCGTTACCACGATCTTCGGCATGCTCGCCTTCGGCGTCGCAAATGCCAGCCGAGACAGCGACTCGGTCCTGACCAAGGTCTCCATCATCCGGGCGCTGCCACAGTCTCCACTGGCTCACTCGCGCACGTACGTTGGCCTGCATTCGAGACAGGGTGGCACCTACGACGTGCGAGCCGATGCCGGCTCGCTGGTTTTCGGACAGTGGTATCCCTTCCCTCGGGATCCGGCTCAAGAGGGTCCACGCTGGGCAGTAAAGGTGCTGGCCGGCACCAAACCGGAAGTATCCGACCTGACACTCAGCGCGGGCTCTCTGGCGACGTTTACGGTCGATGGCCTGTACCAGACCAACGCCGGGCTGGAGGCCGACCTGCAGACAGACGGTCTGAACGTCACCGGCAGTGTGACGAACCGGACCGGCTTCGCGGTAACTGACATCTCTCTCATCCTCGACTACCAGGTCACTCGGCTCGGAGACTTCAAGCCGGGTGAGGCTCGCGAGATCAGTTTTCAGCTGCCGTCTCAGGGGACCGCCGGCTACGGACCTCCCAACTCATTTGCCAGCCTGCTGTATCCCACCGGCATTCCGGTCAAGCGTCCCAACGATGCAGCTCGACGCGATATGCTCGACCAGATCTTTGGCCAGGCGCTCAACTCGAGTCGGCTCGAGCTGAATGGACTGACCTTTCTCGGTTGGCTCGAGGGCAGCGGCCAGGACCTGGAGGTCCGCGGCGGTAAGCCGGCCGTCGTCGAAAACACGCTGTTCATCGCTTCCCTCCCAGTCCGTATCCCGAAAGGCTACGAGGGCGACATCCCGGCTGCGCTGATCC
>JAHFAU010000158.1:1184-3440 GCA_023250385.1 Anaerolineales bacterium
CTGGCGCTCCAGTACTCGATGCCGGTCCATACGGGCCGCTTTCTGCTGGAGCGACTGAACCTCCACGTGGACGGTCGTCTGCGTGGGCCAGGCGCCACCAGCTCCCCATTGGGCGAAGTGTCGCTCTTCAACTGGCGCACCTCAGAGTGGGACGAATACACCATCAACTTCGGCGCGCAATCCATTACCAGCCCCCTGCGCTACATTTCCGGTACCGGTGACGTCCGAATGCGCTACACGTTCCGACCCCAAGTCAACTCATCCGTGACGGCTGTCGATCTGTCGCGCCTTGACGTCACCCCGACCGGGGTCATGCGTTGAGCCTGATCGAGCTCCAGGGTGTAACGTTCCGCATAGCCCGACAGAGCGTGCTGCAGGGCGTGAGTCTGGAGCTGGACGAAGGCTCCAGCGTGGGGCTGATCGGCCCCAATGGCTCCGGCAAGACGACGCTCCTGCGGCTGGTCGGCGCGCTGGAGCTGCCTTCAGCCGGACGGATCGTCGTAGGCGGCCATGACACACGCTTTGCAGCCGACCGGGTTCGCCGCCTGGTCGGCTACGTCCCAGAACAGCTCGGCGTCTATCCCGGGATGACCGTCTGGCAGTACCTGGAGTTTTTCGCTCGTTGTGCCGGCTTGCCGGCCGGGGAACGGAAGACCACCATCGAGACCTTCCTCAAGGTCGTCGACCTGTACGACTCTCGCCTGATGGAAGCTCAGAGTCTGTCGCGCGGAATGCGCCGCCGCCTGGCTCTGGCGCGCGCCCTGGTCTCCAACCCGAGCATCCTGCTCCTGGACGACCCCCTTGGCGGCCTCGACGGCAGAGGCCGAATCGAGCTCCTGGAGGTCCTCAAGGAGCTGCGCGATATGGGCACGACCATGCTGCTGTCGGGCCACCTGCTGGGCGACATCGCGCAGGTCTGCTCGCATGTGGCTGTGCTCCGCGAAGGCCATCTCATCAGAGTTGGCCCAGTCGCCGAGCTGCTCAAGCCCGACGGCTCCGTTCAACACATCGAGGTAGAAGTAGTTCTTGGGGAAGCGACGGCGCAGGAGCTTCTGGAACATGAGCAAGACGTCCGGCAGCTTGCGGTTCAGGGGCAGCTGCTCTCCTTCGGCTTCGCCGGCGATCAGGTCGGCCTCTCGACCCTGTTGGACCGTTTGGTGGAGGAGGGAGTACAGATCGCGCGCTTCGGACCGGTCTCGGAACGTTACGACGAGCTTGCCGCCGGACTGGCCGATTCCAACGGCAAGGTGAACGATTGATGCTCAGGGCGGTGATCGGCAAAGAGCTCACTTCTCGGCTTCAGGGCCGCCTGGCGTTCGTCATCCTCACGCTGCTGGTTGCAGCGTTTACCGGGCTGGTCATCGCCGGTTTCTGGATGATCGTCCTGAATGTGCCAACCCTGATTCCGGCTATCGGGACCAGTACCGGCGCCGGCGCTCCTTCGGTAACCATCCAGTCTCTGGTTGCTAGCTCGCGGGGCGTCTTCCTATTTGTCACGCTGTCGATCTGCAGCGCCGCGGCGGTCCTGGCCGTTGCCCCTGCGGTAGCTAGCTCCGCCCTGTCCAGTGAGCGCGAAGCCGGAACCCACGATCTCCTTCTGGGGACCGGCATGCCGGCCAGCGCCTTGATCTTCGGCAAGCTGGTCGGGGCCGTTGCCTTTGTGCTCCTCATGAGCCTGACGACGGTACCGGGATTCGCAATCGCCTGGATGTTCGGCGGCGTGTCTCCGCGTGACGCCCTGATGGCCCTGGCGCTCCTGCTGTCAACCGTGCTGTTCATCTCCGCCTGCGGAATACTGATCTCCTCGCTGGTGCAGTCCTCCGTGCTGGCCTCACTGTATTGCTACGGCATCGCGTTCATGCTCGGCTACGGCACGCTTCTGCTGTATGTCGTAGGCGCTTCCATCCAGAACGAGGCGATCGTCAGGCCGGTTCTGGCCTTCAATCCATTCGTAGCTCTGGCAACCATTCCTGACCAGCTTGCCGGGCAGGTGGCGCAGACGATGCCGTTCCAGTATCGAGCCATGCTCGATCTGTCCAGCCAGGAGTATCTGGGAATGTCGCTCAAGTATCCTCGCTGGATCAACACCTTGAGCGTCTACCTGATCGGTACCATCGTCATGGCAGGAATGGCTACCATTGCTGCAGATCCCTGCCACCGCTTACGGCCGAGATCGGGTCCAGGCCGCGAATAGCGCGGCGGCCGGGGGGAGACCATGGCACTGCGGTTGTCCACACTCAGCAGCGAGCGCGCCGA
>JAHFAU010000159.1 GCA_023250385.1 Anaerolineales bacterium
GTCGCCTGCCTGCAGGCCCTCGAGCGCCGCTACGAGCTGCTCGCGCTCGGCCTCCGTCGGCTCGAGGCCGAGAGCCATCGCCGTGGAGGGTTGAGCCGCGACATAGGCGGCGATGAACCCGAGTTCCTCGTCGGAAATCTTGTCCGGGCCGAAGGCCGGCATGTCACCCGTCGGACTGCGCACTTGGGAGATCACCGCCTCGATATCGTGGCCACCGATGCCGGGTCCCTGGTCGGTCCCTTGGGTGTCTTCCCCGTGGCAGGCGAAGCAGGCTTTGGCCTGATAGAGCTCGTGGCCCACTGCGACCGGGTCGACGGTTGATGTCGGGGTCGCCACCGGGGTCGGAGTCGCCACCGGGGTCGGAGTGCATGCCGCAGCCAGGAAAGCCAGGCAAGCCAGCGGGATGAAGGCCCAGCTAGGAAAGTTCCTCATTGCACCTCTATGGGAGAAGATGGCTTCAATGTAGGTCGAGGCCGGAAGGACCAAAAGTGCCTATCGTCACAATCGGATTGGAATAATCTCGCCGTTTGCCGGCCCGTCCGGGTGGGGAAGTCGGTATGCGGATGGAACCCCGAGTGCCTGCCTAGGCAACCGGGCGCTGGGCCCGGCCCAAGGACACCGGATGGCTAGAAAGTCAGATGGCCTTTGTGACGAAGATCACAGGATGCTGGTGATCGAATGGACTGCCTTGCGGGAGGGTCGGCCGTTAGCATCCTGAAAGGGAGGATGCCAAGTGGGTTCCACGGACAAGGTGAGACTTGGGGATCTCGCCCGAGGACCCGAGCGGCCAAGGCGTCAACGGCTTCTGTCATTCGGAATGCCGGTCGGGTTCGCTTTGGTTTTCGCCGCGGCCGGTGCACTCGGCAGCGAAGCGAGGGCAAATGAAGGTGCTCCCTTGCTGCAAGGCGGCGACTACGCCGGCCCGGAGACCTGCGGGGTCTGCCACGCGGAGATCCACACAGTGTGGAAGGATTCCCGGCACGCCAATGCCTTCTCCTCGCCCATCTTCCAGCAGAATTGGGCCGAGATCGGCAGTGAGTTTGCCTGCCTGACCTGCCACACCACCGGCTTCGACTCCTCGACCAACCAATACGCCTTCGAGGGCGTGACCTGCGAGTCCTGCCACGGACCGTTCCAAGATGGCCACCCGGTCACGCCAATGCCGATCACCGCCAATGCCAGCTTGTGCGCCACCTGTCACAAGACGACCAAGGACGAGTGGGACGCCAGCAAACATGGCCAGGCTGGAATCCAGTGCCAGTCTTGCCACAACCCACACTCCCAGCAGCCGCGGGCCGCGACCGTTACCGAGCTGTGCACCAACTGCCACAAGGAGCGAGGCGAGACCTTCACTCACGGCACTCATGCCAACGCCGGGCTCGAGTGCAGCAGCTGCCACATGTATACCGATCCAAGCAGCAGGCCGCCGATCCGGGGCCTGGTCGCCACCGGGCATACCTTCGCGGTCGGGTCCCAGGCCTGCATCGGCTGCCATCAAGACACTGTCCATACCCGCGACACGATTCTCAAGTTGAGTGGCGAAGTGGCGGCGCTGGAGGAAGTCGACCTGGCGGCCTTGCAGCAGCAGCTCCAACAGCAGGAGCAGACCATCGCCGATCTGGAGGCCAGCCGCTCAGCAAGGCTCTATGTCGGGCTGGCCCAGGGAGCCATTGTCGGGTTGGCCACCGGCGGGGTAGCGGCCTGGATCATCAGCCGGCGGCTGAAGATCGTGGAGCCGGAAGCCGGACAAGATCTGCAGGGCCCGCCGAGCGGTGGCGGATCTGAGATCCCTCCGGGCGGTACCGAGGGCCCGGCCCGCTGAGAGGAACACCCTGACCGAGCACCGTAAGAAAAAAGTCGAGTTCAAGCTGACCCGGCGCGACTTCGTCAAGATCGCCGCCACCGCGGCCGGCTCGGCCGTGGCCGCTCAGGCCGTCACCACCGGCCCACTCTCTCCCTTCGGTGAACTCAAGCGGCAGCAGCTGAGAGGGGAACCCCGCCTCCCGGAGTCAGCCAATGGACCCCGCTGGGGCATGACGATCAACCTCGATACCTGCATCGGCTGCAACTACTGCACCTGGGCCTGCAACGCGGTCAACGACGTCTTCCCAGACAAGACCTGGAACATTGTTCAGCCCGACCAGACCGCCACCAGGCGCAAGTTCTTCTTCAGCCGGCCCTGCCTGCATTGTCAGGAAGCACCCTGTGTGGAAGTGTGCCCGGTGCAGGCGACCTGGGTCAGGGAAGACGGCTTGGTGATGATGGACTACGACCGCTGCATCGGCTGCCGGTACTGCGAAGTGGCCTGCCCATACGATGCCCGCAAGTTCAATTGGGAAGAGCGTAGCGAGGAGAACGCCTACGTTCCGACCTGGGGGGCTCCCGAAGTCGCCCGCCGACCGCGAGGGGTGGTCGAGAAATGCACCTTCTGCGTGCAGCGAATCGACGCCGGCCTGGCCCAGGGCCGGGTGCCCGGGCGGGATCGGGAAGCCACCCCGGCCTGCGTCAACATCTGCCCGGTGGGAGCCCGTGTCTTTGGAGACCTGAACGACCCAACGAGCGGAGTATCCCGAATCGTGGCCGAGCAGCCGACCCTGCGGCTGCGGGAGGAATTGGGGACCGCCTCAAACGTGTACTACATCCCGGCCAAAGAGGGGGCATGAGGCGCTCGACCCGCGGCCGGCTCCCGGCGAGGGCCATCCTATGAACCGGGCCCTGGCGATCCGAAAGTTATCCCCCCGCCTCAGCCCGCCGCTGCTGGCCTGGGCTGGCTTGCTCGGCCTGCTGTTGCTGGTGGGTGGGGTAGCCGGGCTGCGGGTCTTCCGGCAGGGGTTGGTCCTTACCAACCTGAGCAACAGCGTCCCGTGGGGCCTATGGATCACCGTCGATTTGTCGGCGATTGCATTGGGGGCCGGTGCCTTTACCCTCTCGGCAGTGGTGTACGTGTTTCGGCTGGAGCGGTTCCGGCCAATCGTGCGCCTGGCCGTTCTGATCGGCCTGATTGGGTACACGTCCGCCATGCTGACCCTGCTCGTCGATATTGGACGGCCAGATCGGTTCTGGCACCCCTGGGTCTTCTGGAATGTGCACTCGGTCTTATGGGAAATCACGATAGCGATCTCGATCTACCTCGGCGTTATGATGGTCGAGTTTGCGCCGGTGGTCGTGGACCTACGTTTCTTCGATCGCCGGCCACGGGCGCGTCGGCTCGGCCACTGGCTGCACAGGGCCGCCCCTGGCCTTGCGCTTGCAGGGCTATTGATCTCGATCATCCACCAGTCCTCGCTTGGGGCGACCTACGGAGTCTTGAAAGCCCGACCGATCTGGTTCAAGCCGAGTATGCCGATCATGTTCATCGTATCGGCGGTAGCCGTCGGACCAGCGGTGACCATGGCCGCCGCTATCGTGGTTGAGCGGCTCACTCACC
>JAHFAU010000005.1 GCA_023250385.1 Anaerolineales bacterium
CGAGCCTCGTTCCCTTATGAGATGGACGGGATGGTTATCAAACTCGATGATCTTGGGCTGGCCGAGTCGCTCGGGGTGGTCGGCAAGGACCCTCGGGCGGCGATTGCGTTCAAGCTGCCGGCTGAGGAGACGACCACCCAACTCATCGACATTGGCCTGAATGTCGGCCGGACCGGGGTCATCACGCCCTACGCGATCCTGGAGCCGGTCTACGTCGGAGGCGCGAACGTTCGCCAGGCCACCCTGCACAACTTCGATTTCATCCAGGAGAAGGATATTCGGGTGGGGGATCGAGTATTGGTGAAGCGGGCCGGGGACGTGATCCCCTACGTGATTGGTCCGATCGTGGGAGTCCGGACCGGCACCGAGAAGCGGTACCGGATGCCGAAGAAGTGCCCGACCTGCGGAGAGCCGATCCGTCGAATCGAGGGAGAAGTTGCAATCTTCTGCTCGAACGCTTCCTGCCCGGCACAATTGGTCCGTAACGTCGAGCACTTCGCCTCGCGTACCACCATGGACATCGAGGGTTTGGGGATCAAAGTGGCGGAGTTGTTGGTGGAGAATGGCCTGGTCAAGGACGTCGGGGACATTTATGGTCTAACCAAGAAGGGATTGCTAAAGCTTGAAGGATTTGCCGATAAGAAGGCGGAGAAGCTGCTTCAAGCGATCGAGGGTTCGAAGACTCGGCCGCTGAGCCGCCTCATCAGCGGACTCGGTATCCGGGGTGTGGGAGAGACCGTGGCGGCCGATTTCGCTCAACACTTCCGTAATCTGGATGCCCTGACCCGTGCGACTCAGCCGGATCTGGAGGCGATCGAGGGAATCGGCCCGAGCATCGCCGCTGAAGTCGTAGAGTGGTTCGGGCGAGCACGCAATCGGAAGCTACTTGTCAAGCTGAAGGCGGCGGGGGTGTGGCCTAAGGAAGGGCCGAAGAAGGCCGGGCCCGCGCCATTGGCCGGATCGACCTTCGTCCTTACCGGAACGCTGCCCGACCTTTCTCGAGACGAAGCGAAGGCCCAGATCGAGGCCGCTGGGGGAAAGGTCGCGGGCAGTGTGAGTGCGAAGACGAACTTCCTGGTTGCGGGAGAAGCAGCGGGCTCGAAGCTCACCCAGGCCCAAGAGCTGGGGGTAAAAGTCATCGATCAGGCCGGGCTGCTGAAAATGATTAAGAAGCGAGGCTGAGCTCGCCGCCTAGTGCGCATAGCCACCTGCCATGCTCACTCCCAAGCCACTCACCGACCGGCCTGCCCGTGCCGTGTCCCCCATCAGGCCGACGGGGCCAGCTTGGCCCGCATCGAAAGCGACCGGCCTACCCGTGCCGAGTCGCCCGTCAGGCCGACGGGGCCAGCTTCGCCCGCATCGAAAGCCGCAACGCTCTGCGGTGCAGGCGACCCATCCGAGCGGCGTGGTCTGAGTCCCCAAGCTGTTCGAGCTGCTGGGCTGACGAGAGCAAAGCATCCAACAGATCGTTGTCGATCACGGCACCAGACTCTTCCAGGATCTGTTGAGCCTCGGGCTCCGTCGCGGCGTCAATGATCCGCTGGGCCAATTGCAGCGAGGCCGGAAGGGCGTTTCGCAGGGCTGCTGCCAACAGGCCGTCGATTCGTTGGAGTCGCTCCAAGGCCTGCGGGTCGGGGCGTTCCCGGGCGACCCGGATGCTCGCCTGCAACACGCTGAGGAATAGATCGTCAACCACCGGAAGGCTGGCCTCCACTGCGGCCTCCAGATCCTGACTGTTCACTAAGGAGGCCAGCAACCCGGAAGCTTGCGCAACCCTTGCTTCTTGGGACCGGTCGATCTGTTCGGTAATCTCGAGCAGCGAGCTGCGAAGACCGGTGAGCCGCTCCCGTTGGTCGGCACCCACTTTATCAATGCGCTCCGAGAGCAGCTGAAAGAAGCCGTAATCCAGACCCGGGCGGGCGAGAGTGGCCAGCGCCTGGACCCGGTCTGGATTGGGTGCATCAACCAGCAGTCCAAGAAGCTTCTCGCGGGTCAGCGACTCGCCAGCCGCCCGCAGGCTCTCCGCCGCGCTGCGCACCTCTGCCTCCTGCGCGGCCAGTCGTTTGCCGAAGGAGCTCAAGCTCAAGGCGGCCTCCAGCCGCTGAGCGGCGGCCTGCCTGGCACGATCATCCCCGGCGGTTTGCAGACTGAGCGAACCGAGTTGAAAAAACCGATTGTCGAGCTCAGTGTCGTGCTGCTGGACGAACGCCGCAATGGCATCGGGAGGGGTTCGGAGCAAATCCTCAAAGAGCCGAAGCTTGGCCCGCTGGGCCGCTAAATCCTCCTTGGTGACCCCGTCGGCCTCGAGTACCCGTTCGACGAGACCCTGGGGGGTGAGCACGGCTTGTGGTTGGAGCAGGTACCCCTTGCGTTGCTGCGCCGGCAGCCGGTCGATCGCCTGGTTGATCAGCCGGCCCAGCAGCCGCTCCTGCTCATTCTTGGCAATCCCGAGCTCGATCGGGATGTAGGTCAGCAGCAGCTCCTTGGCCGGGTCGTGGTAGACGATCGGGGTCGCAAGCTGTCCCTCATATCCGCAGACCGGGCAGCGCAAGTGATTCAACGTCCCTGAAAGCAGGCGGACCTTCGCTGCCGGATTCTGCCCGACGTCGATCAGCTGCAGGATTTCAGCCTGAACCGGGCTCTTGCAATTCGGGCAGCGGACGGCGGTGCTCATTCGCGCTCCCGGGGGATCGAGAAGCAGATCCGGGCGCCCCGTTCTGCTTTCTCGTCCACCCAAATCCTTCCCCCGTGAGCTTCCACGATCGCCTTCGCCAGAAACAGCCCCAAGCCTGCTCCCTGAGTGGATCGGGCAAGCTCGGTGGATCGGAAGAATCGTTCAAAAACTCGGGTCCGGTCGGCCGGCGAGATTCCGGGGCCCTCGTCCTGCACGCACAGCACAACCTCACTCGGTCCGGCTCGGCCCTGGATCTGGACCTCGCCACCTTGAGAGGCGTACTTGATCGCATTCGAAAGCAGATTGGAGACCACTTGGGTTAGGCGCTCCTCGTCGCCCCGCACGAGCGGAAACTCCTTGGGGAGTTGGACCGTGAAGCGATGCAAGTTTGACTGGGTTCGAAAGCGCTCGGCGAGCACTCTGGCGACCGCGGCCAGATCGACATCGCTCAACGTAAGGGACGGGGCGCCGGATTGAAGTCTGGAGGCCTCGAGCAGATCATCGATCAAGGCCGCCAAACGATCCGATTCCTCTTCGATCACCGCCAGGCTATCTCGGACTACCTCAGGCTCCCACGCGGCATCGTCCCGTCGCAGAGTCGCCACGTAGCCCTTGATCAGTGCAACCGGCGTGCGGAGTTCGTGGCTGATGATCGAGATGAAAGTGCTCTTCAACTCCTCGGCCTCTCGGAACCTGGTGATATCGCGCAGATTCGCCACGACCCCCAGCAGCCGACCGTCGCCCGAATAGGTCGGGGCATAGGTGATTCCGACGCTGGAGGTCCCGCCATCCACGCGGCTAAGGTCTCCTTCAACGTAAAGTTCGGCGGTGGATGAGAGCGGCCAACCGCCGGCACCCGCCTCTTCGAGGCTCAACCCCGGCTCCCGGCTGGCCCAGCGGATAATCTCGGAATGGTCTTTCCCGATCACGAAATCAGCGCCATATCCGGTCAGACGCGAACTTGCCCGATTAAAACGTGTGAACCGATAGCTGGGATCAAGGATGAACATTCCATCGGCGGCCGATTCCAAAACTCCGTCCAGGTGGCGCCGCTGATCGGCGACCTGGGTGTAGAGCCGGGCGTTGGAAACTGCGATCGCGGCCTGGGAGGCAAAGGCGCCCAGCAGCGCCCGATCCTCCCTGGAAAATTGGCCCCGGTAGGAGCGGAAGATGAAGATGACGCCGACGACTTCCTCCCGGGCGATCAGCGGCAACCCGACCCCGGTGAGCAAACCCATCGAAGCGGACTGGGTGATGCGCTGCAGACGGCGATTGACCTCGGGGAGGGCGAACCGGGCGGGGTCGCCGTGTTCGGGGATGTCAGCTAAGAGCGGATCGAGGAAGTTGAGGAATTCGGGATTGATTCCGTAGGTGGTGGTTATCCGCCAGCCATCTTGCTCTCTGAGAGTGATCAGCCCGGCGGAACTGCTGAGCAGTTCGGCTGCCAGACGGACAATCCGTTGCAGGACCTTCTCGAGATCCAATTCCTCCGTGAGGACTCGGGAGATCTCGAGCAGATAGTCGCGCTGACGGACGCGGAAATCCGGCAGCATGCAATCAGCGGCCCTCCGCTGCTGAAAGGGAGGCCTCCAGAATCTGGAGACCCTCGTCGAGCAGCCGTTGGTCGATGCTCAAGGCCGGCACGACCCGGACCGCGCTCTCCCCGGCACCGAGCACCAGCAGACCCCGGTTAAAGGCTTCTTGCAGCATTCGCTCTCGCAGCTCGTGATCTGGCCGCTTGCTGCCATGATCCAAGACCAGCTCTGCGCCGACCATCAGACCCTTGCCTCGAACCTCGCCGACCGAACGGTGTCGGCTCTGTATCTCGGCCAGCGCGTCGAGTGCGAACTCGCCCATAGCCGCCGCGTTGGCCATCAGTTCAGTTTCGACGAGTTCCAGGGTCGCCAGGGCTGCACTGCAAGCCACCGGGTTGCCGCCGAAGGTATTGCCATGGGCACCCTCCGGCCAATCCATAACCCCAGCCCGAGCCAAAATCCCTCCCAGCGGAAGCCCGGAAGCCACCCCTTTGGCAAAGCAGACGATGTCCGGTTCGACCCCCCAGTGTTCGATCGCCCACCACTTCCCGGTGCGGCCGATGCCGCTCTGGACTTCGTCAACGATGAGCAGGATACCGTGCCGATCGCATAGCTTGCGTAGTGCGCGAAAGAATCCATCGGCGGCAACGACGTATCCGCCCTCTCCTTGGATCGGTTCGACCAGAATCGCGGCGCAGTCGTCCGGCGGAACGACCGACTTGAAGACGACCTGCTCGATATAGTCCACAACCGTTTCGCCGTAGTCCTCGTTCGTGGCTTTCAGCACCGGCCGGTAGGGGTTGGGGAAGGGCACATGAGTTACCCCCGGCATCAGCGGTGAGAACCCCCGCCGCTGAATCGCTTTGCTGCTGGTAAAGGACAGGGCACCCATCGTTCGACCGTGGAACGAGCCGTGGAATCCGATGAATTGCTGCCGGCCGCTGTGGTGGCGCGCCAACTTGACCGCGGCCTCGACCGCTTCGGTGCCGGAGTTGCACAAGAAAACTTGGGCCGGCTCGGCGAAGGGAGCGATGGAGGCCAGCTTCTCGGAAAGCTCGACCCAGCCGGCATGATAGTAGTCGGAGGAGATGTGAATGAATCGCTCCGCCTGCTCGCGGATAGCTGCCACGACTTTCGGGTGGGAGTGGCCGGTAGTGCACACCGCGATCCCGGCTGCCAGATCGACAAACCGATTCCCATCGACGTCCCAAACTTCAGATCCGAGCCCATGATCCATGACAAAGGGTGCGGCTCGCGGATAGGATCGAGAGATTACCGCATGGTCTCGTTGGATGATCTGCTGGGCTTTGATGCCGGGTGCTGTCGTCAAGCTGGTGGCCTTTCAGACTGGCTTTCGGGTCCCTTGCTGGCGGATCAGTAACCCTGGAACTGGGCCGGGGAATTATATCATTCGGTCTTCCAAGGGCTTGCGGGCCGTTGTATAAAGGAGGGGAAGAAGCAATCGGGAGCGCGGATCAGGAGGCGGCCATGGAGCAGCGGGTCTGGCACAAACAATACGATGTGGGAGTCCCAAGCACGATCGAGGTTCCCGAAATTCCGCTGCACGCCTTTCTGGAGCAATCTGCTCAGGCCTACCCGGACCGCACCTGTACGGTCTTTAAAGGCGCAAAGCTCAGCTACCGGCAGATGAATCAGTTGACTGATCGGCTGGCGGCCGGATTGGCGGCCCGTGGGGTCAAGATGGGCGACCGGATTGCGATCTTCATGCCCAATTCGCCTCAATTCATCATCGCCTTCTTCGGAATCCTCAAGGCGGGAGGGGTGGTGGTCGCGACCAACCCGCTGTACACGCCTCGCGAGATCGAGCACCAGATGAATGATTCCGGATCAGAAATCATGCTGGTGATGAGCAACTTCTATGAGAAGGTGAAACAGGTCCAGCCCCACACGGGCTTGCGCGTGCTCATTGTCACTAACATCAAGGAATACCTTCCCCCGGCGATGCGGCTGTTGTTCACTCTGCTAAAGGAGCGCAGCGGAGGGCATCGGGTGCGTCTGCAGCCTGGCGATGAACGATTGGGAGACGTGCTGTCCCGGTATTCCCCTGAGCAGCGACCCAAGCTCGCGATCGGGCCGGACGACACCGCCTTGCTCCAGTACACCGGCGGCACGACCGGCGTCTCGAAAGGGGCCATCGGATCGCATCGGAGCCTCGTCGCCAACACCCTCCAGTGTCGTGCCTGGTTGAAGGGGGTGGAGCTGCCGGCGGGAGGCGACGTGACTTTGCTGGCCCTCCCCCTGTTCCATGCCTACGGCCTGATCGTTGGAATGATGTCCTCGATCCAGGCCGGCGCGGCACTGGTGCTCATCCCGAATCCCAGGGACCTGAAGGATGTTCTGACCAGCATCGATCGCTATCGGCCGTCACTCTACCCGGGAGTACCGACTATGTACAACGCGATCAACAATCACCCGGACGTGCTTGCCGGGAAATACGACCTGAGTTCGATCCGGGCCTGCGTTTCGGGATCGGCCGCCTTGCTGCGGGAGACCAAGTCCAAGTTCGAAGAGTTGACCGGAGGGAAAGTGGTAGAGGGCTACGGCCTTACCGAGACGATGGTCGCCACCCATGCGAATCCGATCAACGGGGAGAATCGAATCGGCTCCATCGGGGTGCCTTTTCCATCGGTAGACTGCCGGATCGTGTCGCTGGAGGATGGGGTCACGGTGTTAAAGACCCGCGAGGTCGGAGAGTTGGTGATCCAAACACCTAGCCTGATGGCCGGGTACCATAACATGCCGACCGAGACCGCCGATACCATCCGCCAGGGTTGGCTCTTTACCGGCGATATCGCCTACATGGACGAGCAAGGCTATTGCTTCATCGTCGATCGCAAGAAGGAAATGATCAAACCTGGCGGGTTCCAGGTTTGGCCGCGGGAAGTGGAGGAGGTCATCGCCGAGAACCAGAAGGTCCTGGAAGTCGGGGTGGCGGGGGTGCCCGACGCTTACCGGGGCGAGACGGTGAAGGCCTGGGTCGTGATCAAGCCGGGTCAGTCCGCAACCGAGGACGAGATTCGGGCCTGGTGCAAGGAGCGGATGGCGGCCTACAAAGTGCCAACCTCCGTCGAGTTTAGGGACGAGCTGCCGAAGACTCTGGTGGGGAAAATCTTGCGGCGGGAGCTGGTGGCGCAAGAGAAAGAGCGCCAGAAACAGCCGCAGCCGGCCTGAAACACCCGGCCAGTGGGAAACCCGGGTACCCGCTGGCCCCGGCCGGGCCTGCGCGGTGGAGGAGAACGAAGAGAGCCCCGCTGCGGGGCTCTCTTTTCAAAATGCAAGGGGAGTCAACTCGCGGCCTCGGCCGCCACTGGGATCGGTGTGCCGCCGTTCTTGGGAATGACCGGCTCCGCGAAGAGAGCCTCGAACCCCGCCCGGTCGAGGGTCTCAACTTCGATTAACCGTTCGGCGATGGCGTCCAGTTGAGCCCGATACTCCATCAGAATGCTTTCAGCCCGTTCGTACGCCTCCTGAACTAGTTTGCGGACCTCCCAATCAATCTTCTCGGCAACGCTCTCCGAATAGTCGCGCTGCTCCCCGATCTCCCGGCCCAAGAACACCAGCTCTTCTTTCTGCCCGTAGACCATTGGCCCGAGCTCTTCGCTCATTCCCAGTCGGGTGATCATTCCGCGTGCCAGTTCGGTCACCCGCTCGAGGTCGTTGGAGGCCCCGGAGGTGATGTCATTGAAGACCAGTGCTTCGGCCGCCCGGCCGCCCAGCAGGCCGGCCATGTCGGCCTTGATCTTGTTTCGGGAAGTAAGGGTCCGGTCTTCCTCGGGCAGCGCCATCGTAAAGCCGCCCATCATGCCGCGGGCGATGATGCTGACCTTGTGGACCGGGTCGGCTTCTGGAATGACGTGCATCACGACCGCGTGGCCGGCTTCGTGATAGGCGACAATCTGTTTTTCTTCTTCGCTGATGATGCGGCTCTTGCGTTCCGGCCCGGCGATCACCCGCTCGACCGCCTCCTGGAATTCCTCCGGCCCGATTTCGGTCTTGTTGCGCCGGGCGGCGAGAATCGCGGCCTCGTTGACCAGGTTCTCGATATCCGCCCCGACAAAACCTGGAGTGGCCTTGGCCAGGGTCTTTAGATCCACTCGCTCTCGATCGATCGGCATGCCCTTGGTATGGACGTCCAGGATCTGTTCCCGGCCGCGCATGTCCGGCCGGTCGAGGATCACCCGCCGATCAAAGCGACCGGGGCGCAGCAAGGCCGGATCGAGGATGTCCGGGCGGTTGGTGGCGGCGACGATGATCACGCTGGCGTCGGTGTCGAATCCGTCCATCTCAACCAGCATCTGGTTGAGGGTTTGCTCGCGCTCATCATGGCTCCCTCCGAGCCCGGCGCCGCGGTGGCGGCCGACCGCGTCGATCTCGTCGACGAATACGATGCAGGGGGAGTGCCGCTTGGCCTGGTCGAACAGGTCGCGCACCCGGCTGGCCCCAACGCCCACGAACATCTCGACGAATTCGGATCCGGAGATCGAGAAGAAGGGGACGCCGGCCTCCCCGGAAACGGCCTTGGCCAGCAACGTCTTTCCGGTGCCAGGCGCGCCGATCAGTAGCACGCCTTTCGGGATGCGGGCACCGAGTTTGATGAACTTTTCCGGCTCCTTGAGGAATTCCACAACTTCATACAGCTCTTGCTTGGCCTCGTCGACGCCGGCTACGTCTGCAAAGGTCACCGTCGGTTGATCCCCGGTGAACATCCTGGCTCGGCTCTTGCCAAAGGAGAGCGCCTGGTTGTTTGATCCCTGGGCCTGACGCAGCATGAAGAAAATCAAGCCGACCACCAAGAGCCCGGGCAGCAGATAGGTCACCAGAGTGATGATCTGGTTAAAGTCACTTGGCTGCTTGATCTCGAGCTGAATCCGTTCGGGGGAAAGGTCGTCTGCGGTCACCCCCAGGTCCATCAATTGTTCGATGGCTGGGCGTCCGGGCTCGGCCCGTGAGATGGCCTTGGAGTTGTCCGGAAACACGATCTCGAGGTCATTGTCGTCGATTACCAGACTGGAGATATCACCTGCCTGGATCTTGGCGGCCACCTGGTTGAGGGCCAAGCTTTCCGGCCGGGGCGCGTTGGATCGGAACTGGAACACCAGCACGATCACGATCAGCCCCAGAATCAGGAGCACAATCGAATTACGGCCGCGTGCGCTGTTCAGCAACTTGGATATACCTCGTCTAGCGAGCGGGCGGATTTGCCCGGCTCGGCTGGATTATACCGTAGCGACCCGGCAGAAACCAGCATCAGGCGACGGCTGCCGGTCGATGGGCCGGTGCTCGGATCTCGCTTGGACGGCAATTCGCCAAGTCGCCGCGGCGGTCTACTGGTACAACAGCCAAACCCACAACCACAAAGGCACCAATCCGCCGATCGCCAAGAAGGCGATCATCCCGAGAGCCACAGCCCACCAGTCGAGCGAATCGGCCTGCGGCGAGCGAAGGGCCTGAGTCGCAGCGTGCGAAACGTCGACCTTCGGGAGCGGTCGTTCCGCAGCAAGGCTCTGCAGGACCCGGCTGAACTGGTCGGCGGTGCGATAGCGAGCGGCGGGCTCCTTGGAGAGCACCTTCTGGATGATCTGGTCGAGCCCCTGTGGAATCGAAGAATCGAAAGAGCTCGGCGGGAGCACGTTGCCGACCTGATGGAGCTCGGCCAACAGCCGTGGGTCAGCTGCTTCAAATGGCAGCCGGCCGGTCAGCATTTCGTAGAGGACGACGCCTAGCGAGTAAACGTCGCTGGCAGGTGAGGGGGCGGCTCCACTGGCCTGCTCGGGAGAAAAATACTGCGGGCTGCCCCAGACGATCTCCCGCTGTTCATCCAGAGGAATGCTCGCCAACGCCCGGGCGATCCCGAAGTCCGTGATCTTGGCCCGCTCGGAATTCGAAACCAGGATGTTTTGGGGCTTAAGGTCGCAGTGGACCAGTCCGGCACGATGCGCATAGCCTACGCCGTCGCAGACCTGGATGAGCAGGTCAAGGGCCGCAGGGCGCGGGATGTTTGTCCGGCGATGGAGCAGGGTTTTCAAGTCGGTACCGTCTACGAATTCCATCACGATGAAGAGCCGCTGTGGGTCTTCTCCGAAATCATAGATGGTAACGATGTTCGGATGGGTGAGGTTGGCCGCGGCCCGGGCCTCTTGTAGGAAGCGGACCCGGAAACCGGAGTCTCGCGAGAAATCCGGTCGCAGCACCTTGACGGCAACTTCCCGTTGCAAGTTGAGGTCGCGGGCCAGGTACACGTCGGCCATCCCGCCCGCGCCGATCGGGCGCAGGACCTGATACCGGCTGCCAATTAGCTCTTCAGCCATTGCTGCTCGATTCTAAACTCCGCCCCAGAGGGCGGCAATACCCCTTGGGCTATAATGACGGGTCACCTGGCATGCGGCGAAAATGGGCACTGGACGGCTAATCTACAACCCGGCGGCGGGCAGGTTTCCGGCCGGCTGGCTGCTCAGCCGAGCGGTTGCGGTGCTCAGCAATGCGGGTTGGGACATTGATGTGCAGGAGATCCACGAAGGCCGGGAGATCGAACGGGTGGCGCGGGAAGCCATTCGGCTGGGCTGTGAGGCAGTCTTCGTGGCGGGCGGAGATGGAACGGTCGGAACGGTGGCCGCCGCCTTGAGCGGTAGCGAGGTGGCCCTCGGTGTGCTCCCGTCCGGCACCGCAAATGTCTGGGCGAAGGAGATCGGGCTGGAACGACTGGATTGGATCCATCTCTTCGCGCTGGAAAAGGCGGCCGACCGCCTGGCGCGCGGCCGGGTCCATAAGGTTGACATGGGGCGGGCCAGCGGGCGCGAGTTTCTGCTCTGGGCGGGGATTGGGCTCGATGCCGAGATCGTGAACAGCATCGAACCGCGCGAGCGCTGGGCGAAGACCTTCGGCACCGTGCACTATGGCATCTTGGCCCTCTGGAATTCCATCGGATGGGAGGGAGTTGACCTGAAAGTTCGGGCCGGGGAACAAGTGTGGGAAGGCCGATTCTTGGCAGCGATCGCCAGCAATATCCGTAAGTATGCCGGCGGCCTGATCGAGCTCAGCCCGGAGGCCAGGTTTGATGACGGCATGCTGGATTTCTGGCTGATCGGAGGTCGCTCGCTCAAAGACGCGGTCACCCGAGTCGTGCAGATATTCCTCGGGGCCCATACCGAAGCCCCCGGGGTGGTCCATTTCCAGGCAAATCGAGCAATCTTTGAATCGGAGTCGAAATTCCACATCCATATTGACGGAGAGCCCCGGTTGGTGAGCTCGCCGGTGGAATTCCAAACCCTGCGAAACTCACTAAACGTCCTACTCCCGGAACCTGAGGGCGGGATCCAACAGAATTGACCCGGCCGAGGGGCGGATGTCTATTGCGCCTGGCCGGCGCCGGGCTTGGGGTTCTGATCGCGGCATTGCTGTTGATGGTTGGCCGGCTGGGGGCCGCGTCGCCGGCGCGACCCGCGCCGCCACCGATCTTGACGGTGGTCTTCCTTCCCAGTTTGCCACCGTTTTCCAGCCCCACTCCGGAGCCAACGCCCAGCCCCGCACCGCCGGCATCCCCGACACCTGGGCCACAACCGTCGAAACATTTCGAGCCCGGAGAGTTGGTAGAGGTCTTCGGCACCCAAGGCGAGGGACTGCGCATTCGGGAGTCGCCCGGGTTGGAGGCCCCGATCTTGATCCTGGGGCTGGAAAGCGAGGTCTTCGAGATCGTGGAGGGGCCGCTGAGCGCGGACGGTCTCAGCTGGTGGCGGATCGCCAATCTCTACGATCCCGCTGAGGCGGGGTGGGCGGCCGACTCATTTCTCCGGAGCTTCGAACCGTAATATGGAACTTCGCCCGCTGAAGATTGCCGCCTCGCGATCGCGGGGTTTGCTGCTCGTCGATTGGAACGACGGACATCACAGTGAATACCCATTCGCCGACCTGCGGGCCGACTGCCCGTGCGCACAGTGCCGGGGCGAGCCGGGGAGACCGCCGCTCATCCGCATTCCGCTGAATTCTCCCGGAGCAACCGTGCTCGAACGGGTTGATTCGGTCGGCAATTATGCGATTCAACTGGCCTGGAAAGATGGCCACTCCTTTGGGATCTACACCTGGGATTATCTGCGGCAGCTCTGCCCGTGCGGTGAACATGGCTGAGCCGGCGGCGGAGCGGCGGCTGAGGGCCGGCGGCGGAACGTGCAGATTGAATGGGTCAGGACTGCTCGGGGGAGCTCTTGCGCCGAAAGTCAACGAACCGGTAGCCGACCCCTCGTTCGGTCAAGATGTAGCGCGGGCTCGCAGGCTCGGGCTCCAACTTCTGCCGGAGGTAATTGATGTACAGGCGTAGGTAGTGAGTCTCCTCACGATATTCATAGCCCCATACCTTGGCAAGCAGCTGATCGTGGGGGACGACCCAGCCGGCGTTCTGCACCAGGTGATACAAGAGTTTGAATTCGGTCGGGCGCAGCTGAACCAAGGCACCCTCCACGAAGATTTCCCGTCGATCGAAGTCGATTGACAACCGCTCATCAACGATGATCTTCTCGTGAAGCGGAGGACTCGGGGTCTCGGTCCGCCGCAGCACCGCCTTGACCCGGCTGACCATTTCCCGCGGGCTGAAGGGCTTGGAGATGTAGTCGTCGGCCCCCAACTCCAGGCCGCGAATCCGATCTTCTTCCTCGCCCTTGGCCGTCAACATGATCACCGGGACGGTTGAGATCTCCCGGATCAGCTGGAGGGTCTCGAAACCGTCCAGCTCCGGCATCATCACATCCAGCAAGATCAGGTCGGGCAGGCGATCCCGCAGCGAAGCGAGCGCCAGTGCTCCCGAGGTCGCTTCGATCACTTCGAAGCCGTCGTGCTCCAGGTTCAGCCGGATGAAATGGATGAGGCGGGGCTCGTCGTCAACTACCAGGACCCGACGCGGCCGGGCGGGGCTACTACTCGCGGACAAAGCCGATTAGTTCTTCTTCCTCGGCCGTAGGCAGAATCTCGATGAAGTTGACCCGGTGCATTGGCCACACCACCGTTACCACGTTGCCATCCAGATATGGCAGGTCTTTTCCGTCGCGCCGCCTCGGGTTGTTGACCGTGACGCTGGTGTCGGTCGGTGAGGGCATTTCTTCAACCTCGCCGAGGACCGGGTCTTCGCCAGTGAGATGGACCAAGACCGAAGTGGGCATTTCCTCTCCTACCTAGCTCCGTTGCCGTGAGACCAGCTGCAGCCGGAGGCGCCCTAATTGAATAATGTCTTTGTGGCGGATTCGGCGCGGCTGCTGGGGCTCGATTCGCTTCCCATTGATCAGCGTTCCGTTGACCGAGTCCAAATCCACGACGTGGACTCCTTCTTCGTCCAGCCGGATTTCAGCATGCAGCCTCGAGATCCCTTGATCCTGGGCGCCATAGGCGTCGAGGTCGACATCGGGCACGATCGCCTGCCCGCCTCCGGATCGGCCGAGGGTGAAGTTATCCCGCCCGACGAGCGAAACCATGTCGCCGGTCTCCACGACCCTCAAACCGAAGATCGCGCTCGGGTCCAGTCCCCGAGTCGCCGGTAAGCCGTGATCGCCCGCAGCTTCCCCCTCCGACAAGTCGTCCAGCCCGATCGGAGCAGTATGAACCAGGCGAGTACCGCATTCACTACAGGAGAACGTTCCGACGAATTCCTGATGCCGGCAGGTTGGGCATTCAATCACGAATCACCCGTGCGGGCTGGCAAGAGCAATGCGCGGGTTCCGTATTTGAGCACTTTCTCCCCTTCGCTCGACAGGCGGCGGGAGTGAGTCAACCGGTCGGCTTCGCTCAGGGCCGCCTTTGCCAGCTCCTTTTCTCCGTTGGCAAGCAGTTGGGTCGCCAGGTTTTCGAGCCGGCGGGCGGCCTGGCCGGACTGCCCTAACTCTGCCTCGTGGCGTGCCTTCTCCTGCATGCGGTACAGGGATATCTGACTCAGGGCTGCCGTGATCTGCTCGGGGGGCGGATCCGTGTCTGGCTCGGTCGAGACTGGAATGCGAACCTGAAGCGGCAGGGCGACGCTGTTGTTGCCCTTGCCCAGTATATCGCCATCGATGGTGAAGTGGGCCAGGGTGAGCTCACTCATTTTCCCGATTGGATGAATAACCACCTCCAATAGGACCCGGACCACTCCATCCCGCGGCAGATTGCCGAGGTTCATTGGCAGGCTGTCGCCCAGCGGCATCGGCTCCGGAAGCAGCCGGAAGGACGAGCGCAGGTCGACCTGCGGGGCGACCGCGCCCTCCAGCCGCAGCCGACTCGCCACCGTCCGGCCGAGCGCTTCAAAGATACCCTCCATTACGCTGACAATCGCCTGCGGTGTGTCCAGGAACGCCACACTGCCACCCGTTCGGCTGGCCAGGTCATCGAGCAAGCGGTCGCTGAAGTCGTTCCCGATCCCTATACCGTGGATGGTGATGCCCTTGGAGGCGCAGTACTCGGCGATCTCAATGCACTCATCTTCGTCGCCGTAGGTCCGGCCGTCGGTGAAGAGGATCAAATGATTGATGCCCTCACGGGAGAAGTATTTCTCGAGTTCGTTGAGGCCGGTCCGCAGCCCCTGCCCGATTTCTGTTCCGCCGCTGGCCTGGATCAAACTCAGTCGGGCCCGGGCGACGGACATGTCTCGGGCTTGATCGGGCGTAACCACCAGCTCGGCCCGATCGCTGAAAGTGACAATGGAGGTCGAATCCCCGTGCTCGGTGCTCTGCAAGATCTTGATCACGGCCGAGCGCAACTGGTCGAGCCGGGCGCCGCGCATCGAGGTCGAGCGGTCAAGCACCAATGCCAGATTGATCGGCGGTCGGATCGTTGGCAGATCGGCGTTGGGTTGTACATCCAGCAGCAGATAGTGGACTTGGGGCTCATCGAGTTGCAGCAGTTTACGACGGCTCTGAATTACCCGGGCCTTGAAGCTGGCTCGAGCCGACAGCTCAGCCTCGTGCTCGACCAATCCCTTGTCATAGTCGGCCCGTTGATCCAGATCGCTGAGAATCTCATAGGCCTTATTGACCTTTAGGAAGAGCTCGGTGTCTCCCGGACCGGTGTTCTTGTCCGGATGCAGGCGCAAGGCAGCCTCACGATACGCACGGCGAATCTCTTCAACCGAGGCGCTGCGCGGGACCCCGAGCAAGGTATAGAAATCGAGTTCTTTGGTCACTGGAAGTTAGGCCGGTGGAAAGTAGACCATGATCACGGTGATGTTGTCCGGCCCGCCGGCGGAATTGGCCGCCCGGACTAGTTCATCACAGGCTGCCTGCGGATGCTCGGAACTCCAGGCGATCCGCAGGATTTCGGCCTCCGGGACGACCCCCCAAAGGCCATCCGAGCATATCAGGAGGAAACCGTTGCGAGGGACAGGGTGAGTGAAGACGTCCACCTCGAGGTTAGCGCCCTGGCCGATCGCCTTGTAGAGCACATTGCGTTGGGGGTGGGTGGCGGCCTCGGCCTCGGTCAGCTGGCCGAGCTCCTCCAGCCGCTTGACGAGAGAGTGATCGCGGGTGAGGACCTTGGCCTGACCGTTGGTGAGCGCGTAGGCCCGGCTGTCACCAACGTGTCCGATCGTCATCTGGTTGCCAAGCATCAAGGCTGCGGTCAGGGTCGTACCGCCGCCGGGAACTCGACTGACGACCGAATTGTTTGCCTCTTGGAGCGCCTTGCGTACCTGGTCTTGCAGCGGTTGGCCGTCTAGAAAATCGTCCGACTCGAAAAGCCGCAGCAGGGTGTCTTTGGCCAGCCGCTGGGCGACCGCCCGAACTGAGATGGCGCTCGCGACTTCACCCGAGCGATGACCGCCCATGCCGTCGGCCACCACAAAGAGTCCAAAGTCCGGGACGGCTGCTTCGCCAGATGAGCTGCCGATCAGCGAGAACAGGGCGTCTTCATTGTGGGCTCGTTCAACCCCGGTCGATTGAGAGGCCCCGACCAGAATCCGGTCGCTTAAGGCCGCACCCTCGATGGTAGAAGGATCCAAGGGCGCAGTCTCGATCCGATCCGGAGACTGGACCGCGCTCTGGCCTCTTCCGAAAATTCGCTGCAGGAAGGTCATGTTGGGGGCAGGCGGGTTGGCCTGATTTGGGCAGGCAACTGTGTCAGTTCCTAGGTAAGGAGTGCATATACCCGATGGTCGTGAGAGCCGAAGTACAACCGATTGTTGGCGACCGTGGGCGTCCCAGTGATCGGCCCGCCGGTCTGGAACTGCCAGCGCAATCTGCCCGATCGCATGTCCAGGCAGTACATTGAATTGTCCACCGATCCGCAATACACCGAGTCCTCAAAGATTATCGGCGAGCCGTTGACTTGGTGCTCGGTTTGGTGATGCCATATCTCGCGGCCGCTTTTGGCCTCGACAGCATAGATCCGTCCGTCGCCACTTCCGATGTAAATCCGGTTCTCGGCAAACACCGGGGAGGAGATGGTCGGCTGCCCCATTCTGAATTTCCAGATCTGCCAGCCAGCTTCCGCTTCGACCGCATACAAGGACCAATCCTTGCAGCCGAAGTACAGCATCCCCTCGATAAGGATCGGTGAGGAGGTGATCGCCCGTTTCGCCTTGCCAAAACGCCACTTCATCTCGCTCTTAAAATCGTAGCAATAGAGGTCGCTGCTCTCACAGCCGAAGTACACCCGATCCCCGGAGATCAGGGGTGTAGAGCGAATCGGCCCGGCGACTTCCTGCTTCCAGGCGGCGCTGCCATTGAACATGTTGACGACGTGCAGCCGGGCATCGTCGCTCCCGAAGAAAATGTGTCCCTCGGAGATGACCGGAGAGGAGCGAATGGGGCCCGCCGAATAATAGGTCCAGGCCAGCGCGCCGCGCTCCGCCGAAACGGCATAGAGCCGAGTGTCCTCGGAGGCCACGTACACCAGTTCGCCGTCTGAGCATGGCTTCGCGACGATGCCGCCTTCGGTGGCGAATTTCCAGAGGAACTCTCCGGTTTCAGCATTCAAGGCATACAGGTTGTTGTCGTAGCAGCCGACGTAGACCACGCCTTTCGCCACGAGCGGGGAACCGCGGATTTCGTCCTCGCATTCGAAAGACCAGACCTCCTGGACTTCATTGCGCGGCCGGATTGCCGTGGTCGCGGTTCGGGGGGAGACCAGGATGCCGGTCTCCTTTGCAGCGGCCATCAAGGCCGACTTCATCGCCTCCGCAGAAGAGAAGCGATCCTGCGGGTCGTAGGCCAGGGCGGTGTTGATCACGGCCTCGGTCTCGGTCGACACACTCTGATTGAGTTTCCGGATCGGGCGCTCGGAAAACGAGAAGGGCGGCTCGGCGCGCGGATCCTTGCGAGTGAGCAAATGGTGGAGCGTGGCCCCGAGGGCGTAGAGATCGCCTGCCGGCGACGCCTCGCCCCGATATTGCTCCGGCGGGGCATAGCCGTCGGTCCCGATCATCGTTCCCTTCTGCCCCGGCTGGAAGTTCCTAGCGATGCCGAAGTCGATCAGCCGGATGCTGCCGTGGTTGTCCACCATGATGTTCGAGGGTTTGACGTCCCGGAAAATCACCGGCTGGGGCTTGTGGTTGTGCAGATAGAAGAGCACGTCGCAGAGCTCGATCGCCCAGTTAACCACCTGATCTTCGGCCAGTGCCCCCTCGATTTCGCGCAGCAGCGCCTCCAGGTCCTTGCCATCGATGAACTCCATGACCAGGTACGAGTTATTCTCGTGGGTGAAGTAGTCGTAGATCCGGGGAATTGCGGGGTGAGACAAGGTAGCCAGCAGATCCGCTTCCCGCTCGAAGTTGCGCACGATCATGTCGTGCATCGTCGGGTCGGTGGCCATGTTGATCATTTCCTTGACCGCCACCGCCTTGGTCACGTTCGGGAAATGCAGGTCACGGGCGCGATAAACCGAGCTCATGCCGCCCGCGCCCTGCAATGCCAACACCAGGTACCGCTCTTGCAGGGTCACGCCGGGTTCCAACTGGCCGAGCTGGGCGGTTTCGCTGGTAGCGTCCGAAAGGGCCTTGGTGGTCCTCTTCATATTAAGAATGCTCCTTCTAGGGGCCAAAGGAGCGATCGACGGAGATTATAGCATGGGCACTTTGCCACGCAATGAAACCGTCGCCCTATAGGATATTAGGGGCTCAGGAGCGCCGCTGCAAGAGCCCATTGGCCAGGCTCCGCAAGGCGGCTGCCGCAGCCTCTTCCGGCTGTGCTCCGGCGAGGCTGGCAAGACAACCGGTCGTGAATTCACCGGCCGCCTGGGAGGCGGCGTCCCGCGAGCCCACAGCCTCGAGTGCCCCAAGCAGTTCGGCCAAATCGCTCGTGGCATCGTCCCACAAGGCCGCGAAGGCCGGGTTGAATTCAAGCGCGTAGAGGGCGGGGTAGGAAGGCTTGCGCTCCAACAGGTCCTGGCCAACCGACTTGCCGGTCTGGGCTGGAGCTCCCCAGACGCCCAGGACGTCATCCAGGATTTGAAATGCCAGCCCTAACTGCCGCCCGAATGCCTGGAAAGCCGCTCGTCGGGATGCAGATGCGCCTGCCACCAGGGCCCCCGCAGCCGCGCTGGCGGCCAGCAGCGAGGCAGTTTTCGCTTCGATCATTCTCACGTACCTGGCAAGTGTTCCCTCCCCGTTCCGGCTGAACGCAAGATCGCGTTGCTGACCTTTTGTAAGTTCTAGACAGGCCTCATCGAGGATGAGGTGGACGGCCAGCAGCCGTGCTGGCGGCAGGTCCAGCCTTTGAGTGGACAGGCGGGCGAGCGAGAACAGTGCGTCGCCGGCGTTGATTGCCAGGGCCTCGCCCCAAACCTTCCAGACGGTCGGCCGATGACGCCGGAACTCGCTTCGGTCCTGAATGTCATCGTGGATCAATGAGAAATTGTGAATCAATTCAACCGCGCTGGCTGCCGGCAAAGCGGCCTCCCACTGTCCTCCGGCCGCGGCGCAGCAGAGCAAGCAGAGCAGCGGTCGCACGCCCTTCCCACCCGGGGCCGCCTCCGACCATCCGAAGTGGTGCTCGACGATTTGGTAGAGCTGAGGATCGTCCTTCAGTTGGGCGACGAAGCCTTGCAGGTCTGCGCGGACCGCTCGCAGCATTTCACCGACGGGCGGATCTGGTGGGCTCAAAGATCCTGGACCAGCTTGGCAGTTCGAAGGGCTGCAAGGTCGGGACACCCGGTGGCGAACATGACGACCCGCAACACCCGCACTGTCCGGCCGATCAGCTCGATCACCGACTCGCTGGATTCGACCGCAGCCCGTAGGAACGGCCCCGCCATCCCCCCGATCGCGGCTCCGAGCGCCAGTGCCTTCGCCAGATCAGTCCCTCCCCGCAAGCCTCCCGAGGCGATCAGCAGGACGTCCGGCATCGCCTGTCTGAGATCGGACAACGCCCGCGCAGTGGGAATGCCCCAGTCGACAAACTCGGAAGCGACGGCTGCCGCGCTCTCGTCGGGGGAGCGGTGCATCTCTACCTGGGACCACGACGTTCCGCCGGCGCCGGCTACGTCGATCGCCGCCACTCCCGCGCTCACCAGCCGCTGGGCGACCGAAGGAGAGATTCCCCAGCCCACCTCCTTCGCTACCACCGGCACCGAGAGACCGCGGCAGATCGCCTCAATCTTAGGCAGCAGACCACTGAAGTTGACATCCCCCTCCGGCTGCAAGGCCTCCTGCAGTGGGTTGAGGTGCAGCACCAGCGCGTCGGCGCGGATCAGGTCGACCGCCCGCTGAGCTTCGGGCAGTCCATAGCCATAGTTCAGCTGCACCGCCCCCAAATTGGCGAACAACAGCACATCGGGAGCAGATTCCCGTACGTCGAAGGTATCTGCTAGAGTCGGATTCTCTATCGCCGCGCGCAGCGAGCCCACCCCCATCGCGACTTGGGTCTGCTGGGCGGCCTCGGCGAGAGCCCGGTTGATCAGGCGGGCTTGTTCGGTGCCTCCGGTCATCGAGGAGATCAGGAGCGGGGCGTTGAGTTGGCGGCCGAGGAAGGTGACCCGGGTATCGATTGCGTGCAGATCGAGCTCAGGGAGGGCGTTATGTTCGAACCGCAGTCGCTCCAGGCCGGTGGTCAGACCGGACCTCACATTCTCTTCAAGGTTGACTCGAATGTGGTCCGATTTGCGCTGGGCCGTAACTTGGGTCATCTCGGGGTGTTGAATGGGAGATCATATCAGCCGGGTAGGGCGGCGTCAAACTGGGGGAGTTGAATTACAATACCGCCGCATTCTAGGGCTCTGGAGGGAGGCTATGGGTGACACTTATGCCGACGTGCGGACCATCATTGTAGATTTGTTGGGTGTTGAGGAAGCGAAAGTCACACCGACTGCGAAATTCCGCGAGGATCTGGAAGCAGACTCGCTCGATCTGGTCGAGCTGATCATGGCCTTCGAAGAGAAGTTTGGCGGGGAGATCTCGGATGAGGACGCCCAGAAGATCACTACCGTCGGGGAAGCCGTGACCTATATCGATCAAAACATGGGCTAGGAACCGCCTGTCGCATGAGCGTACTGGCCAGCGAAAGCTGGCCAGTTTTCTTTAGTTCTTTGGGAGCTTAGCGAGAGCCTGTCCGGGCTGTCTGGTCTTTCAGCAGACGATCGAGTTCTTGCTGTTCTTTGTGCTGGGCGCGGAAGAAATCCTTCATGAACGCGGAGCGCCTGAGTTGGATCGCCATGGGAGCCACCGCCCGAACGTCCTTGGGGGAGGCTAGCAGCCGGCCATCGGCAACCGCGTGAGCCCGGGCGGCTTCGAACAGGGTGATCTCGGCCCGCAACGAGTCGATCCCCAGTTGTTTGATCAGGTTCAGCCCGAAGCGCTCTGCCTGGCGCGAGAGCTCCACCTTCGGAAGCGCCTCGCGGGCGTTTTGCAGCTCGGCCCGAACTGATTCGGTTGAGAGAGCGTATTCCCTAATCACTTGTCGCGGGTTGCTGCGAAACGATATCGCCCTGCGATAGCCTTCCAGGCGCTGGGGTTTGCTCTGCAGGCCGCGCACCAATACCCGTAGCCCGAACCGATCGAGAATCTGGGGACGCAAACGGCCCTCCTCCGGATTCATCGAGCCGACCAGCAGGAAGCGGGAGCGATAGCTGGCCGCGGTCCCGCCCCTCCGCACGGTGTAGGAGCCTTGGGCCGCCGCGTCCAGGATCGAGTCGACGATTTCATCCGAGAGTAAGTTCACCTCGTCGACATAGAGCAGGTTGCGATCGGCGCGGGCTAGGATCCCGCGCCTCAACCGCATCCGACGCGGCATTGGGGCGTGCTCATCGATTCCCCCGATCACGTCATCCAGTCCGGAGTTCAACGGCAGTTCGATGAGTTGAACCCGGTCCCGATAGGTGAGGGGCTGACCCTCGCCGTACTTGCGGGCGCAATCCGGACAAACCTCGTCCAGCCCGCCGCCCTCGATGTCTTCCGGCAGACAACCGTAGGCACACAGACTCCGATCGACCTCGGGGAGCAGGCCGGCAAGGCTGCGTACCGCGGTGGTCTTCCCCGTGCCTCGAGTGCCGATCAAGAGCACGCCGTCAACATTCGGGTTGATGAGTCCCAGCAGTAGTGCCAGTTTCATCTCAGTCTGTCCAACGATGGCCAGAAAGGGAAACGGCAGCTCCTCGGCAAGCCCGAGTTCTTCGGTCAGCGGGGCTTCCAAGAAGCGGCGCGAGCTCGCTCGATCCAGCAATTGAGTCAGGCTGCGAACCTGCTCGCTCATGCGGACGCCTCTTGTGCTTCGCGTTTCAGGCGCGCCAGCCGCTCCGCCTGGCGGCGTTCGCCGCGCGCCATGCGGAGCGATTCGGACTCCGTCTCCGCAACCAAGCGAGGCACCCGGGTCGGCCGGCCCCGGCCATCCAGAGCGACGTATACCAGGTAAGCCGTGTTGGTGTGAGTGCGGACGCCGGTCAGGGGGTCCTCGGCGGTAACTTGCACTCGGGTCTCGAGCGATGAATTGCCGACAAAGGTTACCTCTGCCTCCAGGATGACCAGGTCGCCAATCCGGATCGGCGAGTGAAAGCTCATCTGATCAATCGCCACCGTGACGACGGGTTTCTGGGCGTGTCGGGCGGCCGCGAGTCCGCCTGCCTCATCGGCGAGCTTCATGATCCAGCCGCCATGGACCGCGCCCCGCAGGTTGGCGAACTGAGGCTGCATGAGTTGGCTGAGGGTGACCCGGGAGGCGCTGCCGGGTTTGGAGACGCCGGCCGTCAATCCATGTCCTCTTTGAATTCGCCATGATCGGCGGTGGTGAGCAGCCGGAGGTCCTCTTCAAAAATATCCATGATCTCGTAGGGAAGCTCGGCCATCATGGGCGGCAAAGGAACCGTCGCCGGCGGACGGATCTTGCCCGGCGCCGGCGGAGAGCTGCGACGATCAATCCTCTTCTCCAGGACCCGCTTGCGCAAGATGCGCGGTTCGGCCGTCAACCAACCGACGTAGAGGCCATCGATGTTGTAGACCTGCTTTTCGCTGGTCACCCAGCCGATCCATTCGCCCATGGTGTTGTAGAGGTAGGGAAATACCATCAACGCGGCCCAATCGCCGCGACTGGTGTAGATCGGAATGGGTTTGCGGGTGGGGGCCAATAGACTTCCTGCCTACAGATTATACAAGCCGGGGATGCCGGGACCGATTACGACCGGCTTTCAGCTCAGCGGGCGTCTGAGTAGGTCCACACCCGATTCGCTGCGAAGTTCCAAAACAATGCGACGATTACCGCGACTGCCAGGGCCAGATTGGATCCCAAGGCGACCGCTTCGATTGAGAATCTCACCTCCGAAAGGAGCGGCAGCAACCGTTCCGCAAAACGGATCATTCCGGGTTCGGCCAGGACGAAGATTGGGGTGCGTATAGCCAGACCCACCAGATTCACCAGGGCGAACTGGGTGGCCTGTTGGCGCCAATGCTTGCTGCGTGAGTCGGGATAGGTCCAGAACCGATTCCACAGAAAGTTGCTGGTCAGCGCCGCGCTGAATGAGAGGGCCTGGGCGAGGATGGCCGGGATCCCAAGGCCGCCCCGAAAGAGGTTGAAGGCGCCAAAATCTACGACCGTCCCGATGGTGCCGACGATTGCGAACTTGGTGAAACGGGTAATTTCGCGTCGGGTTCGCTCCTTCACAACCGTCTCCGGAAGTCTTCGATCGTCCGCCGCAGGCCGTCTTCCAAGTCGATGCGGGGCTCCCAATCGAGCAGCTCTTTGGCGCGGCTGATGTCCGGCCTGCGCTGCTGCGGATCGGCCGGGCCGCGACGGTCGGAAAGCAGCTCGATGCCGGAGCGGCTGCCAGTCAGCCGGATGACGATCTCTGCCAACTCGCGTACGGTGATCTCGTGCGGGTTCCCCAGATTCAGCGGGTCGTTGACCTGGGTGATCATCAGGCGGGAGAGCCCTTCGATCAGGTCGTCGATATAGCAGAAGCTCCGGGTTTGTTCTCCATCGCCGTAAATTGTGAGCGCCTGATTTGCGAGAGCCTGGCAGAGGAAGTTTGGCACCACTCGCCCGTCATCCAGCCGCATCCGGGGTCCGTAGGTATTGAATACTCGGGCGATCCGGGTGTCCAGCCCATGGTAACGGTGGTAGGCGGTAGTGATCGCCTCGGCGAACCGCTTGGCCTCGTCGTACATCGAACGCGGCCCGACCGGGTCAACGTGCCCCCAGTAGTCCTCCCGCTGCGGATGCACCTGTGGGTCGCCGTAGACCTCGGAGGTGGAGGTCAGCAGGAAAACCGCCTGGTTGGCCCGGGCGAGCCCGAGGGCGTTATGAGTGCCCAGGGCCCCGACTTTAAGGGTCTGAATAGGGAGTTGAGGATAGCCATAAGGGGAGGCCGGATTGGGGCTGGCAGGCGAGGCCAGATGCCAAATGAGGTCGACTTTGCCGGGAACGAAGATGAAATTAGAAACGTCGTGACGAATATAACGAAAGCGCTCGTGGCCGGCCAGCTGAGCGATGTTCTCGGCCTGGCCGGTGACCAGGTTGTCGATGGCGATCACTTCGTGGCCATCGGCCAGTAAGCGGTCGCACAGATGAGACCCGATGAAGCCGGCGCCGCCGGTTACGACGATTCGCACCCGACTTCCCTGCCGCTAATCGATTCCATTACGGCTTCCAATCGAAGGCGATGGTCAGGCCGTCGCCGGTGAGTGGTTGGCCGGCCCCGCTGGCGACATCCACAACCCAGAGATCGCCACGATAGACCAGGGCGACCCTGGCGGCGCTCGGTGACCAAGCCGCAGGCGCCAATTCAGCCTGGCCGATTCCAGGATCCCCTTCGGCGGGGAAGATCGATCGAAGATTGCTGCCGTCCCGGTCCATGACCATCAGTCGGTATGCACTGAGTTCACTCTTGAGCGGGGTCAGCGCCTGGAGGAAGGCGACCTGTCCGGCGATCTCTCCGCTCTGCAGGACCTGGACTGGCGAGGCAGAGGGGTAAGCGAACATGCCGGTTCGAGCGACCAGCTGAACCTCTGCACCGCCGGGCCAGTTCACTGCCACCAGATCAAAGATCGGCGATGACCCCGGCTCCTCGAAGCCCACCGGAGACCCGTGGTCAACCAGATACAGGGTTCGGCTGTTGGAACCCCAAGTCACGCCAGGCACCCAGGCCCAATCGCTTCCGGTCAAGTACGGGGTGAGCGGAAAGAGCGGCGTGAAGCCCGGCTCGCGAGAGTCGATCAAACCCACCTCGTCCGGCCGGGCGTAGGCCAGGTGGACCCCGTCCGGGGCCCAGGCAAATGAGGTTCCCCACCATCCGTAGAGCCCGCCGGGATTGGTAGGCAGCAGCGATTCTCTTTCCACGATCCGCCCGGCCGCGCTCAGGGTCAGTAGCAGCAGGTCATTGTTGGCCTGCCAGCCCGGGGGAGACGGACGCGGTTCGACTGTCGAGTAAGCCAACGCGGAAACGTCCGGATCGGGGGACCAGTCGGCGAAGTGCACCACGTTGCGCGCACCGGTGTCGAGCGCCTCGGCGGATGGATCCTCGAGATCGATCACCCAGAGTGAATTGAAGTCGGTCTCGTCCTGCTCGAGGCCGCGGGTAAACGCCAGCCAGCGACCATTCGCCGAAAGCTTGAATACCTGGCCATCCAAATCACCCGACACGACGACCGGCCGCCGATTGGCGGAATTCCCCTCGATGATCCATGCATTCCCGCCGGTCAGATAGGCCAACTTCCCTTCAAGCGCAAGGGGCGAGTGAGCAACCTGGGCTCCGACCATGATGATTTCGGGCATTGGCTCCTGGGTAACGCTGCGCTGGTAAACCTGACGCGAGATCAGCTCACCCTCTTCTTCGAGCACGCGGTAGCTGATTTCCTCGAGTCCGTTGGAGCCGGCTTGCAAGAGGCGGGTCTCCCCTTCGGGCAATCCCTCATTGCGGATGGTCTGCCGGGCGAACGGCAAGACTTGCGTCTCCACTTCGAAGCGCTCGGTCCGCCGCCAAAGCTTGACCTGGGCGCCGTCCGTAAGCACAGCATAGACGGCCGGCTCAACCCGGTCGAGTTCGCCCATTTGAATCCCGGCTTGTTCGACCGCGGATTGCACCGTGGATCCGGCGGGGAGATTGACTTCCAGGCGCGCGCCGTCCACTGCAATGCTGACCAGGACCGTCCCGGCGGTGGCTTTTGGGCCTACACAACCTGAAACCAGCACGAGCAAGAGGGCGGCGATGGTTGGTTTCATTGTGGAGCGGAAACCCCGTTGGTATAATCGCCCGCTATCGCAGCTCGCCGACGATCGCAGCTTCCCCATCGGCGATGGCGAGCGAAGTGATTCGGATCCCCGTGGCAACGGAGCCGAGTTTGCCAGTGAAGGCCTCTGTAAGCAAATCTGAAAGTCCTTGCTTCAACTTGTTGGGGACCGGAACCGGGCCTACTTGGGCGGTCGTGATGTTGAAAGCCAGAGCTCCCTCGGAGTCAACCTGCGGTTGAATACTCAGCAGGGCGCTGGCTTCTATTGGACCTGCACTGGCGACTCCGAAAATCTGGATTTCTCCCGCCTGCAGCCGGACCTGCGGCTCTTTGAGGAGAGGGTTCTGGGCCTCGGCCATCCGGGCCGCAAGGAACGCGCTTAGCTCTCGTTCGGTGATCACCAATGCGACCCGGCCGTTGATCGGATCGGCCTCGAGTGCCGACCGCCAGGTGTCTTCAAGCTGTAGGGCTTCAAGAGTGGAGAACTGGATAGGTTCTGAGGGTGGATGGGGGCCTCCAACGTTGATCTGGCAGGCCAACCCGGCCAGCATCAGAATGCACGCGGAAAGACCAAGCTCAAACCGGGGTACAGGGGCGCGATTTTCCTCAAAGCGGTTCACAGGTTTGGAAAACGGGGCGGGATTATAGCATGCAGGTGAAACCACGGCCTCTTCAGCAACGGCTGGAGGCGGTGCTGCTGGCCGCGCCGGGACCGGCCAGCCTTGAACAACTGGCGGTCGCGCTGCAGGTCTCGCCGGCCTTGGTGAACGAGGCCCTGGAGAGCCTTGAAGCCGATTACCGCAGTCGTGGCTTGCGGCTGCAGCGCCATCGAGGCCGGGCCCAACTTACGACGGCTCCCGAGTACGCCGAGGACGTTGAGCGCTTCTTACAGCTGGATAGCCGAACCCGGTTGAGTCGGGCGGCAGTTGAGGTGTTAGCCATCATCGGGTATAAGCAGCCGGTAACCAGACCCGCCATCGATTCCATCCGGGGAGTCAATTCGGATGCCTCGCTCAAGACCCTGCTGCGACACGGCCTGATCGAGGAGACCGGCCGCAGCGCCGGGCCTGGCCGCCCGATCCTATACGGCACCAGCCCGGAGTTCCTGCAGCATTTTGGGCTGAACTCGCTGGATGAGCTCCCACCCCTGGCCGAACCAGGTGAGGCGGAGGCCAACTGACCCCACCAAAGCTGCAGAAGTTGATGGCGCAGGCCGGCCACGGCTCGAGACGAGCCTGCGAACAGATCATCCGCGAGGGGCGGGTGACCGTGAACGGTCAGCGAGCCCAACTTGGGCTGCGAGCAGATCCGGTTTCGGACGTCATTCTGGTTGACGGAAATCGCCTCAATCCGGTCCAGCCGCTCACCTATATCCTGCTCCACAAGCCGGCAGGAGTCCTGAGTTCAGCCCGTTCCCAGGGCGGCTGGCCGACGGTGACCGAGTTGGTCGAATCGCCGGTGCGGCTCTACCCGGTCGGCCGGCTCGATCTGGAAAGCGAAGGTCTCGTCCTGCTGACCAACGACGGGGAGTTGGCCAATCGACTGACCCATCCAAGTTGGGGACATGAGAAGGAATACCGGGTTCTAATCGATCAGGTTCCATCCGAAGATCAGCTCCGGCTGTGGCGCGAAGGAGTAACCCTGACCGACTCGCGTCACACCGGCCCGGCCCAAGCCTGGTTGGAGCAGAATCTCGGGAATGAGCCCTGGCTGCGGATCGTTCTAACCCAAGGAATGAAGCGACAGATTCGCGAGACGGCCGCAACCCTCGGACTGAAAGTCAAGCGACTGATCCGGATCCGAATGGGTGAGCTCAACTTGGGAGATCTCGACCCGGGGTCCTGGCGCGTTCTCACCGATCGGGAGATGATTCTCCTGCGGTCGGCAAAGGAGACGTAACGCATGGAACAGACCCTGGCAGTTGGAGAACCGACTGGAAGTTGGCTGGACAGTCTGCTCGCGGTCCGAGTCCAGGTCAACGCCGAAAGTTTGATCGCGGCCGGGCTGCTGGTCGCGGCGGTCTTGACCCGGTTCTCCGATCTCGAGACCCGGGTGATGAGCCACGATGAGAGCCTGCACACATTCTACTCCTGGCAGCTCGAACAGGGGAAAGGTTACCAGCACACTCCGCTCATGCACGGGCCACTCCAGTTCCACCTGGTGGCGCTCTCGTACTTCCTCTTCGGCGATTCGGATGCCTCCGCCCGGTTCCCCGCCGCGCTGGCCGGGGTGGCGGCAGTGGGCTTGATTCTTGTTTTCCGGCGATGGTTCGGCCGAACTGGAACCTTGGTAACAGCCGGACTGATTCTGATCTCACCCTTCATGCTGTATTACAGCCGGTATGTCCGCAATGAAGCCTTCATTGTCGTCGAGGCCCTGCTGATGTTTTGGGCGATGTTCCGCTACTACGAAACCCGCCAGACCCGCTGGCTATATCTATTGGCGGTGGCCCTGTCGCTTCACTTCATGACCAAGGAGACCGCCTTTCTGTATGCGGCTCAAGCGATGCTCTTTCTGGCCGCCCATCTGATCTGGCGCTTGTACGATGAGCGTTGGAATTCAGAGGCCCGCCGAGCATTGTTCATGCTGGGGGTGGCTGCGTTGGTCATCGGGACATCGGTGGCCATGGTGGCCTATTTTCGGGAGCGAGCGGCCGGAACCGGAGCCGCCGCCGAGTCGCTGCAGCCCTTGGATCCCGGCGCCGAAATCTTGCCCGGAGCTAGCCTTTCTCCCCTGATTGCGTTAGCCGGCACGCTGGCGCTGGTGGGCGGAATCCTGGTCGGAGCGATGGTCGTGCGCGAGTTCGGCCCGCGGCTCAGGCGAGATTTTCCCTCGCTAGACATGCTGCTCATCATCGGAACCCTGACCCTCCCGCAGCTGGCCGCCATTCCCGCCAGCGTCCTGGGATGGGATCCGCTCGCCTTCCAGGATCCAAGCGCGCGGCTTCGAACTGGGATCGTGATTTCCATTCTGGTGCTGATCAGCATCGGCATCGGCTGGGCTTGGGACATTCGGCGCTGGCTGCCCATCGCGGGGGTCTTTTTCCTGCCCTACTTTCTCTTCTACACCACTCTGTTCACGAACAGCCAGGGTTTGTGGAGCGGCCTGGTGGGCTCGTTGGGCTATTGGCTGGTACAGCACGGGGTGGAGCGCGGCAGCCAGCCGGCCTACTATTACGCGCTGATCCAGATCCCGTTCTACGAATTCCTGCCGGCGATTGGATCCTTGTTGGCGCTCTGGATGGGGGTCGGGGCGTTAGGCCGCCGGCGAAGCCCAACCGAGCGGATCGATCGGTTCCCGGTGATGCTGTTCGTCGGCTATTGGGCGGTGACTGCCTTTCTTATCTATTCCTTCGCCGGTGAGCGAATGCCGTGGCTGACGGTGCACATCGCGTTGCTGTTGATCTTGCTGTCCGGCTGGGCGATCGGGAAGTTCATCGATTCGATCGATTGGAGAATGTTCCAGGAAGGGAAGGGTTGGCTGCTCGCGCCATTGGTGCTGATCTTTCTGCTGGCGGCGTCGCGCACCCTGGGAGCGCTGCTCGGGCCGAATCCACCATTCGCCGGCAGTACCCTCGAGCAGCTCCGGGCGACGAACACTCTGTTCGCAGCGGCCGCGGTCGCCATCGGTACTGCAGTGGCCATCGCGGCGATCGGCCGCGGTTGGCCCGCGGCCGGATTGCGGAAACTGGGCGGGCTGACCTTTCTGCTCATCCTGGCGGGGCTGACCGCTCGGACCGCCTTTCGGGCAGCCTACCGCAACGGGGACAATGCCACCGAGTTCTTGGTGTATGCCCATTCGGCGACAGGGGTGAAGAATGTGATGGCCCAGATCGAGGATCTTTCTCGCCGCACCACCGATGGGCTGGCCATTAAGGTTGCGTTCGACGACGATGTCTCCTGGCCGATCAACTGGTACATGCGGAACTACAGCCAGGCCCTGTATTACGGGGCCACTCCGAGCCGCGACCTACTGAATTACCCGGTGGTGATCGCAGGCGACAATAACTGGGGCAAGATCGATCCGCTGATGAAGGACCTGTATCACAGCTTCGAATACATCCGGATGTGGTGGCCGATGCAGGACTACTATGGCTTGACCTGGGAACGCCTGAGCAACGCCTTCCGCTCAGCTCAGATGCGATCGGCGCTCTGGCAAATCTGGTTTAATCGAGACTACTCCGAGTATGCCCAGGTTACCGGGCGCGACTTCTCGCTCGAGCATTGGACCCCTTCCGACCGGATGAAACTCTACGTGCGGAAAGACATCGCCGCATTGATCTGGGACTACGGGATCACACCGGCGGCCCTTGAACCGGAGCCGTATGTGGATCCGTACGCCGCGAAGCTCATCACGCTTGAGGCCGAAACCGTGATCGGTGGCAACGGATCGGCCCTTGGGCAGCTGACTCGGCCCCGGGGAGTGTCCATCGCTCCCGATGGCAGCCTCTACGTCGCGGACGCCATG
>JAHFAU010000160.1 GCA_023250385.1 Anaerolineales bacterium
ATGAGCGGGCGCGGGAGGGTCATTGCACTGGTCATCCTGCTCACGGCCTGCGCCCGGCCGATCGAGCTTGACATTCCCTTCACACCGCGGCCCACGCCAATACCTGGCCCCACCGAACCCGTTGCGACGCTTGAACCACTACCGACGACCTTGATTGTCTGCCTGGGGCAGGAACCGGAATCGCTGTACCGCTACAGCGCTGAGTACCTGTATGGCCGCACCGGCCGAGCCGCGGAGACCGTCCTTCAAGCAATCTACGACGGACCCTTCGATGTCCTCAAATACCGGTATGAGCCGGCTATCCTGGAGAAGATTCCGGACCTGGCAGACGGAGACGCGCGGGTCGAGACAATCTCGGTGGCGCAGGGAGAACCGTACTTCAATCCCGAGCGCTTGCAGCCGGCCAACCTGGCTCGTGGGGATCGATACCTGCCGGCCGGTTGCAATTCGCCGGAGTGCATGCAGGCATATTCGAGCGGGCAGGTTTCGATGGATCGGATGGTGGTCGACTTCCGCCTGCTGCCAGACTTAGCATGGTCCGATGGTCAGCCTCTTACGGCTCAAGATTCGGTGTTCTCTTTCGAACTGGACCGAAACGTGGACACGCCGACTCCCAAAACTCAAGTGGACCGGACCGCATCCTACGAGGCACTCGATGCTCAAACCGTCCGGTGGACCGGGATCGCCGGCTATACCGACTCGGAGTACTTCTCCAACTTCTGGAGCCCGCTCCCTCAACATGTGCTCGCGGACCGGACTGCGTCGGAGCTATTGACGGCGGCGGAAACTGCGATCGAGCCGATGGGGTGGGGGCCGTATGTCATCGAGCAGTGGCGGGCAGGGGAAGACATCCAGCTGCGCAAGAACCCCGACTACTTTCGTTCGGCCGAAGGGCTGCCTGCCTTCGACTACCTGCTCTTCCGATTTCTGGGAGAGGGATCCGCCGGCAGTATCGAGCAATTGTTGACGAGCGAGTGTGATGTGTTGGACGAGTCGGCAATTGCCGATGCCTTGGACGTCGAGCTGCTCGACGAGCCGGCGCTGGCGGTCCTGGTGAATCTGGAGGTCAGTGGTCGGATTGAGCTCTCGACCGCCTTCGGCCCGGAGGTCGAGCGTCTCGAATTCGGCCTGGCCCCGGTTGCGGGTGCCGGACTACCTCCGATCTTTGCTGATCCGCGGACGCGGGCCGGGATTGCAGCCTGCCTGGATCGGGAAGGCTTCGTCCGGGACGTGCTCCACGGGCTCAGCGCAGTCCCGGCGACTTATCTGTCCCCGGAGCACCCGTTGTACGCAAGCGATCTTGCACCGGTAGAGTTCAATCCTCAGGAGGGGATCAGGCTCTTGGAGGAGGCCGGCTGGATGGACCCCGACGGGGATCCAGCGACAGCTCGGGTGGCACAGGGGGTAGCGGGAGCGGCGCAGGGAACTGAGCTATCGTTCACCTTCTTGACTTCACCGGACGGTTTCCACCACAGCGCGGCCGAGCGCTTCCAGGCCGAGTTGGCTGCTTGCGGAGCGGGCCTCACCGTCGACCTCCGACCGGCTGCCGAGATCTTCAGGCCTTGGCCGGACGGTCCGGCATTTGGTCGCAGATTCCAGACCTTGGGCTGGGCTTGGCCGGGGTGGGTCAGCCCTCTCTGCGAGATGTTCGCCGGGTGGGAAATCCCCTCCGGCGAGAACCCCTTTGGTTCCAACGCGTCGGGGTTCGCTGACCCCGATTACGACCGGGCCTGCTCAGTGTTGCTGCATGGTCTTCCGGATTCGCCGGAATACTTGGCTGCCGCCCAGTACACGCAGGCAATTTTCGCCGAGCAGCTCCCGGCGATCCCTCTGTACCTGCGGCCGCGGGTCATCGCCCACGCGCCCGGGATCTGCGGGCTCGGAGCCGACCCCACGGCGTTCAGCGCCCTTTGGAACATTGAGGAATTCCGGCCTTGCGGCCCAGGGGAGAACCCTTGAACCCAGGGCACGCCTTGCTGGTATATTTAGTTAATAAGTGGTAGACGATAATTCCGCCCGAGGCCGGACTTGACCGACCCGGGCGACCTGGATCTGATCCTCCAGCTCAGGCAAGGTGACCTCGAGGCGCTGGGTGGTCTATATGACCGCCACCGCCAGCTGGTCTATCGAACTGCGTTGGCCATCACCGGCGACCCAGAAGCCGCGGCTGACCTGCTGCACGACACCTTCCTCCGCCTCTATCGCTTCGGTCATCGGATCGACCCTACCCGCCCCATTGAGCCTTGGCTGTACCGCATGACGGCCAACATGGCGTACACCTGGGTGAAACGGCGGGGCCGCTGGCAGCATGCACTGCGTGAAATGGCCGATCGGCTCTCCCGCGAGTATCCCGCCTCTCCATCCCAGCAAGTCGAAAAGAATGAAGCCTGGCTGGAGATTCGCAGAGCGCTCCAGGCAATCTCGCCGGAGAAGCGGGTGGTCGTCGTCCTGTATTACCTGAACGATCTCCCGATCAATGAGATTGCCGAGATCCTGGATTTGCCGCTCGGCACCGTGAAATCCCGGCTGCATTATGGACGGAGGGCTCTGAAACAACAGCTTGGCCTGGAAGGACAGGTTGCTCCACGGGTCGGGTATGAGGCGACCTAGGCCTCACCCCCCGGACGATCGGATAGCCCAGGCGGTGAAGGGCGGCCTGCGGGGCATTGAGCCGCCCAGGGATGTCCGACCTCGGCTATTGGCGACTGCTGCCAAGCAAACTGGATCGCGAGGCGAGATTCCCGGGGCGAGGGCGCTCCCCGGTTGGACTTCCCCCTCGAGTGCCCGACGGCTGCGCGAGCGGCGGATCTCGATGCAAGGGTTGAAGCACGGCTATATCGCTGCCGCATTGAATTACCGGCTCTCCTGGTGAGGACCTGACGGCGGAGGCCGCTTGCCACGCTCAGGCTGTCCGGGAGGGTTGACCGTTCAGTTCGGTTATAATGCCGAGTCCGCTATCATCGATTGCACATACTGCGGGCGCGCCCAGCACGAGCGGGGAGCGCGCGGAACGGAGAGGAGGGAACCGGCCAGAATAGCTACTCACCCGAATTCTTTTGCGTAGGTCCGAACCCTAAATACCTTTGGAGGAGAAAGAGTATGTGGCGTAACAAGAAATTGCTTTTCGCCCTTGCCCTGCTGATTGTTGCCGCCATCGGGCTGGCGGCTTGTCAGGCGGCACCGGCGGCCGACGCGGAGAAAGTCGCCCAGCTGGAAGCCGATCTGGCTGCGGCCAAAGCGGCGGGTGCGACGTCCGCAGAGGAACTTGCCGCGATGCAGGCCGAGCTCGATGCAGCGAAGGCGGAACCGGTCGTCACCGGTGGTGAGTGCTGCGATGTGTACCGCATTGGTATCTTCGAGGACCCGTTGACCACCAATTTCTGGAACTACCTTGGACCGGGCTCCTCGGTGTGGACA
>JAHFAU010000006.1 GCA_023250385.1 Anaerolineales bacterium
TGGCGCCTCGCGCCGTGGCTTGCGATCGCTTTCCCGAGTTTCCTTTGAATTCGCGCAAGCCGGTGGGGCGAAAAATCAATCATCGGATGATTCACCCGACTTTTTACACAGTCTGGCGAGGTGTTCGGCGACCCCCAATTCTTGCGGATGATGCTGCAACTCTCGCCCCAGCAAACCGACGGCCGATCCGTATGCCGGCGCAAGGCGGCCCAGAATCGTTCCTCGCGGGCAAGAAACTTTCGCACTCAGCGCGCGGCCGACATCGAGCTGAGCCACAACGCCAAACCCGGAAGGGATTTCTACGGGCGAGAAACCAAGACGATCGACCATCTTCTTGTGCATTGACCATTCTGGAGAAGCCCGGCAGGCGGGCAACGAAGTTAATCGGCATCGTGCCGATGGGGATCGGCAAACGGCGGGCGGGCCGATCTAGCCTTCACGGGCAGACCAGAACCGTCGAGTGCAGACCGCGCTCTCAGAGCGCCGCACCTATCGGGCGCGACCTGGCAGGCAGACCCATGCAAAGCACTCTGGGGGTCTTGGGCCGCCGCCGCGCCGCCGAACCTGTAGTAGATGGAATTACTCTGTATAATACAATTGCGTCTTAAACGGACTAGCTTCGAGTAAAATACTCCCCTGGAGACCCGTTTACGGAAACTTTCCGTATATTTATTTGTTGTGGCCCGTTTTACGGAAACGCATTTCGGTCTTTTCCGCATCATGCCTAGAGCATTTTCTGTCTGCCCACAGGCTCAACACATTCTACACTCGCCTCACCAAGGAGGCAACGCACATTCGCCATGAACACAACCCCACCACCCCAACCCGCTCAGCCACAAGCTCCCCAAAAACCTCTGCTCGATCAGATGCGCGATGCAATCCGGGTTCGCCATTACTCGATCCGTACCGAAGCCAGCTACCTAGACTGGGCTAAACGCTTCATCCTCTTCCACCACAAGCGCCACCCCGAAGCCATGGGCGCGCCGGAAATTACCGCCTTCCTGACCCATCTGGCCGTCGAGAAAAGAATATCCGCCTCTACCCAGACCCAGGCCCTCAGCGCTATCCTCTTCCTCTACCGCGCCGTCCTGCAAATCGGCATAGACGAGCCGCTCGACATTGTCCGCGCCAAAAAGCCCGGGCGTCTGCCGGTCGTCCTCACCAAAGACGAAGTGCATTCAATCTTTCGGCAGATGTCCGGCGGCCATCTGCTGATGGCCCGCCTCCTCTATGGCAGCGGCCTCCGTCTCATGGAATGCCTCCGCCTCCGCCTCAAGGACCTGGACTTCGGCCAGCGTCAGATCATCGTCCGCGACGGCAAAGGCATGAAAGACCGCGTGACTATGCTGCCCGACCAGCTCCGCGAACCCCTTCAGGCCCACTTGTCAGTCGTCAGGCTGCTGCATCAAAGCGACCTGGAGAAAGGCTGCGGCGCTGTCTACCTGCCCTTCGCTATCGAACGCAAATATCCGAACGCCCACACGGAATGGGTGTGGCAGTATGTCTTCCCTTCCGACCGCCTCTCCACCGACCCGCGTTCTCCGGGCGTCGTCCGTCGTCATCATGCCGACGAAAGCGGCCTCCAAAAAGCCGTCCGGAAAGCCGTCCGCGCCTCTGGCATCACCAAAAACGCCAGCTGTCACACTTTCCGCCACTCGTTCGCCACCCACCTCCTCGAAGCCGGCTACGACATCCGCACGGTGCAGGAACTCCTCGGCCATTCGGACGTGAAGACCACTATGATCTACACCCACGTCCTCAATCGCGGCGGCCTCGCCGTGCGCAGCCCGTTGGATTAGCTCGCCGCCGTAGGTGATCTGCCAACTCCCTGCTTGAAATCGGAGGCCAACTGCCGCGGGCTGCACCGGTGGATCCCAAGCCTCCCAGTTCTGCATGCTAGAATCGGCCAGCCCTCCCCCTGAGAGGCGGGCTTGGAGGAGACAGGCTGAGCACTCTGTTCTACGGTGTTCGGTACGTGCTCTGGTCGCTGCGCAATGTGCTGCGCGGCCTGCGCAAGCCGCCCGATTACATCACCCTGCTCCTGAGTGGGGATTATTCGGAGTACACCCCTCCACCCGGGAACTTCATCTTGCGCCGGATCCGCCGGGCGAGACCCAGCCTCGCGGACCTGGCTGTGCAGTTTCGGACGATTGCCGCGGACCGCCGGGTTCGCGGCGTCGTGCTGCTCGTGCGTGACTTGGATCTGCCCCAAGCCGGCCTCGAATCGCTCGCCGAGCTCTTAGCTGAGCTTCGGGCAGCCGGGAAGCGGGTCGTCTGCTGGGCAAGCACCTACTCTGCCTCCAGCTACCTGCTCGCGGCGGCCAGCGGCGAAATCCTGCTTCAAGAGGACGGTTGGATCGATCCGCTCGGAATATCCCGGACGTACCCGTTCTTGGCTGAGGCGTTCCAAAGAATTGGCCTGCAGGCAGACTTTCTGGCGATCGCCCCATACAAATCAGCACCCGACGTTTTCATGCGCAAAGACATGTCCGACGAAGCCCGCCAGATGGCAACCTGGCTGATGGATTCAGCCTACCAGGAACGGATTTCAGCGCTGGCCGCCGGTCGGGGGATCGGGCGAGCCGAGGCAGAAGCGATCGTAGACGCCAGCCCGCTCTCGGACTTGAGAGCTCTCGAAGTCGGGGCCGTAGACGGGCTGCTCAGTGAGGAACAGCTCCCGGCGCATCTGGGTGGAACAAACGGCCCGGCCCGACTAGAGAGTTGGGAAGCCGCCCGCCCCAAGCTGCGCCGGCTGCCTCCAATCCGTTCCGGAAGGTACATCGCCCTGATCCCTGTCGAGGGGACGATCGTCAACGGGGAAAGTGGCCGGCCTCCGATCCGGCCCCCGATTCCAGTCCCATTACTGATGGAACCCCGAGCCGGAGACCGTACGGTCGTCCAGGCGGCCCGGGCAGCCTTGGCGGATCGGCGGGCCGCAGCCGTGGTGGTCTATGTCAATTCGCCCGGCGGTGTTTCGTCGGCCTCGGAGGCGATGCGCTCCGCACTGGCTCGGATCGAGCCGACGAAGCCGTTGATTGTCAGCATGGGCCCGGTGGCGGCCTCGGGCGGGTACATGGTCGCAACGGCCGGGCGGCAGATCTTTGCCCAACCCAGCACGATCACCGGATCGATTGGGGTGTTCTCGGGCAAGCTTGCGGCGGGCGGGCTGCTGGATCGGGTGCTGGTCGGCAGAGAAACGCTCTCGCGGGGCCGGCATTCCCAGATCTTCGATCTTGAGCGCCCGTTCTCATCCGAGGAGCGGGAGATCATTTGGTCCTTCGTTCGGCGAAGCTACGAGCTATTTGTGCAGGCCGTGGCCGCGAGCCGGAAGCTGGCGGCCGAAACGGTCGAAGCGATCGGCGGCGGTCGGGTGTGGACCGGCCGGCAGGCGCTCGAGAAGGGATTGGTCGATGAAATCGGCGGGCTGGATCGGGCGGTGAGTCGGGCCCGCGAACTGGCCGGTTTGCCGGCGAACGCGCCGCTGCGGCTGATCCAACCCGGGAAGCGGCCGATCGCTCCATCAAGCTCTACCGCGGCGGCCTTGGGCCAGCTGCTGGGGGGCACGCTGCCCGAGCACACGTTGGCTGCGACCCTGGACTATGTCTTCGAAGGGCTGCGCATGTTCAATCGATCGAAATCGCTCTCGTTGCTGCTGCTGGAGACTGAATAGGAAACACCTGGATTCGACCGCCGGCTGTGGCCGGCACCTGGTACCCGGATCAAGCCGAGGAGCTGGCGTCCAGCGTCGACGGTTACCTGGCGGGAGTCAGGCAGCTGGACGGGACACCGCTCGGTCTGATCGTCCCGCATGCGGGTTATCGTTACTCCGGCGCAGTGGCGGCTAGCGGGTTCAAGCAGTTGAGCGGGTCTCCGATTGGCACGGTGGTGGTCATCGCCGCCGACCATCACCCGCCGATCTCGCAGCCGATCTCGGTTTGGGCCCGGGGTGGATTCGAGACGCCGCTCGGGGTGCTCCCGGTAGATGAACAGATTGCCGATCGGCTGATGGCCCAAGATGCAAGGATTCGATTCGATCCGAGCAGCCATCAGTTCGAGCATCCGATCGAGATCGAGCTTCCCTTCCTCAAACGAGTGCTGCCGGATTGTCGGATCGTCCCGATCTTGATGATGAGCGACGCGGACGATCAGACCGTCGATCTGCTCGCGGAGGCCTTGCTCTCCGTCCTGCCGGAATCTGGGGCGGTGGTGATCGCGAGTTCCGATCTGTCCCATTACCCCTCCTACGAAGATGCGGTCCGGGTCGATCGGGCCACTCTGGGAGCAATCGAGCTCGGCGATCCTCGATCGGTGCGGCAGGCGATCCGGCGCACAATGGAGGGCGGCGTCGCGGGACTGGCCACCTGTGCCTGCGGCGAAGCCCCAATTCTGGTGACGATGAAAGTGGCTTTCGGACGCGGGGCCACTAACGTTAGCATGCTTGACTACGCCAACTCAGGCGACGTGGAGGTCGAGCGGCGGAGCCAGGTCGTCGGCTACGGGGCCGTGATGTTCTGGCGCCACCAACCGCCTAGACTGGATCATGCCCAACGTCAGGCGCTCCTGAGAGTGGCCCGGACGGCGGCGGAAGCCCAAGTGAGGCTGAACTCGGCTCCGGAATCCCGCCCTGCGGATCCTGAGTTGCTGCGCCTGAGCGCGGTGTTCGTGACCCTACGAGTGCGCGGCGAGCTGCGCGGCTGTATCGGCCAATTGAGGGCCGACACCGAGCTGTACCGGGCCGTCGCCGAAAAGGCCACCGCGGCAGCCTCGGCCGACCCGCGGTTTCCGTCGCTCGGGGAAGCGGAGTTGGCGGATCTGAACGTCGAGGTATCCATCCTGTCCCCGCTGGAGCGGGTTGGTGATCCGGATGAGATCGAGGTCGGCAAACATGGCCTCGCCATCTTCGACCAAGGCAAGAAGGGCGTGCTGCTCCCCAAAGTGGCGACCGAGCGCGGCTGGGGACGCCGCGAGCTCTTGGAAAACACTTGTCTGAAAGCCGGCCTACCGGCGGACGGGTGGGGGGGCCAGGCGTCGCTCTATCGGTTCGAGACTCTCGAAATCCTGGAGGCGGGACTCTAGCTATGGATTGGATCCTGCTTGCGGGGCTCGTGCTGGTCCTGGCGCTGATCTTGGGACTGTGGCTGAACGCCAATGCCCGAATGACTGCGATAACCCACAGATTGATCGAGAGCGGCAAACTGCAAGAGGGTACGGTCGAGTCATTTGGCCGGATCCAGCACAGTCTGGGTGCGTTGACGGAAGCCGGACGCCGAATGGAAGAGGTTGGGAAAGAAGTCGCCGGCCTGAGCGATCTGCTGAAGGCTCCCAAGATCCGCGGCGGAGTGGGTGAACTGCTGCTGGGAGACCTGCTGTCCCAAATGCTGGCGCCCGAGCAATACCGGATCAATCACGGCTTCCGCTCGGGCGAGCGGGTCGACGCAGTCATCAAGCTGCAGGCCGGGCTGGTGCCGATAGATGCGAAGTTTCCGCTGGAGAGCTTCCAGCGAGCGATCGCCGCGGAGGATGAGACGGAACGGACCAGGCACAAGCGAGAGTTTGCCCGCGCCCTCAAGGGCCACATCAACGATATCTCGAGAAAATACATCCTGCCCGACGAAGGGACCTTCGATTTCGCCCTCATGTACATCCCGGCCGAGAATGTGTACTACGAGACGATCATCAAGGATGAGGCGCTCGGCGAGGAGGGCGGAATCCTCTCCCACGCACTCGAGAAGCATGTGATCCCGGTGTCGCCTAACAGTTTCTTTGCCTATCTGCAGGCGATTGCGCTCGGGTTCCGGGGGCTGCAGATCGAGAAGCGGGCTAAAGAGATCATGGGCTTCCTCGATCGGCTGGCGGGAGATCTGGCGCGCTTCCGGACCGACTACGAGGTCTTGGGTACCCATCTGGACAATGCCCGGAAGAAGTTCGACGAGGCAGACAAACGGCTCGGTCGATTTGAAGAGAAGCTGGGAAGCGTCCGAGACACCGGTTCCCAACTGCCGAGCCCGGAAGCTCCGCGAATCGAAGTCGATCCCGATTAACCCGCGTCTGCAATCTTGACACACTTGCTGGCTCCCCGTAGGATGGGCAGAGCCGACTCGCGGGAGGAGGCCCCATGCGTGCTCTCGTCGCCCTCGCTTTGATCCTCGCCCTCTTGGTCACGATCTTCGCGGTTCAAAACAATGCCGACACTCCCGTCAAGTTCCTGGTCTGGAGCGTTCGGGGATCTGCCGCGCTGGTGCTGATGATCACACTCAGCGTCGGGATCGTGGTGGGCGTGCTGCTCATGATCCCGGGCTCCGTGCGAAATCGGTTGAAAGTCGGCGAGCTCAATCGGCAAGTACGGTCGTTGGAGCACGATTTGCTGGCTGCCAAGGCGGGCGCGGTGAGCCCATCAACCGCCGTAGCCGACACCCCCGGATCGAGATCGGGCTGATAGAAGGAGACCAAAATGGAAAGCGGCATTCCACTTTTCAAGGTGCGCGGGATCCAGATCCGGATGCACATCACCTTCCCGCTGATCCTGGTCTGGGGAGCGATTCAGTTCGGCGTCTTGGCCAAGCGCGGACTAGCCGGGGCTCTGTTCGGCGTTGTTGTCACCGGACTGCTGTTCGTCATCGTGGTACTGCATGAACTGGGTCACAGTCTGGTCGCCCAATCCTATGGAGTTCAAGTGCGGCAAATCGTCCTGCTGCCGATCGGGGGAGTCGCCCAGCTTGGGCAGATCCCCGAGAAGCCGAGCCAAGAATTAGCGATCGCCATCGCCGGGCCGCTGGTCAACTTCGCCCTGGCGGGGCTGTTGGCGGTCGTCGGACTGGCAGCGGGGTTGGACCTGAGCTTGCGAGGCTTAGGAGGAGTGCTCGGTCAACTCGGGAGTGCCAACTTCAGCGCGATCTTTCGTTATGTATTTGTGTCCAACCTCTTTCTCGGGTTGTTCAATTTGCTTCCGGCCTTCCCGATGGACGGCGGCCGGGTGCTGCGGGCCTTGCTTGCCAGCCGAATGAATTACGCCCGGGCGACGGCCCTCGCAGTGACCGTCGGTCAAGGGCTGGCCTGGCTGATGGGATTGTGGGGATTCCTCGGTGGGGGATTCTTCCTGGTGTTGGTGGCGATTTTCGTGTACACCGGCGCCGGGCAGGAGGGCCGAATGGTGATGGTCCGCAGCGTGCTGGGCGAGCTCAAGGTCGGGCAAGCCTACTCGAGGCAAGCCCGGTCGTTGACCCCTCAATCCACGCTTCGAGATGCGGTAGAGTTGACCCTCAGCTCGTTTCAGTCCGATTTCCCGGTCTGTGAGGGCAACCGATTGGTGGGTCTGCTGACCCACACCCAGTTGGTCGAGGCTCTGAGCCGCGGCGGGCCGGAGCAGACCGTCGGATCCAGCATGCGGACCAACCTTCGTCCGCTCTCACCCGGGGACAGTCTCGTGCTGGCTCAGAACCGGCTAATCCAGGAGCGGGTTGACGCGCTGCCGGTCGAGGAGGCGGGAGACTTCGTCGGGTTGATTACGAGCCGGGACATCGGAGAGGTCTTCCAGTTGGCTTCCCGCTGGCCAGGATTCTCCGAGCGTTTGGCCGGCCCCATGCCGAGTTGACCTCGGTCCGCTGGCCAGAAGCAACCTCAGGGATCGCTGAAGTACCGCTGGAAGAAGGCAACCGACCGTTCGATCAGCTCGATGCCTCCAAAGCCAATAAAGGTGTGCGGCTCGCCCGGATAGGTGTAGCACTCCACTATCTTGCCTAAGGCCGAGAGCCGCAGACACAGCTCGCTGGACCACTCCGGCGGCACGAGTTCGTCTGCCTCGCCATGATGAATGCTGACCGGGGCCTGAATCCGATCCAGGTAGTTGCTCGGTGAGATGCGGGCCAGGTCAGCCGGCGGGACTTTGAGCTCTTCAAGCCCGCGGGCGCCGTCGGACCACTCATAGATCTTCTCGAAATTGAGGTGCTCGTCCGCGTTCATCGAGCCGTACAAGACGGCTGCCTCGACCGAGGGCTCGACGGTCAGAACCCGAAGCGCAATTCCACCGCCCATGCTGTGGCCGAACAGGCCGATGTCGGTCGGGTCGGCGGCTTGTAGCGGTCCGGATTCGCCGGCCTGGCTGTGGATCAGTGCGATCAGATTGAGCACGTCGACGGCGTAGCCCACCCGGAAGAGACTGGGGCCTGGATCAGAGGGAGGGTAGTTGCGGTAGTTCGGGTGCAGGACCAGGAATCCCTCTGCCGCCAGCGCGTCGGCGTAGCCGGTGGTGTAGTCCAAGGTCTCATACTCGGCTGGATCGATGTACCCGTGCAGGACGAGGATGACCGGAAACGGGCCTTGGCCGGTCGGAAGATCGAGGAACCCATAAACGGTCAGGCCGTCGCTCGGATAGTGGAATAGGTAGCGGCTGAAGCGGGAAGAAACCTGCTGCTCCGGTTCGAATTCGATCCGGCCCCCGCCATAGCTACGCCGGATCAGATCATCGATGGTTAATCCGGCGTAGGGATCCGGGGTCGGCGCGGGCGGGGAGTTGCCCGGGACCGCAGGGATCGGCACCTCGGTGGGCGGGGCGGAGGTGGGTGAGACCGTGGGGGCCGGGACCGATGGGAAGGGAGTCGGCCCGGCGGCTGTCCGGTCGCAGCTGCTGAGCAGGGCCGCTGCCGCAAGCGCAAAGGCCAGCTTGCGCATAGCCACGATCAGCGAGGAAGTCGGCCGGGGATGCAAGCCTAGAATCATGCCTCAGCCCTAACCGAAGGTGCCAGACCCGTCCGGCTGGCCCTCGAAGACCCGGACCGCGATGACCTCCGCCTTGGCGGTCTGAAGACCATCGACATAGGCCTGGCAGGTGAGCCGGACTTTGCGCCGCTGGATCTCGACGACTTGCGCCCGGAGGGTGATGGGACTGTCATTCGGGGTTGGCTTCAGATAGTCGACCGCAATATGGGCTGTCGCATAGCGGTAGTAGGGTTCGGATCCCATTTCGCGGCCTTCGCTTCGATAGGCGGCCGCCATCGCGGTGCCCATGCAATGACAGTCGATAAGGGTCGCCAGGATGCCGCCGTTCAGCAAGCCCTTCCAACCTTGATAGCGAGGCTGCGAAGACCATTCACAAACTGACTCTTCGCCATCCCAGAAGCTGTGTATCTGGAGTCCCTCTACATTCTCGGAACCGCATCCGAAGCACAGGTTTCCCGGCATGTGATCTTGGAAAGCGGAGGAGGCCATAGTTGCTGGGGAAGGCGGACTATACCACAGCCATGTTTTCCAACTATTCGCACCGACGCCGCCGCTTCGCCAGCCCGACGCGAGCACCGCGAGTACAATTGCCGGGCTCTCCACCCGTCTCCGCCACTGCCGTTGAAGCTCTACAACACACTCACCACGGAGATTCAAGAGTTTGTTCCGCAGCGCGATCCGATCGGGGTCTACGTCTGCGGAATCACCCCCTACGACACGACCCACCTTGGGCATGCCTTCACCTATTCAATCGCGGATGTCCTGATCCGGTACCTGGAATTCAAGGGCCGGCCGGTCCGCTACGTTCAAAACGTGACCGACGTGGATGACGACCTGCTGCGGGTGGCGGGTGAGCGGCAGGAAGACTGGCGCCGGATGGGCGACCGCTGGACTTCCCACTACATCGAGGACATGGCGGCGTTGAATGTCCGTCCACCGGACGTTTTGCCCCGAGCCACAGACGTGCTCCCGCAAATGATCGCCTCGATCGAGAAGCTGCTCGCAGCCGGGATGGCTTACGAAGCAGGCGGAGGGGTGTATTTCGACCTCGCGGCTTGGCCCGCGTACGGCAAATTGTCAAAACTCTCGACGGATCAGATGCTTCCGATCGCCAACGAGCGCGGAAACCGGCCGGACGATCCACACAAGCGGCGGCCGTTGGATTTCGTGCTCTGGCAAGCCCAGGCTCCCGGCGAGCCGGCCTGGGACAGTCCCTGGGGGGCTGGTCGTCCCGGTTGGCACATCGAGTGTTCAACGATGGCCTCCCAGAACCTCGGCCAAACCGTCGACCTGCACGCCGGGGGCGAGGATCTGGTCTTTCCCCATCATGAGAGCGAGATCGCCCAGATCGAGCCGCTGACCGGGCAACCGTTTGCAAGTCATTGGCTGCATGTAGCGCCGGTCCATCACCTGGGGGCCAAGATGAGCAAGTCGCTCGGGAACCTGATCATGGTTCGCGAACTCTTGGATCGCTGGTCGCCGGATACGATCCGGCTTTATCTGGCAGGCCACCACTACCGGGAATCTTGGACCCACGACCCCGCGGGTCTGGAGGCAGCCGGCAGGCAGGCCGAGGCGCTCTCTGCCGCCGCCGCGTTTGACGGATCCCAGGCGAAGCTATCGTCGGCCGACGCCGCTCCAAGCGGCTCCCAGGGCAAGCCGTTCTTGCCTGACGACCTGGTTTCTGAATTTACCCAGGCGATGGATCGAGATCTGAACATCCCGGCTGCTCTCGCCGCGCTCCGGCGGCTCGCCGAGGCAATCGTGGCGGCTGCACATCAGGGGCGTGCGGTGGCTCCGGCCCAAAAATCGCTGCGGACTTTGGCGGGTCTCTTAGGCTTGAGGCTCGGATCCGCCGGACCGGAGGGTAGGGTGGTCGAGGGCTGGGGCCGCCACTTGACTCGATTTCGGGAGCAGTTGGTCTCCGGCTGATTCCGCCCCGCAACCCGTTGCCTATCGTCGGGTTGTCAGTTCGATTGCTGTCAGAAGATTTCGGGTCTAGAGCGAGGCGAGTGCACCGTGGCTGAAACCACAGCCGGAGGACAGTCTTGCAAGGTTTGATCGGACAGACCCTCGGTGGTTACCGGATCATCTCCCAAATCGGGAAAGGCGGCATGGCGACGGTCTTCAAGGCGTACCAGCCCTCCCTCGACCGATACGTGGCGATCAAAGTGCTGCCTCCCTACTACGCAGAGCAGGACGAGACCTTCCTCAAACGATTCCGTCAGGAGGCGAAGGCCATTGCCAGCCTCCGGCACCCCAACATCCTGATCGTCCTCGACTATGGGGAGCTGGAACGAACGACCTATCTGGTCATGGAGTTCGTCGAGGCGGGTACCTTGGCGAGTCTGATGGGCAAGCCGATCGCGCCCACTCCGATGGCCAGGATCATCGGGCAAGTCGCCGGAGCGCTCGAGTACGCACACCAGCAGGGCGTGGTTCATCGGGACATCAAGCCGAGCAATATCCTGCTGCCGAAGCCGGACTGGCCGTTGCTGACCGACTTCGGTCTGGCCAAGATCGTCGGCGGGACTCAGCTTACCCAATCGGGTACGGTCGCCGGGACGCCGGCCTACATGTCCCCTGAGCAGGGACGCGGCGAGAAGGTGGACCAACGTAGCGACATTTATTCACTGGGGATTGTCTTGTACGAAATGGCCACCGGGGTTGTCCCGTTCCAGGCAGAGACTCCGATGGCTGTCATCGTGAAGCACATCATCGACCCGCTCCCGCTGCCACGCAGCAAGACCCCGGAATTATCGGAAGGTATCGAGCGAGTAATCCTGAAAGCGCTGGCCAAGGACCCGGCCGACCGGTTTCAGGGTGTCGGCGATCTGGCCGAAGCACTGACGGCTGCGGTGGGCTCAATGCCGGCCGAGCTGGCGAGTGTCGCACCCGCGCAGCCCTCCCACGAGTTGACGACGCTGCAGGTGACCGGCGCGGGCCTTGCGGTGCAGCCGCCGGTTGCCGCGGGGGCCTCCCCAGCGGCGGGGGCGGCTGAGGCAGTGGCGCGCCGCGCCCGGCCGAAAGGCGCGCGATCCTGGTGGTTAAGTTTCGGGTTGGCGGCTGGGGTTCTGGTGCTGGCTGTCGTCGGGTTTGCCGCCGCTCGGGCCCTCGGACTCGGAAGTGGCGCGGGGGGTCCGATTGCCGAAGGGCCGGCGGAAGTGCGGACCCTCGACCAACTGGTGGCGGACGGGAACGCCAGTCTAAAGGCCGGCGATGCCGAAGCTGCGATCCCAGACCTCGAAGCCGCGGTCGAGCGAGATCCGGGGAATCTGGACCGATATTTCGACGTCGCTCGGGCTTACTTCGCCTCCGGCGATCCAGACGCGGCCTCAAATGTGATTCAGGAAGCGGTCGACTTGGTCCCCGGAGATTCCGATGCGCATCAAACTGCCGGCGGGGTGTATCAGGAGCTTGGTCTGCATGAAGAAGCTGCGGGCGAGTTCCGCACCGCGCTCGAGCTGGATCCGCAGGCGAATTGGCTGTACTCCACCATCGCGGATGAGTATCTGGCGGCCGGGCTGCCGAAGGAAGCAGCCGGATTCCTTGCCGAGGCGATGGCGAACCCGGAGGTTGCCTCGAACTCCAGCAGCCTCGAGTCCATTGGCTGGGGATTCCTTTCGCTAGGCGATCCTGCTCAGGCGGAACAGACCTTTAATCAAGCCATCGCAGCCGGTGCGGACTTTCCCGGACCGTGGGAAGGCCTGGCGGAGGCTGTGTATCAGCGGGGTGACCTTGCTGACTCGCTGGCGGTCCTCGCTGACGGCGTGCGATATTTCCCGGACCACGTGCCCTTCTACGAGACTGCCGGTGAGCTCCATTGGGAACTAGGCGAGCTCGAGCAGGCGGTGGCCTCTTTCCAGCAGGCGATCGCGCTGGATCCCGCCAACAACTCCAGTTACTCGAAGCTCGCAGGCCTGTACGGCGAAATGGGCCTGTTGAAGGAGGCCGAGCAACTGCTGCTGGGAGGACTCGAGGCACACCCCGAGAACACGGGCTTCCATGCCGATCTGGCCAGCTTCTACACCGGACAAGGCCGGTACGCCGAAGCCGCTCCGTTGTACGACACGTTGATTCAATCCGAACCTGAGAACGGCTGGTGGTATGCCTACTCGGCCGATGTCCACGGGAAAATGGGGGACCCGGAGAACGCGCTTCGGCTGCTCGCCGAGGCCGCAGCGAGGAATTCGGGGGATCCGTGGCTAGACGATACCATCGGGTGGAGCTATGTTGCACTCGGCGACTGCGAGCACGCCCTCGAACACTTCCAGCGCGCCCTCGAGATCGATTCCACGATCGAGAGCTCGGCGAAGGGACTGCAGAACTGCGGCGGGTAGCTGGCCGATTCGCCGTGGGCGCTGGGGGGCGCCCAGCATTCGGCGTATGGTCATGTTAGTGGCGGCTCATGTATAGCATTGAGGGCACTTTTTCAGGAGAGTGACCGTGACCGATCGGAGACTTGAGGTTGCAGAGGCGGACCTCCTTGCCGCCGCCCGGGCCGGCGATCAGCAGGCCTTTGGCAATTTGGCCGAACCTTACCGCCGCGAACTGCAAGTTCACTGTTACCGAATCCTCGGCTCATTACACGACGCCGAGGATATGGTGCAGGAGACGATGCTGCGCGCGTGGCGGCGGCTCGACACGTTCCAGGGCCGGGCCTCCTTCCGCGCCTGGCTGTACAAGATCGCCACCCATGCCTGCCTGGACGCGCTTGACAAGCGCCAGCGGCGCACACTGCCCGCGCTCGCTTACCCCGCCACGGATCCGCGGGCGCCGGTGGCCCCCGCGATCGCCGGACCCGTGCATCCGTGGCTTGAGCCGTATCCGGACGAACTGCTCCCCGAAACTGGCCCCAGCCCGGAGGCCCATTTTGATGCGCACGAAAGCATCACGCTCGCCTTTTTAGCGGCGCTCCAGGCTCTCCCTCCTCGCCAACGCGCCGCGTTGATCCTACGCGATGCGCTGGGCTGGCCAGCCAGCGAGACCGCCGACATTCTCGAACTGACCGTCCCGGCCGTCAAAAGCGCGCTGCACCGCGCTCGGGCCACCTTGGCCAAGCATTACCGCGTCGGGGGACTGGCCGGGGCGCGGGCGGCTCCGGCCGACGAAGCGATGCGCGCCCAGCTCGACCGATTCGTGCACGCCTGGGAAACCGCCGATGTGGCGGGGTTGATCGCGCTGCTCAAAGACGATGCGGTGCTCACCATGCCGCCCATACCTGCATGGTATCGAGGCCGAGAATCCGTTGGCGTGTTCGTCGCCTCGGCGATCCTGACCGGCGAGGCGCGCGGCCGATGGCATTTGCGGCCCACCCGCGCGAATTCCCAGCCCGCCTTTGCCGTTTATCAGCGGGATGACGCGGGCAACTATCGGGCATACGGCCTCCAGGTTTTGACCTTCGATGGGAACCAGTTGGCCGAGATGACGATCTTCGTGGATCCGGAGTGGGTCCCCCGCTTCGGCTTGCCCGCCGAAATCAAAGCCTGACCGGGGCCGTCGCCAATACCGTCACGCTGGTTTGGCCGAGCGCAGCGCCAACGCGGTCCAGATTGCAAACGAAACGTCCGGGACGCTGAACGCGATGAGAACCGGCGGGGCGAACCCCAAAATCACAAACGCAACGAAGAAGATCGGAACCGTGAAGCGGATGTTGACCGACCAGCGGAAGAGGTCCGTCAGTTCGCGGCGCGCGGCCTGGACATAGTAATATCCCAGGAACAAGACGGTCATGGCGAGGACCCGAACCCAGACATCCGTCGGGGCCGACATCCCCACCAGGGGCAGGAGGGCGCCCGGAATTAGCAGGAACGGGAGGCCGAGGAAAAGGATGATATAGCCCCCATAAACCTGCAAGCTTTTCGCGGCGTTGCTCATCGGTTTCTTCATGTCAGACTCCTTGTGGGTGGTGCGATTTGATCGATAAGACGGAAGCGGAAGCTAAAAGGGTGCGGTGTCGCTATGGCAATTCTTGGGTATCGCCAAACCCGCCGTACTCGCCCCAGGTACCGATAGAACTCCCCAGACAGACGTCGACCACATTATGTGGTCCTTATCCCTAGCGTGGCAGACTCCTTGCAACGAAGCGCTGTGGCGAGATTCCAAGCTCATGCAGGCCACGAGCGAGCTCCCCACAGCACGCGAGATCCCTTCCGGACAGCTGCGCCGGGCATTCACCGGGTTGGCGTTGGCGCTGGGCGCACTGACGGGGCTTGTGCTCGCCATCCTGCTCGGCGTGTATGGCTTCTTTCGGATCTCCGACACGATCGCGCCGGGAATAACCGTCGGCTCGGTGCCGGTTGGCGGCTTACGCCTACCGGACGCCGCCGAAAAGCTCGATGAAGCTTGGAACCAGGATCTGGTGCTGACCGCCGTTGACACCGGCGAGGCAGGCCGGACCTGGCAGGTCTTGCCCGGCGAGTTCGGGCTGCGAGTCGAGGCAGTCGAGAGCGCCCGGGAGGCGCACGCCTATGGGCGCCAAAGTGGCCTGATCTCTGATGTGGCTGACTTAGTGAAAAGTTTCACAAGTGGCTGGGAGTTGGCTCCGGTCGTACTGTTCGACCTCTCCCAGGCTCGCGCCGCACTCGAGACCTGGGCCGGGACACTCTCGCTGCCAAGTTCCGACGCGTCGCTTGGGATCGAGGCCGGTCAGGTTGTAGCCACCCCATCACAACTGGGCCGGCGGCTCGATGTCGAGGCCAGCCTCGCCCTGCTGACTGCCGACCCGGCGGCCATTCTGCTGCGCTACGGGTTCATTCCGCTCGTTACCGAACCGGTCTCGCCAGCGATCGCCGATGCAGCCGCAGCGGGCGTCGAGGCAGAACGACTGCTTTCTCAGCCCATCGTCTTGAGAGCGTACGATCCGGTCACCGACGAGTGGATGGAGTGGGCGCCGACCCGGGTCGAGATCGGCCGCTGGCTGCGGGTCGGGCGGCAGGACGGCCAGCTGAGCGTGTCAGTCAACGAGGAGGCGGTCCGGGCTTCGGTCCAGCAATTTTCTGTTGGCGAGGAACGGGTTTTGGACCTCGAGGCTGCCGCTCAATCCCTGCTGGCCAATTTGAGCGGTGCGGCGGCCGAGCCGCTCCAGCTCCACTACCTCCCAAGGTACTACCAGGTGCTGCCGCAGGACACACTGATCTCGATCAGCTTCAAAGTAGGAATCCCTTATTGGAAGTGGTTGGAAAGCAATCCACAGGTGACGGCCAGAGGGCTGGTTCCGGGCGAGTCGTTGTCCATTCCGCCTCGGGATGCCATGCTCGAACTGCCGGTCATTCAAGGCAAGCGAATTGTCATCAGTATCCCTGAGCAGCGAATGTGGGTCTATCAAGACGGTCAAGTGATCCGGGAGCACCTCGTCAGTACCGGCATACCGAATTCACCAACCATGCCCGGCCTCTTCCAAGTCAAATCCCATTTCCTGAATGCATACGCTTCCAAATGGGATCTCTACATGCCGCACTTCCTGGGTATCTATCACGCGGTTCCCAACTTGCTCAATGGCATTCACGGTCTCCCCTTGTTGTCGAACGGAGTCCGGTTGTGGGCGAACGTGCTCGGGCAGCCGGCCTCCTATGGATGTGTGATCCTCGACCTGCAGGCCGCCGAAGAGCTCTACAATTGGGCAGAAGATGGGGTCGTAGTGGAAATTCGCAGCTAACCTGCTCAGAACTCGATAACTTCAATCGCCCCGCTCGCCAGATCGACAACGCTGTAGGACCTCGACTCAAACTTCAGCCCGCCCAGCGCGCCGGGGTTGAACAGCCTAGTTGGCCCGATCGTTTCGTCGCGGCGCCGGTGGGTGTGACCGGTGAAGACGAACCGATGAATGCCCGATTGGATCACCCGGTCGAGTTCAGCCGGGTGGTCACCATGGGTCACGGCAACCGAGACCCCGGCGATCTCCCCTTCGAAGGTCGGCAACACCACATTATGCGGATCGAGATCCCGCAGAGTCCGATAGATCTCTCCGGAGTCTTGGTCCATATTGCCGTCCACATAGATTAGCTTGAAGCCGGTCAGCAAGTGGGCGGTCGCGGCATGGATCAGGTCGCCGCAGTGGATCAGCTGGATGATCCCTCGCCGGCGGTAGTCGGCCGCGGCGGTCTGGAGGTTGGCCAGATCGTCGTGGCTGTCGGACAGCACTCCAATGCTCATCGGCCGTCTCGCCTCCTGCAGACTTTGCAGTCACCCATCAGCGGGCCGCCTGGCATCCCGGTCGCGCTTCCGGAGCCTGCGAAGTATCACGCGGGCCGCGTTCCGGCCCGGCGCCCCGCTGACCCCACCGCCCGGGTGTGAGCCTGCCCCGCAGAAGAAGAGGCCCGGGACCGGCGAGCGGTAACTGCCATACCCTGGAATTGGGCGTAGACTGGCGAGCTGGTCCAGCCCCATCTGCCCGTGATATATGCTGCCTTCCGGCAGACCATACTCCCGTTCGTAGTCGAGCGGGGTCAACACCTGGCGATGTTCGATCAAGCCTGGCAGGTCGGGAGCGTGCTCCGCGACCGCGCCCACGATCCGGTCTCCCAGACTCTCCCGCTCCGCGTCCCAATTCGAGTGCCTCAAGCGGTAGGGCGCGTATTGCATGGTAATCGTCAGGATGTGTTTTCCGGCGGGAGCCAGCGACGGGTCGTACAGGGTCGGGATGGTCATGTCCAGGTACGGTCGTTGCGAGAACTGGCCGTATTTCGAATCGTCATAGGCTCGTTCGAGGTAGTCCAAGTCGGGGCAGACCAGCAGATGCCCTGCCAGGCCCGCGGGATCCTTGATCGCAGGAAACTTCGGGAGCCGCTGGAGGGCGAGGCTTACTCGGGCCGTCGTGCCGCGAAAGCGGATGCTGCGCACCCGCCTCACGACCTGGACCTCAAGCTCGGAGGGCCCGACCAACTCGAAAAGCGTGCTGCGCGGATCGGCGCTGGATGCGACAACGGCGGCGCGGATTTGCCTTCCGCTGCGCAGCTCCACTCCGACCGCTCGCCCATCTTCTAGCAGGACGCGCTTTACAGTTTCCCCGGTGCGAATTTCGGCTCCGTGGGTTTGGGCGGCGCGCGCCAGCGCCTGGCAAAGCTGTCCCGTACCGCCGCGTATGAAGCTGGCTGGCCGGGGCAGTCCCTCCGATCCAAGGTATAAGAGCATGAAAGCCGTGCCGGGAGCCTTGGGACCCAATGCGCTTCCAGCAACCGCCAGCGAGCCGAGGGCACCCTTTACGCTCTCGTTTTCAAACCAATCCTCCAGCAGGTTCTCGGCCGAGAGCGGGATTGTCCGCAGCAGCTCCATCATGCCCGCCCGGCCGAGCAGTCGAATGCCGATTGCGACCCGGGCCCACCCCGTGAGCCCCGAGAGCGACGGCGGCAGGGCAGGCGGGGTGAGCCCGATCGCCCGATCCAGCGCGCCGGCCAATCTGCCGAATTGCTCCAGGAATAGCGGGTAGCGCTCGGCATCCAATTCGGAGACCTTCGCCAGCTCGCGGCTGGCCAGCTCCGGCTCCCTCCAGAAGAGAAGGGCAGAATCGGGAGCGAGCAGGGAGGCGCAGCGAATCGGGCTGTGGTAGAGCTCGAGGCCGTAGCCGGCGAGTCCCAATTCGCGGGCCACTTCCGGCCGCAGAATACCGGCCGACTGGGCTCCGGTATCGAACTGAAAGCCAGGGAAGACCTGCTCGGTTGCTGCCGCGCCCCCCAGGATCGGCCTGCGCTCCAGCACGAGCACCCGCCAGCCAGCGCGGGCCAGGTAGGCGGCACACACTAGCCCATTGTGACCGCCCCCGATGACAACCACGTCGTATTCGGCGTTGATTCCGTCCATGACCTCTAGGCTACCGCGGCCGGGACTGTGCATCTTGAAATCATTTGGGAGTGGCCTTAGAATACAGCAATCTGCTTAGCCGACCGGTCCCACGTCGGCCGACCTCAAGGAGTGCTCATGCCGAGTGACAAAGTCCGTTCTGATTTTGACGAATTGTCCAAGATTGGTCAATTGTTCAGCGCTCAAAGCAGCGCCATCGCCGGTGTGAACCGCCGGGTCAAGTCCGCCCAGGGGACTTTGCAAGGGGGCGACTGGATCGGTGAGGGCGCCAAGAAATTCTTTGCCGAGATGGAAGAGCAGGTGAATCCGTCCTTGAAAAGGCTGGAGCAATCCCTCGCCGATGCTGGCCGCAAGACCCAGCAGGTTGCGCAGATCATGAAACAGGCCGAGGACGAAGCCAGCAGCATTTTCAAGCTGCTGTAACCCGGTTCACCGATCACAGACTTGACCCAGGAGGCCTACGATGCCTGACGTAAGAATGAATTATGACTCAATGAAGAAGATGGAAGACGCGTTCTCTGCCGCCCACCAGCAGTTGGATGAATCCATGCGAACCATGCAGAAGCTGGCCAAGATGATGGAAGACGGCGCACTGGTCGGCGATGGCGGCACGGCCTATCGCAGTGCCATCGAGCAGAAACTGCTCAAGCGGATGAAGGCCCTCGACGCCAAGATGCTCGAGCTGGTGAAGGATATTCAGGGGGCAGTGGTCGCCACCCGAGATGGCGTTTCCACGGCCCAAAGCCGCTTCAAGTAGAACGAGCGAAGCCGACAAGGAGTCAACCCATGTCATTTCTGCAGTTTATTCGATCCGAAGTCAGCAATGTGTCATCCGGTGTAGGGCAGCAGCAGCAAATCGTGTCCGGGGTCCTGGACCAGATCAAAGGCTATATCCCCAAGGTTCAGTCGGCCTGGATTGGCGGTGACGAGAAAGAGTTTGAGGCCGATGTCATGCGCAAGATCGTCCCGGCCATGATGGAACTGATCGCGGCTATCGGGGGTGTCAACCTCAACCTGAACAAGGCCACCAGCGTCATCGATCAAGCCGATTCGAAGGTGAAGAGCTTGGCCGACGAGCTAGGCGACATCTTCGACAAGATCTAGCCCTAACCCCAAAGGAGGACTCAAACAGTGGCTACCACAACTGTGCAGATGGATTACAAAGTCATCTCGGACGTGTCCAAGGGTTTCAAGACCGCGGCAGATGTCCTCAATACGGTCGCGAAAGTCCTGGAAGTCTTAATCAACATCCTGCGCTCCATGGCTTTCGCCAGCATGGGCACCACCCTGGCTCTTGCCAATTATCTCGAGCAGATCAAGAACAAGATCAAGCCCCTGGCCAAACTGTGCACCGAATTCAGCGGAGACCTGGCCGCGGCGGTCGGGGACCACAAGAAAGGCGACATCGCAGGGAAGCGCTACTTCGGGGAGGGGGTCCGGCGCTAGATCTGGAGAATTCTCGCAGGAGCGGCTCTCTCTTTGACGACTGTAGAGGGCCGATCTTAGCGAGCGATGACCTGGAGTAGGGTAGCGGCCGCAAACACCGCCGCAATCAGCAGGAAAATTCCAACGACGGCCAGTAGGAAATACAACCGGCGAGGAATCGGCCTCCGCTCGGGCGGAGGGTTCGAGTAGATCTTCGTCAGGGCCGCGGCCAGCTCGATCACGTTGTTATAGCGGCCGGTCGAAGCCACCGCCCGTTCCACGATCGCGGTAACCCCAGATTGATCTAATTCGGGCCTGTCGATTGAAAGGGGTTTTCGATTCTCGGTCACGGCTTCCCGCAGCTGATCGTCCCGCCGCAGTTTGCTCTCGAACCCGGGGCGGCCGGCCAGCATCTCGAAGTAGATGATGCCCAGCGAATACACATCCGCTGAGAGGGTCGGGATCTCGTCGTGGGAGTTAACGAGCAGCTCCGGAGCGGTGTAGGCGGGCTCGGACAGCTGGTTCCGATCATGGGCCGCCCCGTCTTGCCCGGCCTCCAAGATCAGCCCGAGATCCAGCAGCATCGGGCGCAGATTGCCATGCCGATCGGTATCGATGAGAATGATGTCTGGCGTCAGGCACAAGTGGCAGCGGTTGCCGGCCACCAACGGACGCAAGGCCTCCGCAAGGGCGGTAATCAGCCAAGCTGCCTGGGAATGCCAGATCTGGGGATTCTCGAGCAGCATATCACTCAGGATTTTCCCGCGGGCATACTGGTATACGCTGTAGACCCGCGGCTCTCCGCGGAACGTGATCTCGCCGAATGGCCGCTTCAACTTGCTGGGGTAGGGCGGGAGGATCAGCGGGATGACGGGTCGGGAGCCGGGGAGGAAGGAACGTACGAAGGCCAGCGGGCCCGACTGGGCGGGTGAGAGGGATTGAAGCGCGGCCGCCTCGCGTTTCAATCGCTCGACGGACGCATCGGTCGGATGGGCCACTTTCAGCAGAACCGGCAGTTTGCCCCGCTCGGCTTCGTAGACGGCCGCGCTGCGCCATACCCGCACAAGTTTGGTAACCTTGAGATCGCCCAGGAAATCCCCGTAGCCGAGTACCTCGAATCCTTCCTCGGCCGGGCAGTCTGGATCTTGACACCAGAGGTTGCCATCGACAGTAACCCGTTCACAGCGCTCGCAGAAACGATGCATCTTTCGAGTTTCCCGGCTCCCCTCCGGCCCGATCTCGGACAGCGAAAGTTAAGAGATAATTGTTGAGAGTTGGCTCGAATGCGATTCGAAGGAGTGCACTCGAGAGTTCGCATTGTAGACGAACGGGGACGCCACTGTCAATTGTTCAGACCGGCTCCGCTCGCACAACCCTGCATTGCTGGAGAGCTTGAAAATGCCCACCGAATACATTGACCGACCGCCCCGAATTCAGCCCGAGCTACCTATCAAAGAGGTAGAAATCCCGCAGCCGCCGGAAGAGGGAAGCCGGGCTGGTCAGGACCTATTGAACCTGCTGATTCCGTTGGTGACGATCATTGGCTTCGTCTTGGTCTCAGGGACCGGGAACGCGCTCTTCATCATCCCTATCGGCCTCGCCATGGTCCTGACAATCGGCGTGACGATCAGCGGCGCCAGGCGACAGCGGAGAGATCTGGAGGCCAAGAAAAAGGCCTACCAGGAGAAACTGGCCGAGCTGCGGCAAGAGATGAATCGGGACCACAACGCCCAGAGAATCTTCTACACCCACAACTACCCGGACATCCAAACCGTCTATGAGATCGCGGCCCGCAAGGAGACCAGCCGCTTTGGGTCGCGGCTCTGGGAGCGCCGTACCGAAGACCGCGACTTCGGGGTCGTCCGCCTCGGAATGGGTACCCGGCCCTCGACTGTCGTTTACCGCCTCAGTCAAGCCGGCAATCCCCTGGACGAAGGGCCGCTGGCGAAGGACGCTCGGAAACTGGCCCAAGATTCGGAGGTCCTCACGGAAGTGCCGATTACGATTCCGTTGCGCCGGTTTGCCGCCGATTCGCTCGGCGGCGAGGCCCGGAATGGCAACCCGGCCGGCGCGGTCGAAGCCCGCCACTCGATCGGCATTTTCGGTAAGAACCCCGGAAACACGGGAGACTTTGCGCGGGCGCTGGTCGCCCACTATGCCGCCTTTCAATCGGCGACGGACGCTCGGGTGTATGTGATTGGGCATCCACAGACTCAAGCCAGCTGGCAGTGGGCGGAATGGCTGCCGCAGTGCAACATCCGAGACGTCGGCCTGGATGAGAGTACTGAGGCCGGACCTCCGGCCCAACTCGACCAGCTCTGTTTCGCGGCCGAGAAGGAGCAGATCACCGCCTTCTGGAACCGCCTGAAGCGTGAGCTAGACCAACGCCAGCTGCGGCTGCAGGAGACCGACCAGGATGAACACCGGCGGGGCGACATTTCCCTGCCGCACTTGCTGCTGGTGGTTGATCTCACGGGCGACCTTCCCGCCGACTCGCCCCTGGCTGAAGTCGCCTCGGAGGGCCTGATTTCTACGATCAATGCCTCCGGGCCGGCGCTGGGCGCCTCGGTAATATTCCTGGCGAACGATCCGCTCAAGATCCCCAGCGATTGCCAGGCGATGGTGGAGGTCGCGGCAGCCGGGAAGAAAGTTGTCTTCCGCTACGCCGAGGTTGGGGTAAATACCGCCCGGTATCTCGGAGAGGCAGACCTAGCCAGCGCCAGCGATGCGCGGCAGCTGCTGGCGGCCAAGATCCGCCGATTGGATATTCGCCGCCCGTTCGGCGCCGATCTGCCTCGACTGGTCGACCTGCTGCAGATGGAGTCGCGGGTCGAAGGGCGCAAGTTTGGCACGGTCGACAAGCTGCCGATTCAGGAGAATTGGCGGCGCAGCATCCGGCCTGAGAACTCAGAGTGGCTGAGCGCTCCAATTGGGATGACCAGCCTGCGCGACGTTCGCAGCCTGGTCGTCTCAGCCAAAGAGGGGGGCGACGGGGTACACGGGATGATCGCCGGGACGACCGGCTCGGGAAAGTCGGAGCTGCTGCTGACGTTGATCGCCAGCCTGGCCGCCAAATACGATCCGCGGATCGTCAATTTCGTCCTGGTGGATTTCAAGGGCGGGGCGGCTTTCGAGCCTTTCCGCCGACTGCCGCACTGCGTCGACATTCTCACCAACCTGGAAGCCCATGCGGTGGAGCGGATGTTCGTGGCCATTCAAGCGGTCATGGACGACCGAAGCCGAATCCTGGCGAAGAGCGGGGCCAAAGACCTGGTCGAGTACCGCAAGAAAGTCATTCCGCGGCTCGGAGCGGATGACAGCCTGCCGCGGACCTTCCCCCACCTTTTCATCATCGTGGATGAGTTCGCCGAGATGATCGCCGCCAATCCAGAGTACCGCAATCAGTTTGAGAGCATTACCCGGCTGGGCCGGGCGTTCGGGGTAACCCTGATTCTTTCCACCCAGCGGCCGGCCGGGGTGGTCACGGACCAGATGCGGGCCAACATGAAATTCCGGATCTGCCTGCGGGTCGAGACCCCGGAAGATAGTAAGGAGCTGCTCGGCCGACCGGATGCCGCATTCCTGCCCAACATTGGAGGCCGGGGGTACATCCAGGTCGGAAACGACATTCTCGTTCCGATTCACGTGGCGCGGGTAGCGGGCGACTACAGCGACGATCGGACGGTCACTTTGCGGGACGTCATTTGGCTGGACGAACAGGCTAGCCCAGGAGAACAGGTGGGCGAGGATCAGCCGCTGTACTCCGCACTGGAAGTTGCCGAAGCGCTGGGCCTGGAGGCCGGCGAGTATCCGACGACGATGTTGGACTGGATCGTCGGAATCACCTTGATCCGGGCCGAACGAGATGGCGTGCCGACTCAGACCAAACCCTGGCCGGACCCGCTGGCGGCCAGCCTGTCGCTGACCGATCCGGTTGACGCCCGATATCTCAACACCGAGCGGGCCCTCTCCGCTGGCAGGACCATCCTGATCAACGAGGACCTGGATGGCTGGATCCGAAACACGAAGGAGCAACAGATCTGGCCAAGCTTCGATTGGAGAGACCCTGCCCCGCTGCAGACCACCCTTGGGCTGATCGACAATCCATACCGGGCCGAACAGCGCCTGATGAGCCTGGATCTCAAAGATGGGCCGATCGGGGTCTTCGGGGCGGCCGGCCGAGGCAAAACCACTTTCCTGAAGACCCTGTTGCTCGGGCTGGCGGCAACCCGCACGCCCAACGACCTGCACGTATATGCCCTGGACTTTGGTCGGGCCGGCTTGAAGTCAATCCAAGACCTACCTCACCTGGGAGCCTCGATCGACGCGGCCGAGGTCACTCGGGTTGATCAGCTGATGCGAATGCTGCGAAATTTCCTCAACGAGCGCCAGGAGGTGCTTACCAAGTACAGCTCGCTGGCCGATTACAACAGCAAGAATCCCAAGGACCTCTTCCCGGATATCGTGGTCGTGATCGATAACTTCGCCGAGTTCAACGAGAGCTATGAATACTTGATCCCCGAGCTGATGGCGTTGATCCGAGACGGGCGAGCGTTTGGAATTCACTTCGTGATCACGGCCGGCTCGCCAAATGACCTGGGCAGCAAGGTCTACAACTTGCTCACCCAGCGATTCGCTTTGACCCTGGCGGATGAGATGGCCTACTCCGATATCGTCGGTCGGGGGGTGCGCGGCTTCGATAACGTGCCGGGCCGCGGCCTCTTGTCGCTAGCGCTCGATGAAGAGCGCAAGCCGGTCGAGTTCCAGATCGGGGTTCCCGGACAGGCGGAGGCGCTGAGCAACACCGATCTGGTAGACGGCTACCAGATCATCGCCCAGCGGATGGATCGGGTCTGGACGGCGATCGGCGGGAAGCGGCCGGCCGCCGAGCTCCCGCGGACCTTCGACTTGTTGCAAATGTTCTCGTTGATCGATGGCCGGGAATATTCTCGACTGGGGCAGCTGCCGATCGGGGAGAACTGGAAGAAGAGCATGGAGCCCGCGAACCAGGACTGGCTGCGCTCCCCACTCGGGCTGATCAGCAGCAAGGAAGTGCGCAGCCTGGTGTTCTCGGCCAAGGCCGACGGCGATGGAGTGCACGGGATGATCGCCGGCACAACCGGCTCCGGCAAATCGGAACTGCTGCTCACCCTGATCGCCTCGATGGCCATCCGCTACGATCCGCGGATCGTTAACTTTGTCCTGGTGGACTTCAAGGGTGGGGCGGCCTTCGAGCCATTCAAAAAGCTCCCGCACTGTGTGGACATCGCCACCAATTTGCAGGGCAACGCGGTCGAGCGGATCTTTATCGCCATCAGGGCCGAGCTCGACCGGCGTGCAAAGCTGCTGGCAGACGGAAGGGTCAGCGATCTGGTGGATTATCGGCGAAAGGTGATACCCGGCCTCAAGCCGGGAGATCCGCTGCCGACTACCTTCCCCCACCTGTTCATCATCGTCGACGAGTTCGCCGAGATGATCATGCAGAATCCGGAGTACAAGGCCCAGTTCGAGAGCATCACCCGGCTGGGGCGGGCCTTCGGCGCCACGCTGATCCTGGCCACTCAGCGTCCGGCCGGAATGGTGACCGATCAGATGCGGTCGAATATGAAGTTCCGCATCTGCCTCAGGGTGGAGACCCCGGACGACAGCAAGGAACTGCTCAATCGCCCGGACGCCGCCCGGCTCCCGGCGCTGGGAGGACGCGGCTACTTGCAGGTCGGCGGAGGGCACCTGACCGAGCTGCAGGCCGCCTGGGCCGGGGGCGACTACGTCGACGTGCCGCCTGATCCCAAGTACCCGGCCGAGGAGGTCGCCGAGGCACTTGGTTTGCCTGCGGGCAGCAAACCGGGTCTGCTGATCGATTGGCTGGTGGGGGCTTTGGCGGTGGAGGCCGCTCGGCAGCCGGTTCCAAGGCAGACGAAACCCTGGCCCGATCCGCTCCCAGTCCTGCTCCCGTTCAATGAGCCGGTCGATGCGACCTATTTGAAGGGCGAGCGGGCAACCCAGACCGCAACGGTCCTGATCAACCCAATGGTCGACGCCTGGATCCGAAACAAGAAAGAGCAGTCCCTGTGGCAGGCTTGGGACTGGACGTCACCGCTCCCGCTGCGAACGGACGTCGGCCTGATCGACAACCCCTTTCAAGCCGAACAACGCCTGCTCACAATCGATCTGGCGACCGATCCGCTGGCCATCTTTGGAGCCGCCGGGCGGGGCAAGACCACCTTCCTCAAATCACTGATTCTGGCGCTGGCAGCCGGCCGATCGCCAGCGGAGCTCAACGTATTCGCCCTGGACTTCGGGAGGGGCGGCCTGAAGGCGATCTCGAAGTTGCCCCATTGCGGAGCCACGATTGATGCCTCCCAGCCGGAGCGGGTCGAGCAATTGTTCCGGATGATCCACGGCCAAATGAAAGAGCGGCAGGAGCGGCTGAGCCAGTTTGCCTCTCTGGAAGACTACAACGCCCAGCGGCGCGACGACCCCGAGAACCGTTTCCCCGCCATCCTGGTGGTCATCGACAATTTCGCCGAGTTCCAGGAGAGCTACGAGCATTTGCTGCCGGACCTGATCGCGATGGTGCGAGATGGTCGGTCGCTCGGGATCTATTACGCCATTGCTGCAGGCACTCCCAATGACCTGGGTGGCAAGCTGTACAACCTGTTCTCACAGCGAGTGACCTTCACCTTGGCTGATCCCTCGATGTATGCCGACGTCGTCGGGCGCGGCGCGCTGAGCCTGGCGAACGTGCCGGGCCGGGGACTGGTCAACCTGGAGGGCCAGCCGCTTGAATTTCAAGTGGGGATGCCGGTGATCGAGGGCGAGAAGGATCCCTACTCGCTGATCGGTGAGCGGATGGAGAAGATCTGGCTCGCTCAAGGCGGACGCCGACCCGCAGCCGAACTGCCGCGGTCGGTGACCATTCTCGAGATGTACTCGATCCTGTTGGGCAAGCGAGTCGATCGAATTGGGGACATCCCGCTGGCCGCCAACTGGAAGCAGAGCATGCTCCCGGAGAACCAGGAGTGGCTGCGGGCCCCGATTGGATTGATCAGCAGCCGGGAGGTCCGTGAATTGGTGTTTTCGGCCAAGGCGGATGGGGACGGCGTGCACGGGATGATCGCCGGCACGACCGGCTCCGGCAAGTCAGAGCTGCTGCTCACCTTGATTGCGGCCATGGCGATCCGCTACGACCCCCGAATTGTGAACTTCGTCCTGGTGGACTTCAAGGGCGGGGCGGCCTTCGAACCGTTCAAGAAGTTGCCTCATTGCGTGGACATCGCAACCAACCTGCAGGGTAACGCGGTCGAGCGGATCTTTATCGCCATCAAGGCCGAGCTCGACCGGCGATCCAAGCTGCTGGCCGATGGGCGGGTCGGCGACCTGGTGGATTACCGAAAGCGGGTGATACCGAAACTGAAGAAGGGCGATCCCTTGCCGGATACGTTTCCACACCTGTTCATCATAGTGGACGAGTTCGCCGAGATGATCATGCAGAATCCGGAGTACAAGTCCCAGTTCGAGAGCATCACCCGGTTGGGGCGGGCCTTCGGCGCCACGCTGATCCTCGCTACCCAGCGTCCGGCCGGAATGGTGACCGACCAGATGCGGGCCAACATGAAGTTCAGGGTCTGCTTGAGGGTCGAGACCCCGGATGACAGTAAGGAGCTGCTTAAGCGCCCGGACGCCGCAACGCTTCCGGCGTTGGGCGGCCGCGGCTATATCCAGATCGGGGGCGGTCCGCTGCTCGAGCTGCAGGCTGCCTGGGCCGGCGGCGAGTATACGGACATCGGACAAGACCCGGTCTACACCACCGATGAAATGCTCGAAGCATTGAACCTGGGCAGCGACAACCAGCCGGGGCTGCTGATCGATTGGATGGTTGGCGCGATGGGGGCGGAAGCGAAGCGGCAGAAGGTTCCCAAGCAGCTCAAGCCCTGGCCGGACCCACTGCCAAGAGTCTTGGCACTCGATACTCCGATCGACGCGAGTTACCTCAAACCAGCTCCGGCGGATGGGAAAGTGGTCATCAACCCGGTCGTCGCCAGCTGGATGGAGAACACCAAGGCCAAGCCGCTGTGGATGCCGCTCGATTGGAATAAGCCGACGGCGCTTCAGACCACTCTGGGACTGATCGACAATCCATATCGGGCTGAGCAGCGGCTGCTCAAGGTTGACTTGGGCAGCGACCCGCTGGTGGTGTTCGGAGCCGCCGGACGAGGCAAGACCACCTTCTTGAAGTCGCTGATCCTCTCGCTGGCCGCCGAATTCTCACCGGCCGACCTGCACGTCTTCGTCCTCGACTTCGGGAGGGGGGGCCTCAAGGCGCTTAAGGCACTTCCCCACATCGGCGGGATTGTCGACGCCAATGAAGAAGAACGAGTCGAGCGTCTGATGCGAATGCTGCGCACGATTCTCGACGATCGCCAGCACAAACTTCAGGCCTACGACTCGCTGGTCGACTACAACGTCCAAAATCCGAAGGCTGCACTTCCCAGGGTGCTGGTGGTAATCGACAATGTTTCAGAATTCAAGGAGACCTACGAACAGCATCTGCTGGATCTGATCGCGCTGGTGCGGGATGGCCGCGCCTTCGGCGTGCACTTCGCCATTACTGCCCCGCTGATTTCGGATGTGCACAGCAAGCTGTTCAACATCCTGGGACAGCGGATCACTCTAACTCAGGCCGATCCCAGTGATTACTCCACGATCGTCGGGCGCGGCTGGGCCAGCTTTAACGACGAACCGGGCAGGGGATTGGCGGTCGAGATACTCGACGGCCGGCCGCAACCGCTTGAGTTTCAGACTGGTGTCCCAGCCGGCGAGCCGGACGGAGAGGCCTATCGAGAGCTCGCCCAGCGAATGGCGGCCGCCTGGGAGGGGATGGTCGCCGAGAATCCGGCGCTGGCCGGCAGGCGGGCCAAACCGGTCGAGCCACTTGCAGAGGCGATCGACCTGCAGACCGTACTTCCGGCCCTGAGCAAGGGTCCGGCGGCAGTTGCCGCTCCGGTGGGGATCAATGACCTTGACCGCGAGCCGGCCCTGATCGAATTCAAGGCCAAAGGCCCCCATTGGTTGGTGCTGGGGCCGCCGCTGACCGGGAAAACAACCACCTTACGCTCATTGGTCCTCTCGCTGGCGCACAGCTACTCGCCGCAGCAGGTCGCAATGGTGCTGGTCGACCCCTCCGACCCGGCCCGACGTTTCTTCAGTCTGGGAAGCGGCGACGGCAATACGCTGGACAAGCTCCCGCACGTGCTGGCCACCGTTACGGATGCCCAGGAGCTGGATGCGGTCGTTAAGCGGCTGGTGGCCGAGTTCGATGACAACGTTCGGGGGCGGCTCAAAGGCCACTCTCAGATCTTCACGCCGGTGGACAATCAGGCCCGTTCGATCTTTGTCATCATTGACCACTACGATGACGCCGGCCTGTTAAGTCGCTCCGGGGTGGGCCTACCGGGGTTGGCCGAGGTGGGCAAGGGTAAGAACCTGCATTTGGTGCTCGCCGGGACGACCAACATCACCCGGGACAGCTCGGATGAACTTCGCCGACGGGCCGAGTCGGCGCGTTATACCCTGGTGCTGCAGGACGTCGAGACGGTGCGATACATGGGGGTGCGGGGCAGCTTCAACCTAAAGAAGGATATGCCGCCCGGCCGCGGCTTCCTGGTCAAGGCGGTG